>JAKPMS010000200.1 GCA_029548805.1 Spirochaetota bacterium | reverse complement strand
ATAAAAGCAGCTTATTTGCCGGCACGTTGAGCCTCCTTCTGCTTCTTTACGCGGACCAGTTGCTTGCCTACACGGAAGCGCTGAACCAGCTGAATATGAGACGGGCATACAAAACTGCAGGCACCGCATTCTATACAATCTATAACCCCGATTTTTTCTGCATCATCCAAGTTGCTTGCCTTTAATGCTGCATTCAGCAGGGCTGGAGAAAGGAAGCAAGGGCAGGCCTTCATGCAGCGGCCGCAGCGAATACATGGGCCTTCCTCAAAGCTTTTGGCTTCAGCCTCGTCCATAAGCAGAAGCCCGGAAGTGTTTTTCTGCAGCGGTACATTTAAAGAAGGCACCGCCGGCCCCATCATTGGGCCGCCCATGACTATGCGCTTTAATTTGGCTTCGTCATATTGGGAAAAATCAGGAAAAAGGTCCTGTGCCAGTGTTCCAACCGGTACTATTGCGTTTTTGGGGGACAAACAGGCTCCACCCGCAATCGTAAGCCCGGTATCGATCACAGGCTTGCCCTTGCGGAAAGCCTCTGATACAGCCCTTAGGGTTCCCACATTGGATACCACGCAGGCTACATCCATGGGCAGCCCACCTGACGGCACTACCCGTCCGGTAGCAGCGGTGATAAGCATTTTTTCACCGCCTTGGGGATATTTGGTCCTGAGTAGCTGAATACTTATATCTTTTCCGCTGGACCGTTCTTTTATGGCTGTTGCTATGCTGTCATACAAATGGCTTTTGTTGTCTTCCAGGCCAACTATACCCCTGGTAGCGCCCACGATATGCATGACTATAGCCATGCCATCTATAAAATCGCCAGGCCGCTCTTCCATAAGGCGCTCGTCTATAGTCAAATACGGCTCACACTCGGCTGCATTGGCTATTACAAATTCTATTGGTTTGTTGGGGGGTGGTGCAAACTTGACATGGGCCGGAAATCCTGCTCCGCCAATACCAATAATTCCGGCTTCTCTGATTCTGGAAAGAGCTTCGTCTTTGGACACGGTAAAAGGGTCCATAACAGGCATAAAAACAGTATCGTCTTCTGCCGAAGCCTCAATTATGATACATGGGCCTTCCAGATTATTGGCAAGAAGCCTTGGCTCAATCCGTTTGACAGTACCTGCAACGGAAGCATGAACAGGCACCGTCATTCTGCCATCCGCATCAGCTATTTTTTGCCCGCGTTTGACTTTGTCACCCACTGCAACAAGCGCTTCAAGCGGAGCTCCAAAATGCTGATTAATGGGAATGACTACCTGGGATACCTTGCGAAGAACTTCTATATTTATATTCTTGCTTTGATCCTTGCGCTCAGGCGGGTGAGCGCCCCCTCTGAATGTTTTCTTTGTCATGGGGAGAGAATTCTCCTTCTTATGGATGCATATGCGATGATTGAATCACGCATTTTTATAAAACCTGTGGATAGACTTATATCCTGCTCAGCATATCCACAACTAAATCTACTATATTATAGATAATCTATACTGTGAACATGCTTTTCATCGATATCGTACTCCTCGACAAATAATCCGTCAAGGCAGTTTTTACAGCTCTGTCCCTCTGGCCAGCTTTGTCAGTAAAGCTCTGTCCCTCTGGCCTTGTCCTTTAAGCCTATTTCAATCCTATTTTCGTTTAAGAAGCTCGGCAAAAGGATTATATGAGCTGCCATCGTTTTCTTTATCATAGCTCTGTCCCTGGCGGCTAAAGCTCTGTCCCCTTGTTGTTGGCTGCCCTCTGGCCGGTTTTGCAGGGTTTCTGTCAGAGCTCTGTCCCTTTGCCGTTTTTTCGCTGTTTTGCCAAGGCTTGTTGTCTTCAGCCGATTTTTGCTGTTTTAGGGAAAGCCCTATTCGCCGCCTCAAAGGATCCAGGCTGATTATACGAAATTCCTTTACGTCTCCCAGTTTGAGAGCATCCATGGAGTCTTTTACATAAGAGTCTGATATCTCTGAAATATGAATAAGAGCACTTTCCTTAATTCCTATATCTACAAAAGCTCCAAAATCCACTACATTTTTAACCTTGCCAGTCACCTTCATGCCTTCTTTAAGGTCTTCAAAAGCCAGTATACCCTGTTGGAGTATGGGTTTTGGGTAGTCATCCCGCGGATCCCTGTTGGGTTTTTTTAGCTCGGCAACAATATCTGCTATGGTGCTGTCCCCAACACCGTATTTTTCTTTAAGAAGCAAGCTCTGTCCCCGGTCCGGGTCTGTTCCTGCTTTTACTTTTTCCAAAATTTCGCTGGCAAGTGCGTAATTTTCGGGATGTACCCAGGTATTGTCCAAAGGGTTTTTGCTTTCGGGTATTTTAAGGAAGCCGGCGCATTGCTCAAAGGATTTTTCTCCCATACCGGATATTTTTTTAAGTTGTTCCCTGTTGCTGATTTGCCCGTTCTCGTCCCTGTATTTTACAATTTTTTTGGCCAAAGCGGAGTTTATGCCGGAAACATACTTTAACAAGGAATGGCTGGCAGTATTCAGGTTTACTCCAACGCGGTTGACTACCGATTCAACTACCTCGTCCAAGGTCTCAGAAAGGCGCTTTTGGTTTACATCGTGCTGGTAAAGCCCCACCCCCATGCTTTTGGGATCAACTTTGACTAGCTCGGCTAATGGGTCCTGAATACGGCGCCCAATGGAAATGGCTCCGCGTATTGTCAAATCAAGCTCTGGAAACTCTTCCCTTGCTATGTCACTGGCTGAATAAACAGAAGCTCCATCCTCATCCACAACAGCGTATTTTGTGTCCGAGCCAATTTCTGCCAAGGCTTCTGACACAATTTTTTGCATTTCGTGGCTGGCTGTACCATTACCCACTGCTACAAGCTGAATATTATAATCCTTGATGGCTTTTATTATGGCTTCTTTGGCTGCCAATGGCTTTTGCTCCTGGTATACAACAAAATAACCCAGGAATTTTCCGGTTTCATCCACAGCAGCACATTTGGTTCCGGTTCGTATTCCAGGGTCAACACCCAAAACCCTGCTGCCCTTGATTGGGGCGCTTAAAAGCAGGTTTTTAAGGTTTTCGCTAAAAACGCTAATGCCATGGAAGTCGGCATCCTCGCTTACCTTGGAGCGTATTTCCCTCTGGACAGCCGGAGAAACAAGCCTGTAAAGAGAGTCTTCAATAGCGCTTGCATGGTAATCATTGGATACCGTATACCTGCCCTGCAGCTGCCTGACAGCAGCTTCTTCATCCAGTTCCAGGCTTACTTCCAGTTCGCCTTCTTTTTCTCCGCGGTTTACAGCCAAAACCCTGTGGGGTTTAAGGCTAGCCAGGGCTTCCTTGTAATCCCAGTACATTTTGTAGGTGCTTTTTTCCTTTTTTTCTTCTTCGCCAATTCCTTTTACAAGAAGAAAACCTGACATCATGTACAACTTTTTTACAGCTGCCCTGTTATCCGGGTCCTGGGATACCCTTTCTGCAATTATATCCATTGCGCCTTTAATGGCGTCTTCCGCGCTGGCAACAGACAATTCTGGGTTTTCCGCATTCTCATTTATAAAACCCGGGGCTGCATCCAATACATCTTTATTGCTGCCTTTTGTAATAATTTCTGCAAGGGGTTCAAGGCCTTTTTCCAGTGCAAGCATGCCCCTGGTTTTCTTTTTTCTTTTGTATGGAGCATAAATGTCTTCTATTTCTGTAAGGGTATTGCATTTGTTGATATTGGCAAAAAGCTCTTCGCTCAGTTTTCCCTGGCCAAAAATTCCCTTGATTACCTCAATTCGCCTAGTTTCCAGATTGTTAAGGCTCTGATTTTGGCTTACAACTTCACGCACCTGTACTTCGTCCAGCTCGCCTGTGCGTTCCTTGCGATAGCGGCTGATAAAGGGCACGGTACAGCCTTCTTCGCTAAGCTCTATGACTGCAGCAGCCTGGCTTGGCTTTATGGACAAATTACCGGCAATTTTGCTGATAATTCCGTCTTTGGATACTTCAAGGCCGGATATGAACTCTTCGTTTAATTGCATTATGATTTCCCCTGTTTTACAAGCTAAGAAAGGTGGTTCTGTGTTTTTTATCTGGAAACACTTTTCTTTTTTCTAAGTTCTTCCAGAAGGCCTTCCGGGCTGAATCCGCCAAGATATGCGATGGAACCGCCAATGCATATAACCGGCTCCAGGCTGGCCATTGAAAGCAACTGTTGTACATCTTTGTATTTGGCTATGTTTTCTTTAGTAGATTCATAAAAAGCGACGCTATATTGGCCATTAAATTCGGACTTATTGATCAATTCAGAAAACTCATTTACCAGATCTATGGTCCTTTTTTTATCACCAGGCGAGCAATCGCCGCAATCATGTTCACAGCCTGAACAAATTTCGTCTTCGGCTTTTCCAAATATTTCAATTTCTGTCATTGTTGCCTCTCCATATCAAGAAAGCGTCACGATAAGGATATTAGCCATAAAAATCAAGGTTTTACTTCTTTTTTTTTGCTTCAGCTTTTGCATTTTCTTTAAGTGTTTTGGCAATGGAAGACAGCAATTCCCTAAAACTGCTGTCTTCTACCGCTCCTATGGTTTCTGCCAGCTTTTTTTCTGAGCTCTGTCCCTCTTCAAGAATTTTTTCTAAGCTCTGTCCCTCATGCAGTGCTATTTCCGGGCTCTGTCCCTCTGTAATGGCTCCTGAAGAATGCGTTTCATCATTAAAGCTCTGTCCCTCTTGTGGTCCCGTTTTTGCAAGCCCGGGCAGGGATTTGTCTTTTTCCAGCCTGAATGCTATAGCCCTGATTTTTAACTCAGGAAACTTCTTTTTTACCTTTTTAAGTATATTGTTTTGCTGCATTTGCAAAAGCTGTATCCAGCCGGGGTGTTCCGCCTCAATATAAAAAACACCATTTCTTACATCCAGTGGCCTTGAGTGTGCAGCCAAAACGTCTCCGGCTAGTTCTGCCCAGGAGCCAAACAAAGCTATCCAGCCTTCCGCATCAGCATAAGCTTCTGGCTTTATAATTCTGGACAGC
Source organism: Spirochaetota bacterium (assembly GCA_029548805.1). Classification (GTDB taxonomy): domain Bacteria; phylum Spirochaetota; class Spirochaetia; order Treponematales; family UBA12059; genus SZUA-370. Next base: position 21,030 of record JAKPMS010000200.1, on the reverse strand, counting down.
AAATCAGATACTTTACGCGGGTAAAAATCTTCCATTGTCAGCCCAATATACCAGAGTATACCGGCTTTTGTAATTGCCAAAAGGTTCACCAGGAAGAAAAGTAAAAAAAGCCTGTTCGTGTTTTGGCAGCAAACTCATAAAGCGCTGTTTTTTATCCGGGTCCAATTCAAGAAGGACATCATCCAGCAATAGTGTAGGGTAGCGGCCTGTGGATGCCGAATAGTATTCCGCTTGGGCTATTCTCAACGTGAGGGAAAGCAGCCTTAACTGGCCCGTAGACGCCCTGCCTGAAAAATCTCCATTATCGTCTGTAAAAACAAAGCGGTCCCTGTGTGGTCCGGACAGGCTGGTGCCAAGGATTAGTTCTTTTTCTCTGGAAGCCCCAAGGTTTTTTGCTATTTCTTCTGCAGAATCCAAGTTTTTCCATGATGGCTTGTATTCCAGGCTTATCCTTGTACCAAGCCGGGCAACTTCTTCAAATCGTGGCGCAAAAACCTGGTCAAAAGCCGCTGCCATTTTTAATCTTTCTTCACACAAACCAATACCGTATATGGCAATTTGAAGGTCAAGCACATCCAGAATATCCATGCTTTTTTCTTTTAAAGCCATATTTCTGGCTTTTAAAGCCCTTCTGTATAATCTTAGCAGATCTATATAAGAAGCTGAAACAAGGCTGGCAGTCTGATCAAAAAAAAACCTTCTGCGTTCAGGTTCCCCTCTAGCAAACTCCATATCTTCATGACAAAAAACTATGGCCGGATTGCGTTCCACCAGTGTTTTTCTGTCATAAACTGTCTTTTCGTTTTCTGTAATACTTTTGGATCCGTCTTTCCATGATACAACGCACTTGTACCCTTCTTTATTGTTGCCTTTAACGCACCAAGCTCTGTCCCCAAGTCTGGCAGAACTGCTATCGTTGCCTTGCCTAAAAGAGGATCCATAGCAAAGAGTATATACTGCATCAAGAAAATTGGTTTTTCCCTGACCGTTTTCTCCAACTATAAAAATGGACGAAGAATCAATATTGACTTTTTTATCGTCAAGATTTCTGAAAGCTATTGTTTCTATTAAAGAAAAAGCCATTTAAAGAAGAGGACTTTATTCCACTTGCATGGGCATAAGGATATGGAAATATGAAGCCTCCGGAACAGGGGTCAAGGTTATAGCCCTGTTGGTATCAGTAAAGCTGAGTGTATAGTTTTCCGTATCAATTGCACGCAGTGGTTCTTCAATATATTTGTAATTTATGGCAATTACCGATTTGGGGCCGCTATAATCACATTCAATTTCTTCTTTTGCAGCTCCCAGTTCTGTTTCTTCGGAGCTTATTACAAGCTTGCCTTCTGACAATTCAAAAAATATGCGCCTAGATTTTTGCTCCACAAAAAGGGATACCCTTTTTAAGGCGTCTATGACGTCACTTCTGCTTAAAACTGACTTGTATTCATGTGATTCCGGTATTACTTTCTGGTAATTGGGAAACTGGCCTTCTATCAAAACAGAGCTGAGCTGATAAAGCCCAAATTTTATAAAAAGGTTTTTGTCTGTTACCGCAAGCTTTATTTGTCCTTCATTTCCCGCACGGCGCAAAATAAGGTTAAGCAATTTTGGAGGTATTATAATTCCTTTAAATTCGGGTATGCCTTCTACAAGGTCCTTTTTTATATAAGCAAGACGGCGCCCGTCGGTAGCAACCATGATAAGTCCGTCCTGGTTTATTTCCAGAAATACGCCATTCATGAAATATCTTGTTTCATCATCAGACACAGCAAAAATAACCTGGCTTATCATTTCTTTAAAATCAGACAGTGGAAGCGCAAAATATTTGTCATCGTCTATATCGGGCAGCTGCGGAAATTGGTCGCTTCCTATTGTTTTAAGGCTGAAACGTGCTTTTTTGAAGCTGGGTTTAATTATGACTTTGTTGTCAGTTTGTTCAATTTCTATCATGCCGTCAGGAATATTGGCAAGAATTGCAGAAAGCTTTTCACAAAAAACAGTACAGTTGCCGGCTTCTACAACATTTACCGGAATTCTGGTATCAAAACCAATTTTTATGTCTGTTGCCCTTATTTGTAGGCTTCCTTCCTGAGCGTCCAAAAAAACGTTAGAAACAACAGAAAGTGTACTTTTTGAAGAAATAATTTCCTGCGCAAAAGAAATTTCTTTTTGCAGCACATTTTTTTCACATATAAATTTCATGGCTGTCCTCTTTATCCTGTTCAAAAGAATACCATAAAATACAGCTGTTAGCAAGAATCAAGACCAGATTGGCGATTTTCAGGAATTTTTTAAGCTTCTTACAGTGTTGTATATAAATATAACCGTAATAATAATAGTAAGCTTTATGTATATGTGTATAAACAGTTTATTTGTTTATTGCAAAAGAACTTGCCCTGTTATAAAAGCTATGCATAAGCTTTGCGTGTTTTTCCACATTTACACCAAATTTTTTTATTTAAAATTAAACCTCTTGTTTTGCACCTGTAATACCCGCTTTGTTTGCAGATTATCCTTTTATGCTTATTTGTTTTATGGTCTGGATAAGCTTTTGTATCTTGGTTTCAAGAGTAGGGTCCAGCTTTAGCTGGGCATCAATTTTTTGGCATGAATGCATTACGGTTGTATGGTCCCTGCCTCCAAACTCCAAGCCAAGCTCTGTTGTTGAATATTCAGTTATTTCCCTGGCTATATACATGGCTATTTGCCTTGGCATTACTATGCTTCTGGTGCGCTTTTTGCCTTTAAGGTCATTTGCGCTCAGCTTGTACGCATCTGACACGGTTCTTATTATGTTGTCTATTGTAATATTGCCGTGTTTTGTCTGGCTGAATACATCTTTAAGCTGTTGTTGTGCCACTTCCAGTGTAATTTTCATGCCTACCAGCTTTGCATAAGCACTAAGCTTGATAAGTGCGGCTTCCAGATCTCTTATGTTAGTTGAAATATTCAAAGCTATAACTTCAAAAACTTCTGCCGGTATGTCTATTTTTTGAGTTTCTGCCATTTTTTTAAGGATGGCATAGCGGGTTTCGTAATTTGGCGGTGACAGGTCCACATTTAAGCCTCTTTCAAAACGGCTTCTTAGCCTGTCGGACAGGTTTTTTAATTCCGAAGCAGGCCTGTCACAGGTAAACACCATCTGCTTGTTGCCGTCGTAAAGAGCATTAAAGGTATGAAACAGCTCCTCCTGGGAGCCTTCTTTGTTTTCAAAAAAATGAATATCGTCAATCAACAAAATGTCTACAGAGCGGTATCGGTTTTTAAAGGATGGCATGTTTTTGCCATGAATGGATTGTATAAAGTCATTGGTAAAATCTTCTGCAGAAATGCATATTATTTTTGGCTGCGTGTCCAGGTTCCATGCCCTGTTTCCTATAGCCTGCATAAGATGGGTTTTTCCCAATCCTACATCTCCATATATTAAAAAAGGGTTATATGCGGTTCCCGGATTGCTGGCTATGGCCATGGCTGCGTTGGCAGCAAAAGAGTTGTTTTCTCCAATAATGTAGTTTTCAAAGGTATAGCGCCGGTTAAGTTGATGGTGCCTTTCCCTGGTTTTTGGAGTTATGCTTTTTTCTTTTAGCTCTGTCCCCTTTGCAACAGGCTTTTGGCTGTTCCCAATAGCATTGCCATCCGGCTTTGTTGGAGCTTCTAAAGATTCCGGCTTAACAATAATAAATTCAATAAGTATTTTTTTGCCGGACAGTTCAAAAAGCTTGCTTTCTATGGCGCTTTGATAGGTTTTGGTCAACTGATCCTTGTAAAAAGCGGATGGAACCCTTACGGTAATGGAATCCTGGCTTGCAGAATCATATTCAATATTGAACCACATGGAGTATTCTTGTGCGCTCAGTTCTTTAGAGAACTGGTTCATAGCTTCATTCCAAAATGCGCTATAATCCCAAGTATCCATAGTTAATAACTCCTACAATTTTTTTAACAAGTTATCCACAAGTCCAATATATGAAAAATTGGATTATATCACCAGCCTTGAACAAATAAAAGCATGAAAATTACAAGGCAATACTAAAAATCTTTATAGTATTTGTAGTTAATTCTTTGTGTAATAATGATTTGTCGTTGTTTTACCATTACACTATAATTTTTATTTATAAATAAAAAATCAGGCTATTCTATATCCTGCATTGGATTATAAAATTATACACAGGATATTAACATCCCTGGTATAAAGTTTCTTTCTATAATAGTAAGTCTGTATCCTTTACTTTTTATATTGAAAAAGATATAATGACTTACTTGTCTGGCAGGTTTTTGCAAGTTTTAAAAACCTTGCCGGATACGGCGCCTTTTAAGGATGCATACTACCTGTAATCCCCGGAAAAAACAATGGAATCAACGTATTCAGCGACCAATATTCAGGTTTTAAAAGGCCTTGAAGCTGTAAGAAAAAGGCCTGGCATGTATATTGGATCAACAGGCATAGATGGCCTTCATCATCTTGTCTATGAAGTAGTGGATAATTCGATAGATGAGGCTTTTGCAGGCTTCTGTACCCGCATAGATGTGGTTCTGGAAAAAAATGACATAGTAAAGGTATCGGACAATGGCCGCGGTATACCTACCGGAATCCATCCTACAGAAAAAGTATCAGCCCTGGAATTGGTCATGACCAGGCTTCATGCAGGCGGTAAGTTTGACAAAAACAGCTACAAAGTATCCGGCGGGCTTCATGGTGTTGGTGTTTCTGTAGTAAATGCCCTGTCGGACTGGTGTGAGGTAACTATATGCCAGAACGGCAAAATTCATATGCAGCGTTACGAAAAAGGCCTGTCTGTAACAGAGGTAAGTGTTATAGGCGAATGCACAGACAGCGGTACCTGTGTGCGCTTTGCCGCAGACAAAAGCATTTTTGAAACAACGGTATACAGCTTTGATGTCCTGGCCACAAGGCTCAGAGAACTTGCCTTTTTGAACAAAGGCCTTCTTATAACACTGACCGATGACCGGCTTAGCACAGCCAAGGTTCACGAGTTCCGCTTTGAAGGCGGGCTAAAAGAGTTTGTGTCTTATCTTAACAAGAACAAAACGGTATTGCATCCGGAGCCGGTTTACTTTTCCAGCATGAGGGACGAAGTAGAAGTTGAAGTCGGCATCCAGTATAACGACAGCTTCAACGAGACCATGTTTGCTTTTGTAAACGGAATAAACACAAGAGAAGGCGGCACCCATCTTATAGGTTTTAAAAGCGCCCTTACCCGCATTCTTAACGAGTACTTCAAAAAATCCAAACATGTAAAAAAGCTTGACGAAACCCTGTCCGGAGACGACGTAAGAGAAGGGCTCACAGCAGTGCTATCCGTCAAAGTGCCCAACCCGCAGTTCGAAGGCCAAACCAAAACCAAGCTTGGCAACACAGAGGTAAAGGGTATAGTGGACTCCCTGTGCGCCGATCAGCTTACCCTGTTTTTCGAGACCAACCCCAATGTTATAGACAAATTACTTGAAAAATCCGTGCTTGCGGCCAGGGCCAGGATAGCCGCAAGGCAGGCAAGGGAGCTTACAAGGCGCAAGTCCGCGCTTGAGAGCACCGGTCTGCCGGGCAAGCTAGCGGACTGTTCCGAAAAAGACCCCAGCAAATGTGAGATATACATAGTGGAAGGCGATTCTGCAGGGGGCTCTGCCAAAGGCGGCAGGGACAGGAGCATCCAGGCTATACTACCCCTATGGGGCAAAATGATGAACGTGGAAAAAACCCGTATAGACAAAGTAATAGGAAACGACAAGCTTCAGCCTGTAATCCAGTCCCTGGGCTGCGGCATAGGTAGTGATTTTGACATATCCAAGCTGCGCTATCACAAGGTAATAATAATGGCCGATGCCGATGTGGACGGGTCCCATATAAGAACCCTTCTATTGACCTTTTTCTTCCGCTATATGACTGATCTTCTTTCCCACGGGCATGTATACCTTGCCATGCCTCCCTTGTACAAAATTGTTATAGATAAAAAAATTCAGTATGCCTATGACGATGCAGAGAAAGACAGGATACTTGCAGAAAGCGGCAAGAACGTGGAAAAAATCGCCATACAGCGCTACAAAGGACTTGGCGAGATGAACCCTGACCAGCTGTGGGAGACAACCATGGATCCCGCAAGGCGCAATATCATCCAGATTCAGATGAACGATGCGGTAGAAGCAGAATCGGTATTTACCACCCTTATGGGAGAGCAGGTAGAACCCCGCAGACAATTTATAGAGGAGAACGCCCTGTCGGTCTCCCGACTGGACGTGTAACATGATAGAGCTGAGCGGAAAAGTAATTCCTGTTCCAATAGAAGAAGAAGTAAAAACAGCATACCTCAATTATGCCATGAGCGTAATAGTAAGCAGAGCCTTGCCCGATGCAAGAGACGGGCTAAAACCCGTACACAGGCGCCTTTTGTATGCCATGGACGAGCTGGGCTTAAAGCCAAACGCCGCTACCAAAAAAAGCGCCCGTATAACCGGTGATGCCATGGGCAAGTACCACCCCCATGGAGACTTGTCTCTTTACGATGCGCTTGTACGCATGGCCCAGGACTTTAGCCTGCGCTACCCGCTTGTACACGGCCAGGGCAACTTTGGTTCTGTTGACGGAGACCCGGCTGCTGCCAGTCGTTATACAGAGGCAAAACTGACCAGGATTGGCGACGAGCTTTTAAGTGACATGGACAAGGACACTGTGGACTTTGTTCCAAACTATGACGAAAGCCTAAAAGAGCCATCTGTCCTGCCGGCTGCAGTCCCCAATCTATTAATAAACGGATCTTCGGGAATAGCCGTAGGCATGGCAACCAACATGCCTCCCCATAATTTAAGGGAGGTTGTGGATGCTGTTTCTGCTTATATTGACGACCCGGAAATATCCATAGACGGCCTGATGGCCCATGTAAAAGGCCCGGATTTTCCTACCGGCGGCATTATTTTTGGCAAAAAAGGCATAAGAGAAGCCTATGTGAATGGCCGCGGCAAGCTGACCGTAAGGGGCAAGTTTGTAATAGAAACCCTGAAAGGCGGCAAAGAGCAGATCATTTTTACAGAAATTCCTTACGGAGTGAACAAGGCTAATCTTGTAATAAAGATAGCGGAGCTTGTAAGGGACAAGTCTGTAGAAGGCATAAGCGATATTCGCGATGAATCCGACCGCGACGGAATGAGGATGGTAATCGAGCTTAAAAGAGGGGCCATTCCAAAACTGATACTTAACAGGCTTTTTGCCCATACCATGCTTCAGACCACATTTGGGGTAATTAACCTTGCGCTGGTTGGAGGCATGCCAAAAACCCTGTCACTTAAAGACTTGATAAAGTGCTTTGTGGACCACAGGGTGGAGGTTGTTACTAGACGCACCATATACGAACTAAAAAAGGCCGAAGAGCGCGCGCACATATTGGAAGGCCTGGTTATAGCCATTGCCAATATTGATGAAGTTGTCCGCATCATAAAGGCATCCAGGAACATTGATGCCGCAAAAGCCGCCCTCATGGAGCGCTTCAGCCTTACGGAATTACAGAGCCAAGCTATCATGGACATGCGCCTTGGCAGGCTTACCAGCCTGGAAATAGAAAAACTGCAGGCAGAACTTGCAGAAATTCGTGCCAAAATTGCTTATTACAAGGACCTGCTGGCCAACCCGGAAAAAATACTTGGCGTAATAAAAGAAGAAACCCGGGTCATAGGCAACAAGTTTGGAGATGACAGGCGTACAGAAATAGTACATGACGAAGTGGAAGCTATAAACATAGAAGACCTTATTACAAAAGAGGAGATGGTCATACTGTTCTCCAACAAAGGCTTCATAAAACGGGTGGCTGTTTCTTCATACAAAAGCCAGGGCAGGGGAGGCAAGGGCTCTAACTCCGCATCGCTGCTGGAAGATGATTTCATAGAACAGATTTTTATAGCCAATACCCATGATTACCTTATGTATATTTCCAGCACCGGCAAAGCTTATTGGCAAAAAGTGCATGAGATACCTGAAGCATCTAGGGCTGCCAGGGGCGTGCACCTCAAAAGCCTTCTTGCCATAGGGGCAAATGAAGAAATAACAACTGTAATAGACCTTAAAGGCTTTAAAGATAATGTTTATCTTTTCTTAGGCACTTTAAGGGGCGTTGTAAAAAAGGTGGCTACCAGCCAGTTCATAAATGCAAAGACCAGGGGCATCATCGCCATCAAACTGGACGAAGGTGACAAGCTTGTTTCTGCATGCAGAACCAGGGGTAATGATGAAGTCATGCTTATTACCCGAAAAGGTCAGGCTCTTCGCATTAAAGAAACAGATGTAAGGGTAATGGGCCGCAACAGCAGGGGAGTATGCGGAATAAGGCTGTCAGACAACGATGAGCTTAATGCCATGCTCAGGGTAAATGCCGGCGAGCAAATGCTACTGATCAGCGAGTTTGGCTTTGGCAAACGCATAGAATATGACAACTTCAGCCCCCATGGCAGGGCAACACGCGGCCAGCGTATCTATGATCCGGATGAAAAAACCGGAGAAATAGTTTGCGCCATAAATGTAAAAGAGCAGGATGATGTGGTGGTAATAACCAGCCTTGGAAAAACATTAAAAACAAAGGCAGCCGACGTAAGACTTTGCGGTAAAACTGCCAGGGGCGTAAGCATAGTCAATATAGACAGCCCCGACTTTGTCATTGGTATGGACCGCATTATCAACGAAGAAGCAGAGCTGGAAAAGCCTTCCGAAAGCGAAGAAGAAAACTCTGCCTCAGCTGAACTTGTTCTGGACCAGGAAGATGACGAAAATGACAACGAAAACGAATAAAACAGATTAAACTGGAAACTAATGCTAAACTGTAAAGGCAGCTTCTTAACGGAGCTGCCTTTTTGTTTCACGTGAAACAATTCTGCTTCCCCAAAGCTTGGTGTTTATGCGGTTTTGGGATATTCTTGACGCACAAGTTTTGTTGGCTTGTCTTTTTTTAACATGAATTTGGTGATATTATGAATGCTCAAAATTATGGCTTAAATAGCAGGAGTTAACTTATGGAAATTAACTGGTTTTGTCCTGTACGCCTTGTTTTTGGCGAAGGCAGTGTTAAAAATACCGGAAAATTGCTTTTGGAAAGCAAAGTAAAGTCTGTGCTCTTGGTAAGCGGCAGCACTCATACAAAAAGATCAGAAGGCTATAAGGCCATTTGTGCTTCTCTTGAAGGGGTTGGCATAACTTACAGCGAGTTTGGCGGAGTAAAGCCCGACCCGGATCAGGATCAGGTTCGCGCAGTGGTCGAGCTTTTGAAAAGGGACGGACACAGGGCTTTGCTGGCTTACGGAGGCGGCAGCCCCATGGATTGTGCAAAAAGCGCAGCCCTTTCTTTTGCAAACGAAATGGATATTTTGGACATTGTATACGGCAGAAAAATAGCCCAAAAACCTGCTTTGCCTGTTTTTGCTGTCCCGACAACTGCCGGCACAGGCAGTGAAATGAGCTCTGCAGCTGTAACTACGGATAGCAACGCCGGTAAAAAACTGGGCTTTTCCCATCCGTCCTTTTTTCCTAAAATAGCCATTGTTGACCCCGAGCTGCAATATTCTATGCCGCCCGGACTGACAGCTGCCACGGGCATGGATGCGCTTACCCACGCAGTGGAATCATTTTTGTCTATTGCTTCCAATCCTGTAAGTGAAGCCATCAATCTTAAAGTGGTATCCCTTATTGGGGGATCCCTTCTGAAGGCCTTTGCAGAAGGAAGCAACGTCAAAGCCAGGGCCGACATGGCCTTGGCTGCCGCCATAGCCGGCATGTCCTTTGCCCAGACCGGCCTAGGCATGGTCCACGGGTTTGCACACCCCGTTGGAGCAAGGCTGGGAGCCTCCCATGGAGAGGCCAATGCGGTTTTGCTGCCCTTCCTTTTGGCAGCCTATATTGGCCATTCTGATGCAAAAATGGCAGAGCTGGCAAAAGCCCTGGCTCCGGAAAGTGACGGAAGCCCAAAAAGCCTTGTTGATAAAGTTATAGCCATGAACAAGGCTATGGGAATCCCGGTTTCTGTAAAAGCTCTTTCAGAAAAGCATGGCATAGCTGCGGCCAAGGCCGAAAAGCTGGCTCCGCAAATTGTTGCGGATGCAGCTGCTTACAGAAGCAGGGCCAACAATCCAAGGGCTTTTAGCGATGATGAGCTGGGCAAACTGTTTGTCTTGGCCTTAAAAGGAGATATTGGAGAAGTTGCCGGCCTTTAATAAGCCTGGCTATAGAACTAATTTTTATAGCCCAGCTTGACTATAGTTCCGGTTTTTCCCAATAATAAACCTTCTCTTTTTGGGAGGAGGCAACATGCTTGATAAACTGGAAAAAATAGAAAAAGAAGCACTAAAAACTTTGGCATCGGTCAAGGACAAGGCTAATCTGGAAAAATGGCGGCTGGCCAAAATAGGCCGGCATTCTCCCATGATGAATATGTTCAGCCAAATGGCTTCCCTGTCCAAAGAAGAGCGGCCCGCATTTGGCCAGGGGATAAACCGGCTCAAGGCATTGCTGGAAAAAGAGTTTGAAGACAGGCGGGCCCACATAAAGCAGGCTGAGCTAGAGGAGTCCCTGGCTTCAGAAAAGCTGGATATTAGCCTGCCCGGGCGCCCCGTCAAGATGGGCCGGCTGCACCCTTCCACCCAGAACCTAAGGCGTGTGCTTGGGATTCTGGCAGAGATGGGTTTTCAGGTTTACACAGCTCGCGATGTGGAAAGCGACGAGTACAATTTTCAGCTTTTAAATATTCCTCCCCATCATCCGGCAAGGGAAATGCAGGACACCTTTTATATAGATACCGGAAATAATGACGAATCGGAAAAACAGGTATTGAGAACCCATACTTCTCCCGGGCAGGTAAGGGCCATGAGGGAGTTTTCTTCACAAAACCCGGACAACCCTCCGCCCATAAGAATAGCCCTGCCGGGCATGTGTTACCGCTTTGAGCAGATAACTGCCCGCTCCGAAGTACAGTTCAACCAGGTAGAAGGCCTTGTACTGGGGCAGACCATCACCTTTGGAGACCTAAAAGGCACCCTGTCCGAGTTTGCCCGCAGGATGTTTGGCAGCCATGTAAAAACGCGCTTCCGTTCGGACCATTTTCCTTTTACCGAGCCCAGTGCAGAAATGGATATTGAGTGTTATGTGTGCGGAGGCAAGGGCTGTTCTGTATGCAAAAAATCGGGCTGGCTGGAAATTCTGGGCTGCGGCATGGTGCATCCGTCGGTACTTGCCAACGGCGGCTATGACCCCGCTCGTTACTCGGGCTTTGCTTTTGGCATGGGGCCGGAGCGCCAGCTTATGCTGAGGCATAAAATAAGCGACATACGTTATTTCTGGGGCAACGACATACGGTTCCTGGAACAGTTCTGAAAATTTTGCAGATACCCGTACATCCTTTGGAGGCATAGAATGAAATTACCCGTGTCCTGGCTTAAAGACTTTGTGGACTTGAGCGGTCTGGAAATTGTGGATATTGCCCGCATTCTTACAATGGCCGGGCTGGAGGTAGAAGATATCAGTTTTGCCGGCTTGCCCCTTCCCAAAAAGGATGATCATGGCTTTAAGGTTTCAGGTATAGAGTGGGACAGGGACAAGCTGCTTGTTGCGGAAGTAAGCGCGGTTAACCCTCATCCCAATGCGGACCGGCTGGTGCTTTGCGACCTTTTTGACGGGAAAGAAAAGCATGTGGTTCTTACCGGAGCCCCAAACCTGTTTAAGTACAAGGGCCAGGGAAAGCTGCCAAAGACCCTTAAAGTGGCATTTGCAAAAGAAAGCGCTGTTGTATATAACGGGCATAGCGACGCTATTGAGCTTTTAAAAATCAAGAAGGCTGTAATACGCGGGGTAGAGTCCAGCTCAATGGTATGTTCGGAGAAGGAGCTGGGCATAAGTAAAGATCACGAAGGCATAATCATTTTTGACGATGATGCCCCGGTGGGCATGCCCCTGGCTGACTATATTGGCGATGCCGTGCTGGATGTAAAAATAAACCCCAACATGGCCAGGAATGCCAATGTTCTTGGAGTGGCAAGGGAGCTGGCCGCACTGACCGGAAGAAAGTTAATAAAACCTAACTACAATTTTGATACCTCGGGGGCAAGCCTTTACGGCATGGTCAAAATAGATATCAGTCAGCCAGAACTTAACCCCCGCTTTGTCCTTGGGCTTATAAGGGATGTAAAAATATACCCAAGCCCTTACTGGGTGCAGCGCCGGCTCAGGGCTGCAGGCATGCGTCCCATCAGCAATGTTGTGGATGCCACAAATTATGCCATGATAGAAATTGGCCAGCCGCTTCATGCCTTTGATTATGATGTTCTTGAAAAAAGAAAAGGGCCTCAAGATAAAATAACAATACTTACAAGGACTGCTAGCCAGGGAGAAAAACTGGTCACGCTTGACAATGTGGAGCGGACACTGGCTCCTTCCAATGTACTTGTATGCGATACTAAAGGCGCCCTGTCCATGGCTGGGATCATGGGCGGGCTGGAAAGCGAAATAAGCGGTAAAACCCGCAACATACTTCTGGAAGGGGCGGCATGGAACTTTATTAACATACGCCGCACGGCAAACCAGCACAATTTGCCGTCGGAAGCGTCCTTTCGTTTTTCCCGCGGGGTACACCCGGCACTTGCAGAAGAAGGGCTAAGGCGCTGTCTTTACTGGATGAGCCAATGGAGCGGCGGCAAGGTTGCTCCCGGCATTGTGGACGAATACCCTTTGGCGCCAAAGCAGTCGCTGGTAAAAATCAGCCAAAAAGACATTAAGCGCAGCCTTGGCATAGAAATTCCGCTTGGCAAGGCCAAGGAACTTCTAGAAAGCCTGGAGTTTGACTGCGCGTTTGAAGGCACTGAAACCTTGCTGGTTAAAGCGCCGCTTTTCCGTATGGATATAGGAGAAGGCATAGTCGGCATAGCGGACATAATGGAAGAGCTGGCCAGGCTTTATGGTTTTGAAAACATTCCAGAGAGCCTCATGGCAGACCCCTTGCCGCCGCAGCGCGGCAACCCTTCGCTTGAGGCAGAGAACAGGGTAAAGGATATCATGGTGGCTCTTGGCTTGCAGGAAATAATAAGCCACCGCATGACCTCCCCAGAAATTGAACAGAAGCTGCTTCCCGCCGGCTTAAGAGGAGAGCTGCCAGAATATGTAAAGCTGGCCAACTTTATTGCTCCGGAAAAAAGGGTTATGAGGCGCAGCATGTTGTCTTCTGTAATGAATGTGATGGAGCTCAACTTTAGGCAAAAAGAAAGCCTTGCTTTGTTTGAAATAGGCTCGGTATATATTCCCAAAGCTGGCGCATTGCCGCTGGAACCCCGCCGACTTGCCTTTGCCATGAGCGGCAAAAGGACAGAAGCGGCATGGGATTCAAAGCCGGAAAGTAACTATGACTTTTTTGACATAAAAGGCGTTATAGAAGCCCTTTTTGCAGCCTTGCATTTGAATGTAAAATATGTTCCTTCTGTGCACCCTTCTTTTCATCCTGGCAAATGTGCTGCTATTGATCTTGACGGCAGCGGTCTTGGCGTGTTTGGAGAACTGCATCCGGAGCTGGCAGAGCATTATTCCGGCAATGCCCCTGTGGTGGCGGCGGACCTGGACCTGGAGGCCATACTGGCTGCCCTGCCTTCGGGCTACCCCATAAATGCCATAAGCGAGTTCCCTCCCATATTGGAAGACATTGCGCTTGTGGTGGATGAAGATATGCCAGCAGACCGGGTTGAGAGCCTTATCAAAAAGAGCGGCGGAGAAAAGCTGGTTGCTGCAAGGCTATTTGATGTATTCCGTTCGGAACAGCTAGGAAAAGGGAAAAAATCCCTGGCCTATGCCCTGGCATACCAGTCCCCTGATGGTACTCTTAATGACAAGGATGCTGCAGATATACGCAATCGCATTGTTGCCAAGGCAGAAAAGGAGCTGGGCGCCAAGCTGCGTTCGTCATAATTGCTTTTAAAATTAATGCTATAAAAGGCCTGGCAGCTCAATAACAAACATTGAGCCCTGGCCTTTGGGGTTGTCTTCTACCCATATACTGCCCTGATGCAGTTTTACAATTTCTTTTGATATTGCAAGACCCAGCCCGGAGCCCCCCGAGCTTCTTTCTCTGGCGGCTTCCAGCCGGAAAAAACGTTCAAAAATTTTCTCTCTGTCTTTTTGGGGTATACCCTTGCCTTCATCCAGTATTTTTAATTGGATTTTTTGCTCTTTGTTGCCTGGGCCGCTTTTATTTTCTAGTTCCAAAGTAATAGTTGAATTGCTCTGGCTTGCATTTACAGCATTTTGAATCAGGTTGTTGATAAGCTGACTCATTCTGGACTTGTCAGCGTTAATAAAGAATTTTCCTTGCTCACATGACTTGCTGTCCAGGCTTATTCCTTTTGCCAAACAGCCTGGTTCAAAAGCTTTGGCAATGCTCAGGCATAAATCGCCCAAGTCCAGCTTTGTCATGGAAAGCAGTATAGAACCGCTTTCTACCGAATACAGTTCTTGCAGTTCCTTTACCAGTTTTGCCAAAAGGCTTGCATTCTCATGCAGGGTTTTAAGCTGTGCTTCTTCCAATGGATATATTCCATCCATCATCATTTCCAGCCTTGCCTGTATAAGGCTAATTGGAGTTCTAAGTTCGTGAGCAAGATCAGCGATTATGTGACGCTTCCATTCCTCTGAAGCTTTTAATGCATAAACCATACTGTTAAAACTCTCCATAATGCTGCCGAGTTCATCGTTGCGCCGGGTGGGCAATTGGATATGCAACTTGCCTTTAGCTACTTCCGCACTTGCTTGTTTAAGTTTTTCCAGCGGTTTCATAATATTTGAAAAAAGAAACGACCCTGTTACAAGTGCAATAAAAAGGCCAAGCAATGCAGAAATTAGCACAGCCCTTGTGGTGTTTTTAAGAAACCTTTCCTGCAATGGGCCCAGTATGGGGTTTATCATGGTGCCGCTAAAAACAAAGGCAACACTGTGTTTTTCGTGAGTGATGGCTTCTCCGTTTTTGGGCAACAATTTGCGAATACTTCTGCTCTGGGCTGTATCCATGGAATGGAAAATTACATTGCCCTGATTGTCTGTTAGGGCAAGGCTGTTCAGCCCCAGGCTGTTCAGCCCAGAGCTGTTAAGCCTTGGGCTGAGCCTGCCCATATTGCCCCTGCGCATTGGCATTGAACCAGTTTTGCCAATACCCATGCTTTGTGCAAAGTCTTCCATGCTGCCGCCCTGGCTCAAGAATTCTTCTGCGGAATCCGCAATAAGCCTTGCCATTTGCCTGTCAGATTGGCTTAGCAGCCGCCTGAAATTGCTGTCTATGGATATCCTTACAACAAAGATGCTGAGCAGCGAGCTTAGCAAAACCATGGCACCCAAGGATGCAACCAGTTTTAACCACAAGCCGGATATTTTGTTATTGGTGGCAGGCTTCATTCCGGTATCTCCGGATCCGCAAACTTGTAACCGGCATTTCTTATTGTAAGCAGATATTTGGGATTTGCTGGATCGGGTTCTATGGCTTTGCGTATATTTTTTATATGGGCATCTATTGTTCTTTCATACGTTTCCGCATTTAAGCCATATGCACTTGCATCCAGCAATTCGCTCCTGTTAAAAACCCTGCCCGGCCTTTTTATCATTTTGGACACAATTTCAAATTGAAGCGCAGTCAGGTTCAATACCTGCTTGCCTCTTCTTAGTTCTCTGCGAGAATAATCCAGTATTAAATCGGAATAATGCAATATGGCTTCCTGCATGGCATCATTGTCTTCTGGATAGCTGCGCCGCAAAACAGCCCTTATCCTTGCAGCCAGCTCTCGTATGCTAAATGGCTTGGTCAAATAGTCATCGGCACCCAGCTCCAGGCCCAGCAGGCGATCTGTTTCTTCGGCTTTTGCCGTAAGGAAAATTATGGGCACGGCAGACTTGCTTCTTATGATTCTGGCTGCTTCAAAGCCGTCCAGACCGGGCATCATTACATCCAAAATGATAAGGTCCGGATTATGCTTTTCTAAAAGCTTAATGGCAGTTCTGCCATCAGCGCTGTTTATGGTTCGGTAGCCCAGGGCAGACAGATAGTCGGACACCATGGTGCGCATTTGTTCTTCATCTTCTGCTATAAGTATAAGCCTGGACAAAAACTCCCTCCACAAAAAAGCCGGCAATGCATTTGCCTGCCGGCTTTTGGCTTTGCTGCTCTTTTACCAGCGGCCACGCTCTCCAAAGCGGCTGCTTCCGTAATTTTGCATTCTGCCCTTATGCCAAGGCTTTTGGCCAAAATCCATGCCTGCTTGCCTGTTCATCATCATGGCTGCACCCGGCCCAACAGCAAAAACATATTCCTTGCCCTGTATAACAGCTTTGTTTACCAGCAAAATCTTGCTTCCTGCCAAAGCAGCATAGCCTGCAGCATTGCCTGCGGCATAGCCTTGTGCATCAAGAGTATAGCCTTCCAGGCTGACCTTTTCACCCTGGCTGATTTTAATTCCTGACAGGGCCCCAAATGGCAGCCTCACGACATACACCTGGCCTGCAGCATTAAAAAGTACAGGCTTGCCTACTTCCTGGCTCAAGGTGCCGCTTAATTTTACTGCTTCAAACCCGTTTAAGGCTTGACTACCCGGGGCAGCCATAAAACCGCTGCCGGGCCCGTAGGCAAAGACAGAAGAAACAGTCAGTGCCAGTCCTAAAGCCAAGGCTATTGGATAACGCTTCATACTTATACCTCCATAGTATAATGAAAATATTGTTCTCCAAAGCTTGGTTCAATTAAATAATCGCTTTAAAAAGAGCCAAGCTTCGGGGAACTGCCATAAGATTAACAGAGCTGCATTTTTTAACGCCGCTCTGTATGAATAAACATAAAGCTGATATATGAACCCAATATGAATGCCGTCTGCTGAATTCATGAACAGGGAGGATATTCAGTTTTTAAGACTGTCCTTCAAATAATCCCTGTAATGGGGGTTTGCCAAAAGTTCCTCATGGCTGCCTATGCCAACAAGCCTGCCCTTGTCAAGAAACGCCACCCTGTCAACATACTGAAGGGTGGACAGCCTGTGCGAAACAATTATAAAGGACAAGTCTTTTGACATTTCTTGCAGGCTGCCCATAAGCCTGTCCTCGTTGGCCGCATCCAGGCTGGCTGTAATATCGTCAAAAATATACAGCGTAGCCTTTTTGGCTACAGCTCTTGCAATGGCCATGCGCTGCTTTTGCCCGCCGGAAAGGCTTATGCCCCTTTGTCCAATTACCGTATTTTGGCCAAGACTGAATTCTGCAATTTCGTCTCTGATTTGTGCCGCTTCTACAGCCTGCATAAAAAGTTCATCACTGGTTTCAGTGCTTCCAAAGTCCACATTCTCTCTCAATGTGCCAGAGAAAAGCAGCGCTTCTTGCGGTACATAGGCCAGCTTGTCCCTGTATTCGGCCATATCCACAAGCTTGATGTCGTGCCCGTTTACAAGAACCGAGCCTTCGTCCGGGCTCAATAAGCCCAGCAGCAATTTTAGTATGCATGTTTTTCCGGAGCCTACAGGGCCTATTATTCCCAGCTTTTCTCCCTTGTTTACAGTAAACGAAACGGAGCTTAAGGCATTTTTATCCCGGCTTTTGTATTTGAAGCTTACATTTTTAAACGATATATTGCCAATTTCGCCAATCTCAACTGGCTGTTCAGCTTTTGCTTTATGAGGAAAAGCCGCCAATTCTTCCAGCCTGTCTATATTTACAAAGGCTCTTTTGCCGGAGACAAAAAGCTGGGGTATATTGAGGATTGGGTAAATTAGCATAAGCAAATAGGTGTAAAAGGCGTAAAAGGTGCCTATGCTGATTTTTCCCATTACGGCCATGATGCCGCCGGCAAAAACAATGCCCGCCTGGGCTACATAGTCTATGTTCATATATATCAGGTGCAGGATTATTTCCAGCCTGGCCGACGCCAGCTCTGTAGTTTTGCGTATTTCCAGGGTTTCCCTGAAAAACCTGCGGTACTTTTCCTCGCTTGCGTAGGCTTTTATTATTCTTGCGCCGGAAAAGCTCATTTCAAGGCGGCTGTTGGTGTCGCTTATGGCTTCCTGGTTCTTCTGAAAAGTGTCATAAATGCGGTCCTGGGTTATATAAAAAATGGCAATCATAATGGGCAGCGGAATAAGCGAATAAAGGGTTAGCACTGGATGAATAAGAAACATTGCAGTAAGGCAAAACAAAACCTTGCTCAAAGCTTCCACGGCTCTGAAAATTCCGGAACATAAAAACCATGCCAGTTTTGGAAAGCCGTTCAAGTCGTCGGTCAAGCGTGTAACAATGTCCCCGGTAGAAAAGCTTGCAAAAAAATCATGGTCCTTTTGCATGATCTTGCCAAAATACTTCATCCTTATAATGTGTTCAAAAATATTGTTGGTCATTCCCCTCAGGCTGGGAAAAAATGCTGAAACCAGTTCTGCCAGACCTACAGCCACAAAAACCATCAATAAGCTGTGTATTTCTGTCATAGGGTTTTCTGTGCCGGGGTTTTGTAAAAGCCTTTGTATGGAATCAATAAGCTTCATGGACAAATACGGGTAAATAACGGCTACGGCGCTGGAAAGCAGCGTCAAAAACAGCAGCAAAATAATAAGCCACCTGCGTTCACCGTAAATTTGCTTTATCCAGAGTATATGGTTTACGCCTGTTTCTGCAGGCTTGTTTTTGTTTTTATGCTTCATGCCATTTTGCTTTCTGCCGTTTTGTTGGCGTTTTGGGCACGTTTTGCTTTTCCGTTGCCGCTCAAATCCGGGAATTGCAGTTTTACCAATTCGGCGTAATCAGGCAGGCTTGCAAGCAGTTCTTCATGCCTGCCCTGGGCCAGAATCCGGCCGTCTTTAAAAAAAAGAATTTTGTCGGCATTAAGAATGGAAGACAGCCTGTGAGCCACAATTATTGCTGTCCTGCCTTTAAGCAATTCGTTCATGCTTTCCTGGATATGCCGTTCCGTTGCAGGGTCAACGCTTGCTGTTGCTTCGTCCATCACAATTATGGAAGGGTCAAAGGCCAGGGCTCTTGCAAAGGACAACAGCTGTTTTTCTCCCATAGACAGGTTTGAACCGCGCTCATGCAATTTCGTGTCATGGCCCGATGGCAGTCTTTTTACAAATTTGTCGGCATGTACCAGGGCCAGAGCCTTTGACACATCGGCTTCGGCAACTTCGTCATTGTATACCCTTACGTTTTCCAGAATGCTTCCCGGAAAAAGGTAAATATCCTGAAGCACAAGACCAATTTTTTTTCTCCAGGAATATAGCTCGAAGTTGTCCAGGTTTGTACCGTCAACCAGGATTTCTCCGCCCGTAAGCCCGTAAAACCTGCACAATAGGCTTATTGTGGTTGTCTTGCCCGAGCCGGAAGCTCCAACCAGGGCTACAGTGCTGCCTTTTTCTACGGTAAATGAAACATTGTTCAAAACAGGCTCGTTGTCCTTGTAAGAAAAGTTTACATTTCTGAATTCAATTTTGTCGTTAAAAACAGCTTCCTTCCCGCTGCCCTTGTTTTCTGCTTTTAGCTCAAAAATGGAAAAAATTCGCTTCAATGCAACCCTTGCTTGCTGAATGCTGCGTATGTTTTCTCCTATGCTCATAAGGGGTTCCAGCAGCCTCATGCCATACTCTATAAACACCAGCAGGGTTCCCAGGGTCAAAGTACCCTTAAAAATTTGCGGTGCGCTTATGTTTATCACCAGTACTATAAGTATGGGGCCGCCCAAAAAGCCCATAAAACCCATGGTAGAATATTCTATAATCTGGCTCTTCATTTCTGCATTGCGCATGGAAAGGCTGTCCTTTTCTAGCCTTTCCATGGCATAAGCACAGCGGTTAAAAACCTGCAGTACCTCTATGCCTTGGATGAATTCCGTTGTTGTGGCTGTAATTTTGGCATATTGTTTGCGGACTTTTTCGTAAAAGGGCTTTAGCTTGTCAAAAACAAAAAAGAACATGAAAAGAAACAGCGGCATTGGCAAAAACATTATTGCTGCAGCTTTGGGGTTTAAAAAGAACAGTACAAGAAGCATTCCAAAAAAATAAATTATATTGGAAAGAAGCATAATGCCCGTTTCGCTAAACAAGGATTTGACCTTTTCTGTATCATTTTCCACACGGGCCATAAGTACACCAACAGGGTTTTTGTCAAAATACGAAACGGGCAGCGTAAGCAGATGGGAGAAAAGTTCGTCCTTTATACGGGTAACAATCTTTAGTCCAAGCTTGACGCTTATAATGGATTGAAAATAGCTAAGAGCTCCCATGATTATTATCAGGAAAAGATAAAGAAATGCCAGCTTAAGCATCTGGTTCATGTTGCTCCGGGGTATGGCTTTGTCTACCAGTTCCCTGAGTATTAGCGTGCTGGACAGTCTGGCTGCTGTTACAATTAAAATGGCCAAAAGGCCCGCCAGAAACAAGTGCCAATATGGCTTGATATAATATAAAAACCCAGGGTTTTCGGTTTTAAGTTCTGTATTCTTGTTTGTCATAATTTGCCGCTTTGCGCATTTACGCTGTTTGTCGTTCTTCGGCACCTTTTTCTGTTGCAAAGTCTTGTTGGCATTTTGTGCAACGGCGCTGTTTAAAAGGCCGCGCTATTGCCAAAAGTCCTTGGTTAAATTTGTACAGTACCGAACCTGTATACATAATACGGGAGGGGTTTTAAAAGCAGGCAATTGTTTTCATGGACAGAATTATACTCAGCTTCTGTAGCTTTAGTAAAGGTGTCAGCTATGCGCTCGGCGCTCGCTTCGGTTCAAGTCCAGCTGTGCCCTTCCAATAAAAAAAAGACCCGCTTTTGCGAGTCTTTTTTTGTGGGCCCACCTGGACTTGGCTTTCGGTCGCACAGGTCCTATGTGCTCCCTGCAGCCCGCCTGCGCTCGCTGCCGCGCACATCTATGTGCGCTTATCCTCGCTATGCGCTCGGCGCTCGCTTCGGTTCAAGTCCAGCTGTGCCCTTCCAATAAAAAAAAGACCCGCTTTTGCGAGTCTTTTTTTGTGGGCCCACCTGGACTTGGCTTTCGGTCGCACAGGTCC
>JAKPMS010000182.1 GCA_029548805.1 Spirochaetota bacterium | reverse complement strand
TTACAAATGCAATGCTGGCCAAAATCGCTTCCATTATTGTTCAGTCTCCTTGAGTTTTTCTTAGTTTTTGTAAAAAGGTCCATGTGCTACCCAAAGCTATGAGCAGCAACGATATCAATACCATGGGGTAGCCAGGATCCGAAGAAGCTTCCAAACCGCTTTGGTAAACAATGTCAAAGCCCTCAGATATCAAGGCGCCCGCTCTGTCACCTTTGGCTATGCGCTCTACCCTGTCACCGTTGTTGTCAGAAATTCTTAATACTGCCTTATCGCCTTCTGGGCTAGAAGCCATAAAAAAGAGTGCTTCCGATTCAAAATAATGCTCTTCTCCCTGGTTTATTAAATGCTTTTGGCCATCAGGACTTAAAAGTGCCAAAGTAAGCATCTCCTGGTAAGTTACCTGATAAAAGGTCAAATCCTTGTATCTGAGAGGATGGTTAACCCTTAAATCGTATTTGTCCTTAATAAGTTGCCCATTTTTTTCTATACTTACCAAAGAAGTCCAATCCTTGGGCCTGCCGTCATCATAGCGCTCAAAACGGAATTCATGCAGTTGCAGGACGGCTCCGTCAGGCAAAGCAATTTTTTCACCGGGAGAAAGCATTATGGACCCTTGTTTATATCCGGAAAAAGACAATACTGCACCAATGATAAGAAGCACTAGGCCCAGATGCAATATATCCGGCCCATGTTTTCTGTTTCTCTTTTTTTTTATTTCTTTTATAAAGCGTTTTATGGTACAGGCTGACAAATTTACAAAAAGCAGCAATGCAGGCAGAAGAAAAGCAATAGAGTTAAAAAAATGGTCAAAACCTGTTCCTGTTACCAGTTTGGCAACTAATCTGGGCATAGTTGCTTTATATGTTTCAGCTGCCAGGCCCTGAGGAATCAGGGTAGCCAGAATGCAGGTAAGAACAAGATAAGCTAAAAGCCATACAGCCAAAGACATGGACGAAAGCCGTTCAAAAAAACGTTTCAAAAGCAGCTCCCCGGAGGGAGCTAGCTCCCTCTGGGGAGCTTAACTATGACATACTTATGTGTCAATACTGTTTAAATCTTATTAATGAGTCTACTTTTGGGCAGCTATAAAAACACAATGTGATTTTATAGCTGCCCCTGTTTTATGGATTCTGCCTTTTAACTGCTTTTTGTTTTGCGTGTGGAGCCAGTTTTTCCGGATTGACCTCTCTTATCAAGGCCATTGCCAAATAAAGTACCGGATCAATTACAACAGCCCCTTGTATTGAGTCTGTTTTTAATGCAAGAGGAAGCTCCGTGCAAGCCAAAATAACTGCCATGGCCCCCTCTTTAACCAAAAGCTTGGCCATATCCTTAACAGTATCTACAGCTTTTTGGCTGGGTTTGGCTGTTGCCTTGATACCCCATTTCTTGTCATAAATACTGGAATGCAGTGCTTCCTGTTCAAGTTCTGGAACAAATATAGCCTCATAGCCAGCATTTTGTAAAAGCTTGTGGTAAACTCCGCTTTGCCTGGTACCAGTGGTGGATAAAACCCCTATTTTTGAGCCTTCTTTAAAACCGCTTTTTATAACTGCCATGGTTTCATGAAGCATATTGATAATCCGTATGTTATTGCAGTTTTTATTTATAAGACTTGTGAACCTGTCAAAAATAGGAGCAGCATGAAAAGTGTTGCATGGAATCCCCGCTACAGCCTGTCTTTCGCCCAGAGCTTTGGCTGCATTCCCAAAAATATTTGCCATTCCGATGGCCGGATCCCCTGCCAGCTCATCGTTTCTAATAAGCCATGCAGTCCTGTCCGGAACCAAAGCCGGACAGGAATAATGGTGCACGCATATATGGGACTGGTCGCTGCCATCACTAAGGGTGTTTTCTATAATTTTTTGATGAAGGGCCAAGCCAGCCATGGGACCTACCCCCCCTCCTATTATGATGACAGCTTCCTGTTTCATAGAATTGCTTTTATGCCTTTTACCACTTGCTCAAGTCCAGCTCATTCTCGCTTTTGCATACTATAGCGG
>JAKPMS010000166.1 GCA_029548805.1 Spirochaetota bacterium | reverse complement strand
CTCCTTTCTTCCTGATTATCGGAAGAAATAATCCGGGCATTTGAATTAGTTTTTCACTTTTTTATGCGGGAATTAACAGCTGGGAAAACCCCTCTTCTTCGGAACTTTTTGAAAAGTATACCCGCAAAGTAGTACTTGCTTTACAAGATTACGTAAATTACTGGATCACCATAAACGAACCGAACATATATGCCCTTAGCGGCTCAGTGACCGGTGATTTTCCTGCAAACAGCATGGGGCTTAAAAGCGCAATGCTTGTATTGAGGAACATGTGCAAAGCCCATGCTTCTGCATACAGGGCTATTCACGAAATGCAGCCGGAAGCCCATGTGGGTTACGCCCTGCACTACAGGCCCATGAAGCCGGCCAGGCCCTGGTTTTTTCTGGACCGGATAATGGCAGGCATTCAATACCGGGGCATCAACATGGCTTTTCCAAGCGCAATTGCAAGCGGAATGATGAAGACTCCCATTGGAAATTATAAAATACCCGAAGCCAAAAACAGCCAGGACTTTGTCGGCCTCAATTATTATTCTGTGGATACTGTAAAATTTGACCCAACAAAACCAGGGCAGCTATTTGCACGCAGATACTACCCGAAAGGCTCCGATTTGAGCGAAAGCGGTTTTATTGCAAATGAACCGGAAGGATTGCTGGATTCTATACAATGGGCTGCCGAAACTTTTCCCGGCATTGATATTTTAATAACAGAAAATGGTGTTGAGGATTCTTCCGACTCTTTGCGGCCCAGGTACCTTGTGGAACATGTATACTCAGTCTGGAAAGCAGTAAATGCCGGATTTCCTGTAAAGGCATATTACCACTGGTCACTTACAGACAACTTTGAGTGGGAGAGGGGATGGACCCAGCGCTTTGGCCTTTGGCACCTGGATCCGCTCAGCCAAAAAAGGACAAAGCGGCATAGCGCATCAATATATGAAAAAATTTGCAAGGGAAATGCCATAGACAAGGGCTTGCTGAAAGAATATTCCAGAAAACCTGATGTTACATGCGGCTGACAGATGCAGCTTGTTCACTTTTTGTCAGAAAAAATCGGAAAAATACGGAGTTTCCTGTTCTATGGAATCTTCCAGCATGTCTATGGTTTTTTCATCACAAATAATCCTGCGTATTTTACGTAGGTAATCTGGGCTCTTGTAGCCCATAAGCATGGTTGTAAGAGTTGCTATGTCTATGCTGTCATCACTCGGCTCCGCCACCCGTGTAAGGCTGCCACTTCCTTCATGGTCTATATCCAGCCGGAATATGCCCTGATTCCACTCCAGCATGGGATCATAAAGTGAAAACACCCAGCTTCTTTCTTCAGTATCCTGCTTGAAAGGGTAATCCTTAATGAATTCCACTACATCCACAATTCTGGCCATAGAATAAGGGGCTATTGTTTCTGTTATATCGGCATCTTCCAGAAGAAATGCCAGAGGTTCATCCGTATAGGTGCTTCCTTTTACCTTGGATATCATGGAAAAATGGGCGCTTACAAAATTCCACAAGCCTGTTCGGGCATCTTCATTCATGGATATCATCTCTTTTATGTAGAAAATTTCTTCTTCTATATAATAAATTACAAAACCCTCTGCTTCTTCTGCTTCGCTGTAATAAACCGCAGCCATTACATCATCATTGTCCCAACGAAAGTATTCGCTCCAGCCCAGCTCGTCACGCAGTAGTGCTCCATGTGTAACTTTGGCAAAGCGTTCATAGCATCGTTTTATTTCTGGGCCTTCCAGATCCACCCTTACTACTTCTCCATTGACCCGTTTGTATTTGGGAAGCTGATAATCATCTATCTCGTAAGAAATTTTGTCCGATATGATTTCCCAGCCCTTTTTTCTGTAATAAGGTATGGAATAAGGGTAAAGATAGGCTATGGTCTGTTTTTTATCTCGCATGTTGCACAGTGCCTGGTATATCAATTTTTGCATGAGACCACGGTTTGCATATTCCGGGAAAGTACCCACACTGGTAAGGCCTCCCATTTTGTAAGCCTTGTTGAAAATTGTAACTTTAAAGTCATACACTGCTACTTGTGATACAAGCTTGTCATTGTCAAACCAGCCTATTACATCCGCATGTTCAAGGGCGGGAGCTTTTTCCTGTATAATTTCCTCATTGGCCCAACCCACTTCGCTTAATTCCCTGTTGGTAACCTGAAATACATATCTGAAAAGCTTGTTGTACTGCTCCAAATGCTCTTTAGTAACCCTTTTCATGACCAGTTGGTGTTTTAACATGGAATCCTCTTTACTTAGTGACAAATATATAGTTCCCCGAAACTTAGTGGTAAATACAATTTTGACAAGAACCCTACCTTATAATGTATATGCCTAAGCTCTTTCATACTATATAATGTATTGAATTAAAAACCACTAAGTTTCGGGGAACTATGCATACCTAAAAGTCATGAAAAGAGCCCTGAAATACTCAGAGCTCTATTACGTAATTGCTTATATCTAGTTCCCTGAAGCTTATTGGCTTTTAGCATTAGCACTTTATATTACACAAGCCTTCTATGCATATACACTGAAGCTCAGTTTTTTTAACCATACTGCCTTAATCAACAAGTTTCGGGAAACTAGTGTTCTTTTATAATACTGAATTATGGATCTAGTGCTTTGGCATCTCTACTTTATACAAAGGCTTTTCTGGGCGAGTAATTTCGAGCAGCATGGAAGCCTTGGTAATTGGCTTGGAAAACTTGTAAGATTTTCCTGCAGCACTGCAGTCAAAAGTGATAAAAGGACCATCAGCCCCTACCCCTAGCTTGAAATTTTGAATGCCTACTTTTCCAAAGTCAAAAAAAACACTACCGTCTTCTGCTACAATGCGGATATTTCCAGTAGAAAATTCCCATATAGCATCGTAGTTTTCGTCCATCCACTTACCCAGAGGAAAATCTCCAAGGTTGATTCCATCTGCAAAAGTAGGGGCAATCACTAGCCCCACCAAGATCAATAAAACAATAATTTTTTTCATGTTCACTCCTCTTGTAATTTTTGTACCGCAAAATCTTGCGGTTTTTTAACTAAAAATCAGAAAATTGAACCAATTTTCTATAAACATAATATTCTATATATTTTTTTAATTGTCCACTAATAAAATTCAGATAGTTCTCTGAAGCTTAGCACTCATGCTGCTTTGGCATATTTGGGGACATAGTCATCTTTGGCTTTAAGGGGCGTCCTAGCCTTTTTAAGCCAAATCCTTGTCTCTTCTTCGCTTAGATTAAGCTTTGACAAAAATCGTCTGTCATCATAATACCCTTTTAGTTCGCCTTCTATTATAAAAGATGGGAGCCCTGCCGCCTCAGCATGCACAAAAGTCATCAAAGGCTGCTTTATCCTG
>JAKPMS010000159.1 GCA_029548805.1 Spirochaetota bacterium | reverse complement strand
AGCCAGGGAAGGCTATACGGGTATTATGGACATACTTAAAAACGAAGGCAAAAAATACGATGACACCATTATCAAAGCCCTTGTTTATTCGCTGTCTCTTTATCCTATAGGTACCTATGTTTTGCTGTCCAACGGCAAGGTGGGCCAGGTAATAGATACAAACCCGGAAAATCCAAGAATGCCCATTGTAAGGGTGCTTGGTTCCAAAACGCCTGACGGCAAGGAAATAATAGTAAATACTACTGAGCAGGGCATTCATGTTCAGGAACCGGTAAAACGGGAAGACGCAGAAAAATTGATCACTCAAAAACAGGCAAATACACAAGAATTTTAAGCAATAGATCCATATCCCAATAAAGCCTGTATGCAAGCCCCCAAATGCTGTATAATAAGTTCTATGCAAAAAACCCGGGGGTAAACAATATGGATATATCCGTTCTTCAGCAAAGCAGGTATGGCTACAAGCCAAAACTGCCGCCGGTTCTGGCCGGTAATATTGATGACATTGCCATTGATTTTGAACAAAAAACTGCTGCCCTGGAAGACAGCGACAAGCTTGCCGCCATTTTTCCGTATTCCTATGGCAAAGCCGTAGCCAGCTTTGTAAAAGGCAAAGGCAAAATCAGGCGCGATGCCATGCGTATTGGAGTAATTCTGTCCGGAGGGCAGGCTCCCGGGGGCCATAATGTAATAGCAGGGCTTCTGGATGGCCTTAAAACTGGGAATCAGGCTTCCAGCCTTATAGGCTTTCGGGGTGGCCCCGGGGGCCTGGTAGACAACAAAAGCATAGAGCTGAGCCCGGAGTTTACAGCGGCATACCGAAATACAGGCGGTTTTGACATTATTGGCTCCGGCAGGACAAAAATAGAAAGCCGGGAACAATTTGAAAAAAGCGCTGCAACAGTAGTGGCGCAAAAGCTGGATGCCCTGGTAATTATAGGCGGAGATGATTCCAACACCAATGCCGCCATGCTTGCCGAGTATTTCAAGCAGGAAAAAATACCCTGCACTGTCATTGGTGTTCCAAAAACCATAGACGGAGACCTTAAAAACGAGTTTATAGAAGCCTCTTTTGGCTTTGATACAGCCGCCAAAACCTATTCCGAACTGATAGGCAATATAGAAAGGGATGCTGCCAGCGCAAAAAAATACTGGCATTTTATAAGGCTTATGGGCCGCTCGGCCAGCCATATAAGCCTTGAGTGCGCCCTTCAGACCAGGCCCAATATAGCCCTTGTTTCTGAAGAAGTGGAGGCAAAAAAGCAAACCCTGTCCGAAATAACAGAAGAAATTTGCGCTTCCATTGCCGCAAGGGCAGAAAAGGGAATGAATTTCGGAGTAGTACTTATACCTGAGGGCCTAATAGAGTTTATCCCGGAATTCAAGCTGCTTATATCGGAATTGAACGAACTTTTGGCTGCTAAAGAGGCGTCCATTAAAAAAGCTGCAAATGATGAAGCGCGAATGTCCATTATAACGGACTCCCTGTCCAAAGCGGCTGCCGCTTTATACAAAAGCCTGCCTTCTGGCATAGCAAAACAGCTTGTAAAAGACAGGGATCCTCATGGCAACGTGATGGTATCCCAAATAGACACGGAAAAACTGCTTATTGCCATGGCGGAAAAGCGCCTTGCGGAAATGAAAGCACAAGGCTCGTACAAGGGTTCTTTCAGCCCTTTGGGACACTTTTTTGGCTATGAAGGGCGCAGCGCGTTTCCTTCCAACTTTGATGCCGACTACTGCTATGCCCTTGGTTATTCCGCCTTTGTTTTGGCTGCAAGCTATTTGAGCGGATATATAGTGTCCATAAGGGGCTTGGCTTTTCCTAGCAACAAGTGGATAGCCGGAGGCATACCCATAGTTTCCATGATGAACATAGAACGCAGACATGGCAAGGACAAGGCTGTAATAAAAAAGGCTTTGGTGGATCTGGACGGAGCTCCGTTCAAGGCCTTTGCTGCAATGCGGCAAAACCTGTCCACGGAGACCCTGTACCGCTTTCCAGGAGCCATACAATACTTTGGTCCTTCCGAGCTATGCGACAGGCCAACAGAAACCCTTCTTTTGGAGCATGGGCAGCAATAAGGCGGGCAAAACGCTTTTTGCCCGAATAGCCGGAGCTTGCTTTTAAAGGCTTGTATGGCATAGTATACAGCCTGCATGATCAGTTTTTTGGGCAAATTTTTTGCAAAAAATAATGACAAGGTTTTTGGCCTGGGCAATCTTGTTCCGGACAGCCGCCAGGATGCCGACTTTAGCAGCCTGGAAAATTCCGGTTTTTGCCAATCCGGCGACGAACGCTACAGCCTTAGAGCGGAAAAAAACAGCCTCATTCTGGACCTGAACAAGGAAAACCTGTTTGCATGGAGCGATGCAAGGATTCCTTTGCTTGGAGATATAATTGTTGAGGCTTTGATAAGCTTTGCATACGGCACCAAAAACCATGACCAAGGCAAGAACAGCAAGCTCCCTTTTTTGCCCAAATATTCGGCAGGCTTTTTGTTTAAAAAAGTTAGCGACCGGTCCTTCTTGTACTGCATGGTTTCCAGTCATGGAGAGTTGAGACTGGATGCCGTAAACAATGGCGAACCCAGGCCCATTTTGCCATGGACAGACTGTCCATGGCTTAAGAAATCCTTTCAGGACGGATCCGATTCCCTGCTTATAGGCATTATACTAAGGGGCAAAAGCATACTTGTTATCATAAACGGCAAACTGGCCATAGAGGCAGAAGATGACAGTATGGAATCAGGTATCCTG
>JAKPMS010000153.1 GCA_029548805.1 Spirochaetota bacterium | reverse complement strand
CGGATTATAAGCCCCTCGTCCATTTTAAGCAGCTTTCTGTCGTAAGTATAAAAACCGTTGGTCTCGGTTTCCACATCAGACAATTGTGTATAAACGGCTCCAGTCAAGCCCTTTTTAATTAAAGGTATGAGCTGCCTTCTTATTAGCCTGGAATAGGCTATTTCGAGTTCTCTTTTGGTATTGAAAAACCTGTATCCAAAGCGGCGTTCGGGATCCCACAAATGGCCCTTTACAGCCAGGTTGTAACCGCCGTATTCGGAAATAAAGTAAGGCCTTTTGTCCCGTTTTGAAGCGTATTTTAGCCTTACTATATATGTATGCCTGCTTCTTAGCTCCCCTGCCCCATTGTCGTGCCAGCCGGAAACAGCATCCACAGCTCTGGCTGGATCGGCTTTTTTAACCAGTTCTGCTATCCTTTTGGATTCGTATTAACCCCAGGACTCGTTAAAAACACTCCACAAAATTATGGACGGATGCTCTTTTAATAGGGCAAGCATGGCCAATAACTCCGACTCAAACTCCTTCTGGTTTTCTTTATTATGGCGCCCGGCCAAAGTCATGGCTTTTTGGGAGCAATCCTCCAGATGGATACCAAAAATCATGGCCAGGGCTATTTTAAAACTGCCTTTGGCCCGGTTTTGTCCTCCGGATACTGCGTCCTGTACTACCAGCATTCCAAGCCTGTCCGCATGCCAGTAAAAGCGCCTGGACTCGATTTTTACATGCTTTCTTAAGCCGTTAAAACCCAGCTTCTTCATGCTTTCTATATCAAAAACAATGGCTTCGTCACTTGGAGCAGTCAAACCGGATTCCGGCCAGTAAGCCTGGTCTAAAGGGGCGTTAAGAAAAATTGCTTTTTTGTTAAGAAGGAAAACCGGCCTTTTGCCATGGCTGCTAGCCGAAGCATGTTTTGGCATTCCGCCATTTGCATAGCCAAGCTCTATACTTCTTATTGCAAAGTAGGATGCAGCCTCGTCCACAGACTTTCCGTCAGCATCCAAAAGATATAAGTGGCAATGATACAGCCAAGGGTCCTGGCCTGACCACAGGCGCGGAAAGTCGGGAGCAAAGTCCAGGTATTCACCCGAATTGCCTTGCAGTTCGCAAAAGCTGTTGTCCGGCATGGCAATTTTAATTAGCAGCCTGCCCGGTTTTTCTGAAAACGCGACCAGCCTGGCTCCGGAAAGCTCACTGTTTATAGAAGAAGAAAAACCCGAAATGCTGTTTTCTTTGGGCAAGGCTTCCATCCATACTGTCTGCCATATACCGCTCGTAGCCCTGTAATATATGCCTTTAGGACTTAGCGACTGCTTACCGCGCTGCTGTAGCCCGTAGTCACTTGGGTCTTTTACAGCCAGGATAATTTCGTAATCTTGGGGCTGAACGCTTTTGGCTTCAATTTCCGCTTCCGGCAGCTCAAAAGAAAAGGGCAAGTAGCCGCCTTTGTGAGTACCCACAAGCACAGAGTTGACATACAGAGCACAAGCATAGTCCACGGCTTCAAAGTTGAGCATTATTCTGCTTCCTGCCCATGACAAAGGGATGCGCACGCTTTTTTTGTACCAAAGCACTTGTTCCGGCAGGAGTGCTTTGCCAACTGTAGACAGCCTGGTCTCAATTGCAAAAGGCACCAGTATCTGCCCGTCCCAAGTTTTGGGCTTTGGCTCCAGCTCAGGGCCAGAATCACTGGCATATTGGGCAGGCATAATGGCATAGTCCCAAAGACCGTTCAGGCAAAGCCAGCTTTTTCTTACAAGCCTTGGCCTCGGGTATTCAGATAGAGGCTTGCTCAGACTTGCGGAAGCCATCCAAGGGCTACTCAAGTTATCATACATTTCCATGACTATTGTCTATCATAAAAAGCCTGTTCGATATATACTGCCTAAAACAAAAGGGTAAATTATTTTACCGGAATTGAAAAACAGCTTTTTGGGCAGCTCTAAAAACTCATTTAATTTTTCGAGCTGCCCTTTGTAAATCCTTACAGGATTTACACTTACATAATGGCAGACCTCTAAAAACTGAAGTTTTAGAGGTCCTCTTTTATTAAAAATTTCGAGGAGACCCAAATGAAGCGTTCACTTATTTTTGTTATAAGCATAGCTCTTCTTTTTTCATGCTCCGGACCTGAACAAAAACCCGGGCTTGGCTCCAATAAAACGATTGACAGGCAAGCAGCTGCACAGCCGCAAGCTTCGGCTGCAGCAGAAGCCGGACAGTCAAGTGCCGGCGTTGCCCAGGCAGAGGCAGCTGCAAAAACAGAGACGACCACGCAGCCAAAAGAAAAAACCGCGGCTGCAACAAGTTCTGCTGAAACCAGCCCCGCAGGAACAAGTCCAGCTGGAACTAGCTATGCAAAGGCCATAGGAGAGCTGGTTTATGCCCAAGGTAATGTAAGCGTCCTTCGCGCTGGCGGCAAAAGAGAAGCTGTGGACATTGGCGATGCAGTCCGCCCCTTTGACATTCTGATGACAGGCCAGGACAGCCGGGCAGAAATAGATATTGCTTCCGGCAAAACTGGCGGTTCCAGCATAAAGCTGGCAGAAAACACCATATTTTATTTTGACACAAAAGAACTGGATGAAAAGTCCAGAAAAACTGCCGTGCAGCTTTTGGGCGGTTCCATTGCCGTCAAAGTGGATCGCCTGGCTGGCGGCTCATTCAACGTAGCATCTGACGAAACGGTACTGGGTGTAAGGGGAACAGTTTTTTATGTGGACAGCATAGCTGACGGCTCCATGCTTTTATCCTGCTTTGAAGGATTGCTGGCAGTAACGACAGATAACACAAAAAGCTTTGCCGAAGCGGGACAGGCAGTATCCAAAATGGCGGGCGAGCTGCCAAGGACGACCCAGCCGGGGACCCAGGGCCTTAATGATTACAGGGCAGCCTGGAACAAGGACAGCATGGAAAGCTATGCCCGCTTGTCCCTTGGCCTTATAGATTCATACTCTGCTGTGCTGGACAACAACAAAACAGCTTTTGACAAAGCATGTAAAGCCATGCTGGCCCGCGAAGACATACTAAAAACATGGAGGGACGCGCGGGCATCCGGCAAGCTTCCCCGCTTTACCGATTACATAGCAGAAAAAAAAGCCATGGCAGCCCTGCTGTTTGACTGCCTGGAAGGACTTTTTATTATAGAAAAGCCATATTACAAGCTTGTAACAATGAAAGCCATCCATGACAAGGGCATAGGCAAGGGCCAGCTAAAAAGCGGCAAAACCAGTACGGAGTATTTTGGCAGCTTTGATGCTTCTACCCAAAGCCTGGCTGTATCCATGGCCAAAGTGAGGGAAGCCCTGGACCTGTTTAATTGGGCCTCTGCCGGCAGCCCCCTTGGAGAATTTTTTGGCTCCAAAGCAGATAGGCTTGGTTCCGGTCAGCTGTTTTTGGGGGATAATGATTTTTAACATTTACACAAAAGGGCGCTGACTAACAGCGCCTTTGCCCCTGGCAGGGTTTTTAAAACCCCGCCGGCAAGCCCCTGCTGCTAGCCTTGTTTTAATAAAGTATACAGGGCAAACAGGCCAGAAGGGCTTATGCTTTCTGCCCGTATCCCCTTTTCAATACCAAGCTTGGCACATGCTTTATGGAACATGGCTTCTTCATAGCCAGCTGCTTTAAGATTGTTAAGCAGGGTTTTGCGCCTGGAAGAAAAGCATTGCCTGGTAAAGGCACTGAAAGCCCTGCTTGCTGCCGGTTCCGGCGCGTCCTCCATTAAATCCATGCTTACTACAGAAGACTGGACCCTGGGTTGGGGCCAGAATACGCCAGGAGGCAAATTGAAAGCCAATTTTGGTTTATAGACAAACTGGCACAGCACGGAAAAAGAAGAATAATCCTTGGTGCCAGCTTTGGCGCATATCCTTTGGGCCACTTCTTTTTGTATGGTAAAAACCATTCTTTGGGGCCTTGCATTGTTTTCGATCAAAACGGCAATTATGGCTGCGGCAATGTTGTAGGGAAGATTGCCAAAAACCAGCTCCGGCTGCCCAAAGCTGGCAAGGGCGTTTTTCCAGGTTTTAAGGAAGTCTCCTTCAAATAGATGAAAATTGGGCAGCGAACCATAAGAAGTTTTTAAAAAATCTGTAAAGCCCTTGTCTATTTCAAAAACACTAAGCCCCAAGCCCATTTGCAGGGCTTCCAAAGTCATGGCTCCCAGACCTGGTCCTATTTCCCAGGCCTGAGCGCCAGCTTGGACATTGAATAATGCGGCAATTTTTTTTCTGGCATCAGGAGAGACAAGAAAGTTTTGTCCGTACTTTTTTCTCATTCCAAGCCCAAGCTCATCCAGCAATTTTTTTATCTGGCTTGGGGCATCATAGTTGACTGCTGCTTCTATCCGGGAAAAAGGCTTTTCTTTTTTGTTTTCTTGCAAGGACATGGGGCAAAGCATACAGCAGATAGAAAAACAGAACAAGCAAAACGGCCAAAATAAACCTAAGCCCCATTTTGTTTTCCGGAATTTGGACAGAAGGAATGCGGGCTGCCAGCTTCATTAGTGCTTCCAGAAGCAAAAAAGGTATGGATATTAAAAACGAACTAAAATCCGTAAAAATAGATAAAAAACCCATCCCTGAATACCCAGCAATCAGCCCAATGGCTTTACCTAAAGCTGATAATGCATAAATTCCGGCAGCCGCTCCAAAGCCTGCCCACATAAGCGCTGTTACCAGTATACCGGCCATGGCGCTCCACAAAGGAGAAAGCGGGTTCAGACTGCCAAAACTGATAACAGACAATGGTGCTGTGGCAGCCAGGGCGGCAAAGCCTGTAGCAATGGCAGCCGACAAAAATGGCGGAAGCCAGCGCCTTAAGTAAAAATCCAACAGCGGATTGAACAAGGCTATGCCCAATACTGCCATATATGACAATTTGAAGGACAAAGCATAAACGCTCACTGGGTCCAGACAGCCGGCTATTACAAAAACCCAGGCCAATATGGTTATGGAGTTTTGGGGTCTGTCCATAGCGGCAAACAGGCTGGACAGCCAAAACATTATTACAGCTCTTAAAACGGAAGGAGAAGGCCCCACAAGCCACAGATAAAAAGCAGCCAGAAGGCATGCCAATGCTTTGGCCCTGTATGGCCCCGCTATTCTTCCCAACACAAAAGCCAGCAAGGCTGCCAATACTGCCACATGCTGCCCGGACAAAGCCAATATATGGGAGCAGCCAGCCTTCTGAAAGCTGCCGGAAAGCTCCGGATCCAGATCATCTTTTACTCCCAATATAAGAGCCTCAAGAATAGCTCCTGCAGCCAGGCCAGCGCGCGGAACCAATAAACGGCCTATAACGGGGCGCCTGCCAGTGCCCTCATTTGGACCCCCATCGGAAGAGCCAGCCAGCTTTAGCAGCATCAAAAATTTGTTTCTGGCTTGGCTTCTGGCCAGTTCCGCTGCGCTGGCGTTTTCTAGCTCGCTTGTTTTGTCAATAAAAACGTATGGCCTGGCCATGGCATTCTGCCAGGCATCCACAGCATTTCTGCTTTCTTGTAGCCCGGAAGGTATATCTATGGCAATTTTCTGGCCTTTGACAGGGCAGCTTTTTCTGCTATATACATTTATGCTGCCGGAAGCGCTGGCTTTGGCTCCGTCCTTTCCAAAAGCATTTTCCAGGCGCAGTTCAAAGCTCCACAAAGCTGAGGCAGTTTTTCTTGGGTCAGTGGCTACCCTGCCTTCCAGGCTGCTTGGCTCCGGCAACCCAAGACACAGCATTTTACAGCTGGCAGAAGCCCGCCCGTGAATGCATGCGCCAAAAGCAGTTCCGGCTACAACATATATTGCAATTAAAAAAAGTTTTCTGTTTGCCCTTTTGCTGGTCCAGGGCGATCGGCATGCCTTTTTCTGGCCGGACAACAGGTATAGGACAGCACACATAGGGAGCAAAATAAAAACAGAAGCAAACTTGAGCCATGGAACCAGCCATGCGTGTGGAGGCAAGTAAATTGCCGGCAGGCTGCCAAGAGCAAACCATACTATAAAAGGCAAATGCCCGTATCTGTTACACACCATCCTTTATAACGCCAATAAAAGGCATGGCGCTTGCAGACAGCCAAACAGTTTTAATGCATTTTACCACTTCAATTTCTGAAGGGCATCCCTGGCGGCCTTTTTAATGGATTCCGGGTATTGCAAATAGCCAATATACAAAAGGTAATCAAAGGCAGTCTTGTCTCCGAGCCTGCCAAGATTGTTGACTATTGCCAGGGTTATTTGTTCGTCAAATGACTTGCCCTGTTCTGTTTCTGTATTGATCAATTGCAGATACAGCGCCAGGGCCTGGGCGGCTTCGCTGGTACCCATGGCTCCAAGCAAGGCTATAGCTTCTAGAAAATTGGATTTTGACACAAGGCCGCGGTTGTACTGAAGCAGAAAGTCATAAAAGTGTTTTACAGCCAGTGCGGACGCCTTCTGCCATTCCCTGCTGGTCAATTCCTTGGCTGCAGCACCACGCAGGGCTATAATGCTTGTCTTGTCTCCCGGCAGAGCGCTTTGGTAAGAAAGTCCTACGTCAAGGGCTGTTTCAGCCAACTCCGCCCTTTTTTCCGGGGGCAATACATCAGCCCTTAGCCCGGCTTCAAGCGCAGCCATTTTTTCTGCGGGGGTATTGCTGCGAATTACTCCAGCCAGAAAAGACGCGTAATCTCCATTTAATGAGGCCATGGCCTGGCTGGACCGGTCTGTAATGGCCTTGCTCACAGATGCGGAATAAACCGCAAAAAGATACGGAAAGGATGATGCATCACCCAGTCTGCCCAGAGCAAAGACAGCAGCATCCAGTATGCTTTGATCTATCCTTACTCCGGATTTGAAAAGGTTAAGCTCGGTATCCACAAACTTGTTCAGTTCGTTGAGTATGCTTTTGCCGGACAGGCTCAGCTCAGAAAGGGTTTGCAAAATGGGTACCCTGACCATACTGTCTTTGTAAACGGAAAACAGCTTCCACAGGTTTTCTGCCGCAGGACTATACTTGTACTTTCGTATCATATTGACCGACAGAACCGATATATCCCTTAAAAGCGCATCACTGGACAAAATACTGGCATTTGCAAGAACAAACTGCAATGCACTGTCATACAAGGGGCCCATGTCAACATCATCATAACCGGAAGCTTCTTTTAGCAGTTCCAGCTTGGTACCCAGGCTTGAACGGATAAAGTTGCGCCTGTAGGTTTCTATCAGCGCGGAAGAATCCTGGGCAAAACCGGCAACAGTGGCAAACAATACAAGTGCTGAAAGAATTCTGTATTTCTTTATCATGTAAACCCCTTGTTATCAAACTGGAGGCAATGGCAATCCGTAAAACCTGGTTTCTGCCAAAACTGTTGCGGCAAAAACTTCAAGCCGCCCAGACTGGAATTTTATACTGAAAAAGCCTTGCCGTCCAGTTCAGCAGTCTTTTTGGCAGAAGAACTGGTGTTGTAAACATGAGAGCGTATCAGGTTGCGCATTCTCGGGCTGGGTTTTACCGCTTCAATATGCAAAAGCGACTGGTTTTTTTCCACATCGTATTCGTTCCCCTTGACTGTGCCACTCATGACAAGCTGGTCATCGTCCAAATAGAACTGTACTTTTACCATAAGGCCGGGCTTGGACTTGCCTCCGATCAGAACAGAAACCCCATCCTCCGACAAGTCCTGTATAATGCATTTGAGCCCGGGTACTCTTTCCGGCTTTTCATAGGCACCTTCCAGGCGATTGAGCAAGTACATATACGCAGGCATTCTGGAGCGTATGCGAAGGGATTTGCGTTTTTGTGTCCTTAAAAGGGCTTCTGAATGGCCCAATTGAAGAACGGGAATATCTCTTATCCTAAGGTCTTCCAGAACATAGGTGTCAAAAACATAGGCAGCATCCTCCTGCCTCCAGAAGTACACAGAAATCCTGGACCCCTTCCATTGAAAACCCACGGGAACCCTTGCGCCTACCGGATAGGAAACTACCAGATAGCGTTCGTTGGAATCAATCACTGTTGAAGAATATACACCTACGCCCTGAACAAGAATTCTTAGGCGCTGGTTGGATCTTATAAAGCGCGAGCTTGCAATGCCTGCCTTGTACTTGTTTTGGCTAAACTCCAGTTTTTTTCTGAATTCATAAATTTTTTCCATAAACTGGATACTTTCCCTGTCCCTGTCTTTACCTTCCTGCCTAAAGCGTTTATCAAAAGCTTTAATAAGCATATCCAGCTCCCTTATGGACCAAAAAGGAGCGGTAGGGTCCTGGATTCCTGTAATTTTTGACATATCCATAATGGCCCTGGATTCTTTCAGGTTAAAACCCAGCTCTTTGCCGCGGGCATAGAACTCCAGCAATGAAAAGCGCCTGTTCCCTCGCAAAAGCATTGTCAGGGTTATGAAGAGTAGAATAATAACAATTATAAGTAGCAGATTAACTAGCATCGGCTCTCCGATATATAATACTGTAATGTTTAGTCAAGGTTACACTCCATCATGGACAGAACCCTTAATCATAACAATTGCAATGATGCTGCCAAGCATGGACCCGATGGCTGCAGCATCCAGCAGCATGAATGCCTGCCGTTGGCTCCTGAACGGTAGCGCCCAGGCCCTGTCGCAATTTGTATTGCTTTACATAATTATCGGTAAATCTGGCAAGCTTAGTTACCATGGAGCAAAGGCTTTATGTGCAAGCGACCTCCTTAAGGCTGTTTTGCTAGCGTTTTTATTGTTGTCATCATCCACAATATACATAAAAATTTCGGAAAGCTTTCAACAATATTCCAACGGGTCATGGCTTTTTTCAGCACCCGATGCTGCAGATACATATATTCCGCAAAACCACAATATGGGCCCCTTTGGTATTATGGCCCTGTCCTTTATATTTTCATTGTCCGTAGCATACAGGGAAGAGCTGTTATACAGGCTATATATTGTTGGAAGCATGCGGGAAAGAGGTTTGGGCTCCTTTTTTAGCGTATTACTGTCATCCTGTATTTTTGCTATGGGACATGGCTATCAGGGCATGGGCGGATTTGCAAGCGCTTTTGTGGCCGGCTTAATATGTGCCACGGCTTACCAGCTAGGCTACGGGCTGCATGCCCTGGCTATTGGGCATGGACTGTACAATTTTTTCATCCTGCTAAGTGTTTTTGGCGTGTTTTAAAAGCCACGATTTGCAATACCATTTTTCCTCCGTATTAACAGAAATTGGTTTTAAGTATATGATAAGTCCATGCAAGCAATCGACAAATTAAAAACTGATCTGGATGACTGGGAAAAAAGCTCTGGTCATAACCCGGGACATAATGATTTTGACAGGCTCAGAACCATTTTTGGGCGTAACATACCCAAAATACCTGAAGATACCATGGCAGCTCTGTTTTCCAGCTTTCTGTCACGCTTTGGGTCTGGAGCAGCCACCAGAAAAGCTTTGGATTGGTTATCAGCCATAGGTTCCCTGCTATTGTGCGATTTTGACAACAGCCAGCTTGACAAGGAAGACTGGGTCGAAATAAGGGATTTGATAACCACCGACTCCGGAGAGATAGACATGGATATCCTAAGCTATGTGCTTGGGAAGGCTCTTGAGCATGGAGCTATATAACACAACCAAGCCGGTTTTATGAATAAATCCTCATTTTGCGGCAGGGAATGGTTTAGCGACCATAGCTTTTGGGAGAACTACGCAGCCCTGCTTTTTGACAAAGAGCGATGGGAAGAAGCCCCCGGGACAGCAGCCAGCATCATAGCCATGGCCGGAATCGCCAAAAACAGCCCGATACTGGACATGTGCTGCGGCCCGGGACGACATGCCTTGGCATTGGCAGAAATGGCATACAAAGTTGTCGGCGTAGATATTACAGAAGCATTTATTGTTGCCGCAAGGGATAGCGCAGATGCCATGGGCCTAAAAAATACGGAATTCATAAATGCGGATGCCAGAACATGGAAAAGGCCTGGCGCTTTCAACCTTGCAATAAACCTGTTTACCAGTTTTGGTTATTTTGGCAGCATGGATGAAGATCTGCAAATGCTGAAGCGCCTGAATGAAAGCCTAGCCCATGGGGGCGTCCTTGTAATGGAGCTGAAGGGTAAAGAAATAGCGGCACGTGACTTTATGGATGGCGAATGGTTTGAGCGGGGCGGGAAAACCGTCTTGACCCAATTTGAAGTACAGGGAGCATGGGAAGCCATAAAGCACAGATGGATTATTATGGATGGCATGCATAGGATAGACAGATGCTGGATCCAGCGCCTTTATTCTGCGCAGGAGCTAAAAACGCTGTTGGAATATGCCGGTTTTAAAAATATTAGTTTTTTTGGTTCCTTTGATGGCAGCCCTTACAACCAGGAAGCGTTTACCATGGTAGCCAGGGCAGAAAAATTATAACAGCTAAAGGCTTCTTGCACTGGATTTTTTACCAGTTTTTACCGATAATTAAGATGGCTTTTATTGAAATTCCAAAAAATGATTACCTTTTGGAATAATTTGCCTTAAAAATATCCTGAAACGGAAGTAGACCATGGCAGAAATCGGCATTAGATTGGCAGACGGACAATTCTACCCTGTATTGAGTAGTGATTTGGTTGCAAAAAAGCGGCTGATTTTGACAACTGTAAGGGACAAGCAACCCAGTGTTCAGATTGACATGT
Source organism: Spirochaetota bacterium (assembly GCA_029548805.1). Taxonomy (GTDB): domain Bacteria; phylum Spirochaetota; class Spirochaetia; order Treponematales; family UBA12059; genus SZUA-370. The sequence goes on along the minus strand of JAKPMS010000153.1, from coordinate 21,141 downwards.
ATCGCTCCAGCCAGGGTAAAGAAGCCTATATAGGCAGTCTTATTATAGAAAACATTGCCTCAAGGCCAAAAGGAGAACCTGACATACGCCTGGAACTTGGCCTTGATGACATGGGAGAACTCAATGCCTATGCCAGGGATGAAAGCAGCGGAGAACATCAAACGCTGACCGTTTCCCTTCAGTCGTTAAGCGAAGAAGAAAAGTACGAAATACCGGATTTTGATTTTCAGGAAGACGAAGATTTTGATTTTTCCGTAGAATCCCTGCCAACAGAAGACTCTGAAACAGAGGCTGAACAGGAATTTTCAGACGCAGAAGCTGAAGAATTCATGCCCGACGAGATTACAGAAGCCTATGACGATGAGGAATTTGATATAGGGCCGGAAGAAGAGCTGACCGAGCTGCAAGAAAAGCCTGATATAGAAACATATGATGCTGTAAAAAGCCGCCCATCAAAAGGAGTATCCGCACTTCTTGTGGGTATTTTGGCAGCACTGGGAACCGCCCTTATACTTTTATCAGCATTTTTCATTTACCGTTGCACAAGCAGCGACAAAGCTGTGATGGAGCAGGAGCTAAAGCCTGTAGAAGTAGTAAAGCTTGTACAGGAAGCTCCTCCAGCAAAAACAACCGAAACTCCGCCACAAGAGGAAGCCGCAAAGCCGCAGGAAGCAGCCCAGGCAGCTCCCGTACAAAGCGAAATGCCCAAAGAGGCAGCGGCAGCACAAGATGCGGCTCCCGAAAAAAAGGGAATCTGGCATAAAATAAAATGGGGGGATACTTTATGGGATATTTCCCTGGCCTATTACAGGAACCCCTGGCTTTACAAAACCATAGCCAAAGCCAACAATATTAAAAATCCGGATTTGATAATATCCGGAACCTGGATTTTCATACCCCCAAGGTAAAATCAGCCGCTTTGCCAATAACAAAAAAAAACCTGCATAAAAGAAAAACGGCATCAAGTTCCGTCTTTATACTTGTTCCTTTGCTTTTTCTTTTTACACAATCCTGTGTAGGCAAGCCAATTCATGAACTAAGCGAAGAAACCTGGCTCCAGCTGTTACGTTTGAGGGAAGAGCTTCCGCTAAAGGAAGGTGAAGCAATAGACTTTGACAGCCTGTCCAGGCTTGGTACAGGGGCTTCCCTGTTTGTTGCTCTCAGGGCTATGGAACAAGGCAGCCTTGGTGTTGCCAAGGCCGCTCTGAATGATTCCCTTGCCAGGGAACAGGGCTTTTTTAAGGCCAGGGCAGTAAGTCATTTGGCAGATGTACTTCTTGAAAAAAAGGACGGAGAATCCCTTCTGGCCTTTTGCCGCTCCGGCCATGGTGCTGCACTGGAACCGTTCAGAAGAGCATGGCTGGAGCTGAAGGCTCTGCTGCTTCTTAAGGACTACGGCGGGCTTCTAAATTCAATAGAAAAAACAAGAGACAGTTTTCCGCTAGAATCGGAAAAAGCGGCTGCGGAAATTGCGGCAATGGCCGCGGAGGCTGGCTTGGCAACAAACGGCGGGCGCTGGATACAGGAGTTTTATTCCCTGTTGGCCATGCCGGCTTCCAATGCTGTTTACCAAAACCTGGAAAGGCTTGTAGAAACAATTGCAGCCCTTGAGTATGGGGATTTCATAAAGGCGCTGGAAGCCATAGGCCCGGAAGCCTTTGTCCTGGCCGAGGCAAGAGCCCTGGCGGGATCCAAAAACTACGGCCCCGCTGTTCTGGCTTTCAGGAGCTATGCAAACGCCTCTGAGGATGCTTCAAGTATTTCTGCCAGGTACAAAATAACCCCACTGGCGGAAAAAGAAGAAACAGAAGAAAAAGACAAGGATGGTTTTTTATTGACCCGCTTGGGCCAAAACCCGCCAAGCCCTCCCCTGCCGCCAAAAACCATGGGACAATTGCTGCTCCGCCTTGAAAGGGGAATAGCATCGGATGTGGCCAGAGCCTTTCTTGTTTCTTCCCGCAGCGAGGGCAAGCAAGGACTGCTATGGATTATGGAGACAAAACAGGACAGGGGCCCAGATATTCAAAAAGAATACTTTGCCCATTTTTGGCATGGCCGTTATTTGAGGGAAGAAGGTCAATGGAAAGCCGCACTGGAAGCCTTTCAAAAAGCGGCAGGGCTGGCCGGCCATGGAGCCGACCGGGATGCTGCCCTGTGGTATTTGGTGGAAGCTGCATGGAAAAGCGACCCCAAATCCGCCCATCAGGTTTTTTTAAAAGAAATACAGCAGGCAAGCAATCCGGCCGATTTTTCCGATTTGCTTGAACCCATTGTCAGGGATGCCCTGGCAAGAAAAGACGGAACGGCCCTGCTGGCGCTTGCCTGCCAGGGTGAAGGAAAGTTAAGCAAAGCGGACTCCGCAAAGCTGAACTATCTTTGTGCCAGGAGCATACAGGCAGGCATTGTTGCAGACGAGCACTTGTCTGTTTTTCTTGGCGGGGACTATGCTTCAAAGGAAAGCCTTATAGAGGAGCTTTTCCGCAAGGCCCATGACCAAAATGCGGACCCATGGTACCATACTCTTGCAGCATACAGGCTGGGGCTGGCCCTTGTAGATCCATTGCACGAAGACGAAAGCAAAACAGCCATTGAAACCAAAGCCGACAAAAAGGAAAAAGACACGCCTAAGGCTTATGCGGAAGCGCTGGTGCATTTTGGCATGGCCAATCTTTTAAGGCGGGAGCTTGGCAGCCATTTTGGCAAGCTGGACAGCAGCGTGGTCCGGGCGGGCTCCCTATCCCTTTACGAACAGGGTTTTCCGGAGGAGGCTTACAGGCTTATTGCCACACAGTTCTGGAAAACCGGCTTTCTTCCGTCAAGGGCGGATGCAGAGCTTTACTGGCCCCGACCCTATCCGGAATTATTCCTTGCAAATTCTTCCCGCAACAAAATGGATATATTTTTGCTTTATGCTTTGGCTCGTGCGGAAAGCGCTTTTAACAAGGATGCATTGTCCCGTTCTGGCGCAATAGGCCTTTTGCAATTGATGCCAGCCACTGCAGCGGAGATGGCTGACAGGCTGAAAACAAGCGATTATGACTTAAAAAACCCCGACCACAACCTTATGCTTGGATCCTATTATTTTCAGAGGTTAATGGATGGGCAGACGGCAAAAAACCGGGTATTGGCTGCATTGTGCTCCTATAATGCGGGGCCCACACGTTTCAGGGGCTGGGAGCAGAGTTATGGGCCGCTGCCTATGGACCTGCTTCTGGATACCCTGGATTATGCCGAAACTAGGCAATACGGGCGAAATGTAATACTGGCTGCGCTTAACTATGCAGCCCTGTACGGAGAAGAAAACCTGCAAGATTATTTTTCATGGTTGCTTGGAGAAACGGCCAGGTAGCCGGGTTCAGGCAGCCACTGAAATAAGCAAACCGGGATAGACGCCTTCGGGTTTCCCATAGGGCGCCCCTACGGGAGTCTGACTGGAAACTATTGCGGAATGCAGCTCGCGTCCATATTCCTCTATCATGGCATCCAGCCTTTCATTGCTTATTCCATGACTTGTCTTTTCCTGCTCCGGAAGGCGCTTGATGCTGCGCAGCCTGTCTATAAGCGTGTCAAGTATTTTTAACTTGTCCAGGCTGTACGAAGCCGCGTCAGGATCGGAAATGCCTATGACATTCTTGAAGTTGGAGTATAGCAGCTGTGCGGGGCTAACCGGTACGGATATTCTGCCAACAGGGCCGGCATTGTATGCGTATGCCAATGGTATGCTGTTTGACAACCTGATATCCATGACTTGTTTCCTCCGCAAACTGCAAAATTAAGCACAACACAGCTTTCTATTCTGTTTATCGGAGGATATAAATTATTTATTAGCCGTTTTTGCTGGGACTAATGTCAGCGGATTTGGCCGCTGCCGTAAATTACATATTTTATGGAAGTCAGGGCTTTAAGGCCCATGGGCCCCCTGGCATGCAGCTTTTGCGTGCTTATTCCAAGTTCCGCGCCATAGCCAAATTCATAGCCGTCGGTAAAACGCGTGGATGCATTGGCATAAACAGCAGCCGCATCAACCCTTTCCATAAACTTCCTGGTGTTTTCATAGCTGTCACTTACAATGGCTTCCGAATGTTTGGTGCCATACTGGTTTATATGCTTTATGGCTTCATCCACATCAGTAACCACTTTGACAGCAAGCACCAGGTCCAGATATTCCTCGGCCCAGTCTTCTGCTGTGGCCTGTTTTGCATTTTTGTACATGGAACAGACAAAAGGATCAGCCCTCACTTCCACTCCCATGGCGGACAGCTCGTCCAGCAAACCCGGAAGGAAGTCTTTGGCAATACCCGTATTTACCAGAAGCTTTTCCATGGCATTGCATACACCGGGCCTGCTTGTTTTTGCATTTATAATGATGCTTTTGGCCATGTCCAAATCAGCGGAGCTGTCTACATAAACATGGCAGTTGCCGCTGCCGGTTTCTATTACGGGAATACGGGAATTTTGCAGTACAGTTTCTATAAGTCCCCTGCCTCCCCTTGGTATGAGCAGGTCTATATACTTGTTCATTTTCATGAGTTCCAGGCTGGCTTCCCTGTTTGTGTCTGTTACAAGCTGGACACAGCCTTCAGTAAACCCGGTCTTTTTGAGTGCCTGGTTTATGGCCATGGCTATGGCCTTGTTGGATTCCAATGCCTCCTTGCCGCCTTTTAAAATAGCCGCATTTCCGGTTTTAAGGCATATAGCTGCGGCATCAAGTGTAACCCCCGGCCGCGCTTCATAAATAATGCATACAACTCCCAAAGGCACCCTTTGCTGTCCTATAAGCAGGCCATTGGGCCTTTTCTGCATGGAAAACACCTCTCCAATGGGGTCGTCAAGTGCGGCAATCTGCGCCAGGCTGTCAGCCATGGCCATAATCCTGCGCTCGTCAAGCATAAGCCTGTCAAGAAGGGCTGCCGTCATACCTGCCCTTTTTCCGGCAGCCATGTCCTTGGCATTTGCAGCAAGGATTGCATCCTTGCAAAGAAGGAGCTCCGTCCGGACATTTCCTAAAGCCGTGTTTTTATCTGTGGAAGAAAGGCTGCCCAGCCATGCCGAGGCTTCTTTAGCCCTTTGTCCCAGTGTAATCAAATTTTCCATAAAAGTTACACAACCCTTTTTGCCACAAACAAGGTTCCCTTGTTCTGGCCGCCAATAATGTCAAGCACAATTTCAGGGCTGGAGCCATTGGCAATTACAACGTCAATTCCGGAAGCAAGCGCCACTTTTGCGGCATTAAGTTTTGTTATCATACCGCCGGTACCGCGGCTCGAGCCTTCTCCTCCGGCACATTTTTCCAGCTGTTCGTCAATTGTTTCCACAACAGAAATAAGCTTTGAATCGGGATTCCTTTTGGGATCTCCGGAATAAAAACCGTCAATATCAGAAAGGATGATAAGCAGATCGGCGCCCACAAGTCCAGAAACAATTGCAGACAGGGTATCATTGTCTCCAAAAACCCTGTTTTTGTCTGTTGTTATCTCTTCTATGGATACGGAGTCATTTTCGTTTACTATGGGAATTACTCCGCTTTTAATAAGCGATTCAAAGGTATTTATGGCATTTTGTCTGCCCTTCAGGTTTTCCACTATATCTCTTGTAAGCAAAATTTGTCCGACTATATGGCTGTACTCGGAAAAAAACTTTCCGTAAAGAGCCATAAGCTCGCCCTGGCCCACTGCTGCTGCAGCCTGTTTTTCCGGTACAGTTTTTGGCCTGGCTTTAAGCTTCAGCTTTGCAGTGCCAAGGCCTATGGCTCCGGAGCTTACCAGCACGATTTCTATGCCTCTGTTGGCCAAATCAGACAAAACCCTGGCCAGCTTTTCTATCCTGCCCAGGTTGATCATTCCGCTTTCATAAGTAAGGGTAGAAGTACCGACCTTGACCACAAGCCTTTTGGCATTGCCAAGTCTCGCCCTTGCATTGTTCATAGCTAACACCTTTTATATTCCGGAATCGAAGGCTATAGCGCCAAGCTCGTAATCTCCAGGCTTTACAGACGCGCGCAGCTTTTCCAAATCATCCATTTTGCGAGCCAGCTCCTTGAGCTGCCAGCTGTTGCCGCCCATAGCTTCCGCTCCTTCATATGCAGCAAGCTCTTCCACAGCCTTGCTGACAAGCTTTGCATTCCCGGGCCTGGCAGCAGTTGGCAGCAGCTTTTCATCGGGAGCGCCAAAGGCTTCGGGTTTTGCCAGGGCAGAGGCATACAAAATACGCTGCATGTTTTCCGTTTTTATTTTTTCGTTTTCCCGCTTCAGCTTTCCGGAACGTATTGCCGGTATCAGCCAGAAAAGAATGGAAAAAACAATGGGTACAAGGCCCAGACCAAAGCCCATAAGCGGCAGTGCTTTGACGCCCAGTTCGGAAAGCAGCTGTCCGGTAAAGTAGAACAGGTAATTAAAGCCATTAATTCCTTTGGAAGCCGCATAGCTGTATGAAAGTGAATTGAACAAAAAGTAGGATCCAAAAAGAAAATTGAAGCCGTTTATTGCGACATAAGTCAAATTGGCTTTTTTTGCATTGGCAGAAAAAGGCCTTAAGCGTTTTAACGGACTGTCGGAAGCACCATGCTCGTCTGCTCTTGCACGCAAAAGCAGTTTGGGAAAATGATAATATACAGTACCGTCTTCTGTCACTTCCGGGCTGCCCTCAAATTCATAAAGATAACGGTTTATGGCAAGGTCCGCTTCCCCTGGAGACAAGCCGCTGATGGTCATGAATTCTTCCAGCATGATCATGCCCTTTTTTGCTTTTACCAGTGAAGCAAAAGCCTGTCTTTCCAGTTCAGCCTGTCCGGCATTGGGGTCCGCTTCGCCAAAAACAAAAGAAAAAATTGCCTTGTGCAGGGGGCGCTTGTTTTCACGTTTCCTGGCTCTTATGTCCGCCTCATAACGGCGCTGGCCCGGGCTTTTGAAAACCTCATTATAAAACCATATCCTTAGTGTCAGATCTATCAGCCTGCTGGCAAGTGCAAAACTGCCTATGCCTCCCCGCCCACGGTCACGGTTGTTTTTGTCTGTTGCGCTGACAGCCACAGATGCCAGTGTTGCCAGTATTATCAAAGCCACAAATATGGCAAAGTAACCCACCAGCATCAGCATTATCCATGCCTTGAATAGAAAAGTGCCTGTTGCGGCCGCAGCCTTGCCCAAAGCCCTGGAAAACTTCCTTAAGCCTGGTATAAAGCCTTTGTAACGGCTTTTAAAACCCTGCGGAAAAGAATATATTATTTCTCCAGAAGCAGTTACCTTCAGCCTGCCGGAATACTCGTCAGCCACTGCGGGCAATTCGGCATCTACCTGGGGCTTGGGCAAGCCTGTGTATGCAACTATATCTGCGGGAGCTGCCTCTCCCCTCTTTTTTTTGAAAGCATCTATAATGGATGTTCTTACCTTATACTTGTCATAATCCAGAACAGAGTCAGTTTTGGCCATTATTGCTCCACGGTCTCTATTTACAGGCTCAGAAGAAACTGGTTTTTCTGTGCCTGGCCAAAAAAGTTTAAGTTTTTTGGCTTTTGCATTTCCTAGCCAGGAAATGCTTTTGTGCGTAAGATATTGCAAAAGCCCTGTTTTGCGTTATCCCGAATTTCTAAAAGCTTTCAATGAACAGGATATTTCCAATGGGCATGCTTTGTCCAGTCAGATACCCAGGCAGCTGCGGTAAAGTGCGTCATACTCAAGGGCGGAAGCGCTCCAGGAAAAATCCTGGCTCATGCCCCTGCGGCGCATGGCTCTGAGCTGTTCGGTTCTGTTGTAATAAGCCCATATTGCCCAGCCGCAGGTATCATAAATGGCCCTTGGGGTTAAGGCATCAAAAAGGAAACCTGTTCCCGCACCGGTTTTTTCGTTGAAATTGGAAATGGTATCGGCTAGTCCGCCGGTGCGCCTTGCTATGGGCAAAGTGCCATAGCGCAGGGAATACATCTGGTTGAGTCCGCATGGTTCATATTGGCTTGGCATGAGAAAAAAGTCCGCTCCTGCTTCTATCAGATGGGCCAATTTTTCCGAGTAACCAAGCCTGGCCTTGAAGTTTGGCAAAGCGGATGAAAGAGACTCCAGCTCTTTTTCGCACCAGGAGTCACCGCTGCCAAGAACCACCATTTGCATATCCATGTCTTTACACAAGTCTGGCACTGTGCCATAACCCGGTTTAAAAAGCTCTTTTACCCCTTTTTGGTTGGTAAGCCTGGAAACCATAGCTATGAGCGGTGTGTCTGGTTCCACAGCCAGGCCAAATTCCTGCTGGAGGACTTCCTTGCAAACGGCTTTTCCGGACATATCGTCAATATGATAAGTTGAGGGCAAATAACTGTCTGTTTTGGGGTTCCATACATCGGTATCAATTCCGTTTAGTATGCCAACAAGGGAAGCGCTCCTGGCCCTGAGCAGGCCGTCCAGGCTGTTTCCCAGTTCCGGGCTTTGGATTTCCCTGGCATAGGTTGGAGAAACAGTGGAAAGGCTGTCTGCACTGGTTATTCCGCCCTTCAACAAATTGATGGAATCATAGTATTCGAGACCGGCTCCGTGGAACAGTTCCCAGGGCAGGCCAAAATATGTATAAAAATCCTTGGAGTAAACTCCCTGATAACCAAGATTATGTATTGAAAGTATTGTTCTGGAGCCCAGATAGCCTGGCTCGCTATAACGTTTGTATACTGTACACAGGCTGCTGGGCCAGTCATGGGCATGGATTATATCTGGCTTCCATCTCAAATTATCACAAAGCCTGAAGGCAGCCCGGGACAAAAACGCAAAGCGCTTGGCATTGTCCGCATAATCTGGTTCGTCTTTTGATCCGTAAATGCCAGAACGCCCAAAAAAGCCTTCATGATCAAGCAGGTATACTGTAGTGTCCGAGTCCGGAAGAAGGGTTTTGTAAACAAGCGCTTTTTCTGTTGCTTCACCCATGGGGACAAAAAGGCCAAAAGGCTGCAAGGCAAATTCTTCTGTAGATATAAAAGAGTATCTTGGCATTATTATGCGTACATCGTGTCCCAGTCGCCTTAATGCTTTGGACAGTGCGGAAACAGCGTCTGCCAAGCCTCCCGCCTTGGCAAAAGGCGCGGCCTCGCTGGTGACCATTAAAATATGCACAGGTCGAATCCTCACAATCTGACTTTGGGCTGTTTTTACATTGAAGTGTTTAAGCAAGCCCAATATTACTGAAACGAGTATAATAGGCAATAAGTTACAATGCAAACAAAAAATACAGGATAAAAGCCGGCTTGAATTGCACTTGTTTGCAAAGTGCTAAGCCTGGCCTACTACGGCAGCTTCATGACCGGAAAAAGGATTGGCCTTTTTCAGAACAGAGCTGACAATACTGCCTTCTTTGCTGATCAAATCAGGGTCAGTTTCCATAAGCACTCTGGCATCCATTCTGGCTTCTTCCAAAAGTTCCGCATCTTTTGCAAAATCGGTAAAAACCAGTTTTAAAGCCCCTGCCTGGGCTGTCCCGCTTATTTCGCCGGGGCCTCTTATTTTAAGGTCTTCTTCTGCTATTTCGAATCCGTCTGACATGTTTTTCATGGCCATTATGCGCTGCTTGCCTTCTTCTCCCAGTTTTTCCGACCACACAAGAAAGCAGTATGACTGATCCAAGCCACGGCCTACCCTGCCACGCAGCTGATGCAGCGCCGCCAGCCCAAAACGCTCTGCATGCTCAATAACCATGCAAGTGGCCCTGGGCACATCCACTCCAACTTCCACCACACTGGTTGCCGCAATAAAAGAAAGCTTGCCGGTAGAAAAATCCAGCATGGTCTTCCGTTTTTCTTCCTCCGGCAAGCGGGCATGTATCAAAGCACCCCTGAATTCCGGATATAGCTGTTTGGAAAGCTTTTCATACATGGCTTCCGCATTTTTAAGCTCCAGTTTGTCCGAATTTTCCACCAGCGGATAAACAAAATACGCACTTTTGCCCAAAGCCATCTGTTTTCGCACAAATTCGTATACTTTTTCTTCATTTCCTGTCCTGGCCAGGTGGGTGATTATTGGCAGCCGGCCCGGCGGCATGGTTTTTATTGTAGAAACAGACAGGTCGCCAAAAACCGTCAATGCCAAAGTCCTTGGAATTGGAGTTGCTGTCATCATCAGCATGTCCGGCTGACTGCCTTTGGAACCCAGCGCCATGCGTTGAAGAACCCCAAAGCGCTGCTGCTCGTCCACTATTACAAGGCGCAAGGAGCGGAACTCCACATCTTGAGAAAAAAGCGCATGGGTTCCAATAATAAAGTCCACTTCTCCCTTGGCAAGAGCCGCAAGCAGGGGCTTTCTGGCAGAATCGGCCACATTGCCAGAAAGATATGCAAGCCTTATTCCCAGCGGTTCAAGCAGCCTGGCCGCAGTGTCAGCATGCTGCCTGGCCAAAAGCTCCGTGGGAGCCATAAGGGCAGCCTGTTCTCCTGCAGAAACGGCATAAAGGGCAGCAAAAAAAGCCACCAGGGTTTTTCCGGATCCTACGTCTCCCTGAAGCAGCCTTGCCATGGGCCATGGCCCGGACATGTCTCCAAAAATGTCGGCCAGCGCTTTTTGCTGGTCAGGCGTCAGCTCAAAGCCAAGGCGTTCCTTCATGGCTGATACCAGGCTGTTGTCAGGGAGCCGGGCTTCACGCATTGTTAGCCTGCGTGCCAAAGCTCTTTTGGCAACCATAATCTGCAAGTAAAACAGCTCTTCATAGGCAAGGCTGCGCCTGGCTTCCAAGGCTTCTGCCATGCTTTCTGGCTTATGCAGTTTGCGCAAGGCTTCTGCTTTGGGCAAAAGCTTCCTTTTATTGCGCAAAGAAGGAGGTATTTCGTCTTCCAGAAAAGCCCACAGCTTTAGGGCTTGGGAAACAAGCTTGCGCAAACTGGCCTGGTTAAGCCCTTCCGTTAGCGGATATACTGCGCGCAAAGCTCCTTTGCGCAGCTCTGTATTGTCATTTTGCCCTTCCGGTACAGCTTCCGCATCAAAACCGGAAGACTGCAATTCGGCATATTTATAGCCAAAACGCCCGAACAGCTCCATCTTTTGGCCTACAGGAAAGCTTTGCTCCAGGAAGGGCCTGTTAAAGCATATAAGAGCCGCCTTTGTGCCTTCTTCATCCATCACCCAAATTTTGAGAGTCTTCATCCGTCCAAAGCCAAACCAGTCATGGGATATTACGACAACCCGGCAGTTGACAGGACCGGCTGCAAAATCCGCCAGCTTCCTTTTTACCGAACGGTCTTCATAGGATCTTGGCGGAAAAAGAAGCAGATCGGCTCCGTTGATAATACCCAGCCTTGCCAGCCTGGCTGAAACTTGCGGTCCGGCCCCTTTAAGATTGGAAACAGGATTTAGAATTTCCCTTAAAAACAAATTGTAGTTCCTTAAAGAATGTTGATACCAGCTTATCATAAATCAGCAATTTATATTAGAGGACCTATAAAAACTTCAGTTTTTATAGGTCTACCATTATGTAAGCGTAAATCCTTATGTAGTTCCCCAAATCTTGTTGTTACCCGTTATGGCTACTATATGTTGCATGATCCTGTGCAAGCCTATACAATATCTGGTAGTGTTTTTGTAAAAAATGCCTTTTACAACAAGCTTTGGGGAACTAGCAAATCCTCACAGGAATTACAAAGGGCAGCTCGAAAAATTAAACAAGTTTTTAGAGGGACCCATTAGCAAACTTGAAACGGCACGGCGGGTTGTTGCGGATATTTCCGGTGTTATGTCTGTTTTTCTGTTTTAAAAATCCGGCTTGTTACTATTTGTACTTGATGGTAAAACAAGTAGCATGGAAACACTTGAAGAATTGCGCATACTGGACAGGGAAATTGTCCTTTTGGAGCACATGAGTGCCGTGTTGGCCTGGGATCAGGAAAGCTACCTGCCAAAAAATGGTATGAATGAAAGGGCGGAACAGCTTGCTTTTTTGGACAGTCTGGCGCATGAAAAAATCACCAGCCCCAAAATTGCGGAACTGCTGGACAAGGCCGGTTCCACAGGGAAGAATCCGTCCGGGCCGGAAAGTATTGCTTTTATGGACAGGGCCTACTTAAGGCTCATGCGGCGGCGCCATGAGCAGGCTGCCAAGCTGCCAGCCGGTCTTGTAAAAGAATTCAGCAGAGCAACTAGCCTGGCCCAGGCTGCCTGGGTGGAAGCCAAAACAAATGACAATTTTCAGCTTTTTTCTAAACACCTTTCTGCAGTACTTTGTTTAAAGCGGGAATATGCTTCCTGCCTTAAACCGGGAGCTTCCTCTTATGATGCTTTGCTGGATGAACATGAAGAAGGAAGCACCGAAGCCGAAACCCGGCTGCTTTTTTCCTGCCTTAAAAGCGAACTTATGGCCATTCTGGACAAGATAAAAGGCTGCGCCAATATAGACAACTCCATGCTTCATAGGCCCTGCCCTGTATCAAGCCAGACAAAATTGGCCCGATACATGATGGATAAGCTGCATTATGACTGGGATAGCGGCCGTATAGATGTATCGGCGCATCCATTTACAACCATCCTTGGAGAAAGCGATATACGCATAACCACGCGTTATGACAAAAACTATTTTCCTTCCGGCCTTTTTTCCACAATGCACGAAACCGGTCATGCCCTTTACGAGCTGGGTATAAATCCGGCCCATGAATATAAAAGAACCAGTTTGGCAAAAGCTGCCAGCTCCGGCCTTCATGAGTCGCAGTCCAGATTCTGGGAAAACATGATAGGCAGATCCTTGGGCTTTTGGGCACAGAACTTTCTGGCTATGAAAAGTATGCTGGGGTCGGCTTTTGTCGACTTGGAGCTGAATGCTTTTTATATGGCAATTAACAAGGTTGAACCAAGCCTGACAAGGGTGGAAGCAGACGAAGTGACTTATGCGCTGCATATAATACTGCGCTTTGAACTAGAGGCAGCCCTTTTCGGCGGAAACTTGACTGTGGACGAGTTGCCCGCAGCCTGGAACCAAGGTATGCAAGATATGCTTGGCTTAAAACCTAAAAATGACAGCCTTGGCTGCCTGCAGGATATACACTGGGCCTTGGGCCTTTTTGGATATTTCCCAAGCTATGCACTGGGCAATCTTTATGCAGCGCAGCTTTGGGAGGCCATGGAAAAGGATGGAATAAAGCCAGAAGCTTCTGCTGCCGCCGGAGATCTGGCTTCCATTCTGGACTGGCTTCGCAGCAATATCCACAAGCAGGGCTCCATTTACAAACCCGAAGAACTGATAAAAAAGGCGAGCGGAAGGGAACTGGATCCCGGGTGTTTTGTTAAATACCTGAACAGGAAATATGGGGCCTTATATAATTTTTGATTGACTTTTTGTAATAGGGGATCTCTAAAGGCTTCAGTTTTTAGAGGTCTTCCGTTATGTAAGTATAAATCTTGCAAGGATTTATAAAGGGCATCTTGAAAAATTAAACAAATTTTTCAAGGTGCCCAATATCCATTTTTTTTCAAAGAAGGACTATTGCCATTACGACAGCTCTTCTGTTATTGTTCAGCTTGGCAGCAAAAGCTGCCAGGAAAGGCGCTATTATGTATAAATTACATTTACAGTACAGGCCAGAACTAGCTCGGGTTTTTACCCTAGATGCTTTATTCTCCATTACAAAATCCTTTTTTAGCCTTTCCACAACAGCTACAAACACAGAAACACTTATGACAATGTGACGCCCCGGGCGTCCTTGAACTGCGGATTTAGCATTTAAAGCAGCAGCTTTTTATGCTGATCCCGGACGGTCCATATCCGTAGGCACGGAATGGATGACGCTCGGGCCTCCCAAGCCAGACATCAAAACACAACAAAGGATGCGAATGTTGCGATGGGCGCGTTGCGTAACGCAAAGCGTAATATGCATTTCGCTAGCCCGATTCCTCGCAACGCAACCTGGCTAAGGTTATATTAATATAACTACAACAAGCCTTTAAAAACCGAGGTTTTCAAAGGCCCCCTATATAGATTTGTATAATTTTTAGCTTGTTGCATTTGCATCCTTTACCAGAAAGCCCCGGATTCATACAGAATACTTATGTTTTCGGCGGCCTGACTTAAGGAGCGGTACATGTCAAAGCTGTTAACATCGATTAACGCAAGAAAAAACAGGATTTCAATAGAGCTGGTTCCTCCAGGAAGAGGCAGGGACCCTGATGGTACAATAGCCTGCGTAGAAGCAGTCGCAAGGTTCGAACCGGCCTTTGTAAGTGTTACAGACCATCCGGCAGGAAGAGCATGGGAAGAACGCATGGGCAAAGCTGTTGCCTTGCCCATAAGAGCCAAGCCGGGAACCCTTGGCCTATGTGTGGCTATCAGAGAAAAAACCGGGGCGCTTGTAGTACCCCATCTTGTCTGCATAGGAAACGGGATTTTCAAGGCGGAAGATCAGCTCATAGATCTTTGCTACGCTGGCTTTAATGATATTTTTATAATTCGCGGAGACGAACGCTTTATTCCTTTTGCCGGCAAACAGGAAAATGAAGATAAAAAGGAGCTTAAACGCGCTCTGGACCTGGTAGAACTGGCTGCTGCCATGAACAGGGGGGAGTATCTTTCTGACGGAAGCAAGGGAGCCATGACCAAGTTTTCTGTTGGAGTGGCAGCTTACCCTGAAAAGCATCCCCAGGCAGCAAACCTTGAATCAGATCTGGCAGCGCTTGCAAGCAAGGAAAAAGCCGGAGCTTCCTGGGCTGCAACCCAGATGCTTTTTGACGCAGCCATCTATGAAAGCTTTGTTAACAAATCCGGCAAGGCTGGCATAGGGCTTGCAATAATTCCGGGTTTAAAACCGGTTTTGAATGCCCGAAGCCTTTCCAGGCTTCCGGGTACCTTTTTTGTAAACATACCACAAAAGCTTGTAAATGCCTTGGAAAACGCACGAAGCCCGGCAGAAGAAAGGCTGGCTGGTATAAAGCATGCAGCAAGCCTGGTGCAAAAGCTGTACGATGCCGGAGCTCCGTGTGTGCATTTCTTTACCATGGGCAGAGCCAGAGATACTGTGGATGTACTGGAGGCAGTTTTTGGCCCGAAAGGAGCTGCCTGATGCACAAACCGGACATATCTTCCATAGAAATAGCCATAAATTCCGGAAGGATCCTAGCTGATGGTGCGACCGGTACCATGCTGGATTCCATTTTGGGAGACAGCTTAGCCGACAAGCGCGATTTGCTTCCTGTTGAGCAGCCTGAAGTAATTAAAAAGTTGCACTTGGCTTACTTGTCTGCCGGAGCAGAGCTTGTCAAAACCGCCACTTTTAATGCCAGCGAGCTGGGGCTTAAGCGTTTTGCGGGAAAAGAAACAGCTTCTAGTCTGGCCTACAGGATCAACCAAACTGCAGCAAGCCTTGCCAGAAGCTGCTGCAATGAGGCTGCTTTAGCCGACGGAAAAGCACGCTGGGTTGCAGGCTCCATTGGTCCAGGTACAGAAGCGCCCAGCCTTGGAGGGCTATCCTACCATGTTTTGAAGGCCTCCTACCTGCCTCAATGCCTTGGACTCATGGATGGCGGCGCAGATATTGCCCTTATAGAAACCGTGCAGGACAGCCTGCAATGCAAGGCAGTTATTGGAGCCCTTAGGGAAGCCGAAAGGCAACGCGGAAAAAGTCTTCCTTTTATTGTGAGCGCCAGCGTGGATTCAAGGGGGCGCTTGCTTTCCGGAGCTGATGTAGAAGCTTTTGCCGCCATAATTGAGCCATTCAAGCCGTTGGCCCTGGGCCTGAATTGTTCGGGTGGGCCTGATGAGCTAGAAGCCGCATTTGAAAGCCTGTCAAAGGTATCCAGCCTGCCCCTGTCCATAATGCCCAATGCCGGATTGCCCCATTCAGAAGGCGGCCGCGTTACATGGCCGCTGGATGCGGACAGTTTTGCGCTAAAAACTATAGGCCTTGCAGAAAAATATGGGGCTGCAATTATAGGCGCTTGCTGCGGCACAGGCCCTGAACACATATCCCGCCTGGCTTCATGCATTTCCGGCATTGCAAAGCCTGCGGACAGGCCCAAAAGGGTATTTGCCCTGGCTTCTTCTTTTAAACGAGTAGCCGCGGGCAAGGACATTCTTGTAATAGATGAACGCTCCAATGCCGCCGGAAGCACGGCATTCAAAGCCATATTAAAGACCGGAGACATGGATGCAGCTGCCCAATTTGTAATAGCCAGGGCAAAAAAAGGCAGCGGCGCTGTAGACATATCTATAGCAGGGGCAAGACCGGCCAACGGCCTTTCAGAATCAGAATTTTTGGCAGCCATTGTTGCCAGACTAGCCACAGTTGCAGAAGCAGCCATTTCTGTTGACACTACGGATTTGAATGCGCTGGAAGCCTGCCTGCCTTTTATACCCGGCAGGCCGCTAATAAATTCGGTCAACCTGGAAGACATGGAAAAGGCCATAAAAACATTCAAGCTAGCAAAAGAATACGGCGCTGCCATTGTATGCCTGGCCATGGACAGTGATGGCCCCGCTTCAACAGCTGCCAAAAAACTCGAAGTATGCAAAAGACTTTATGAGCTTGCCCTATCCTGCGGCCTGGAAGCTGAAGACCTTTTATTCGACCCTTGCACCTTTCCTGTTGCTTCTGGTGATAAAAGCCTGGCATTGAGCGCAGTAGAAACCTTTGCTGCCATAGAAGGCCTTAAAGAAGTATGCCCTGGATCGCACTCGGTGCTGGGTGTTGGCAATTCATCCTTTGGCATGCCCAAAGCCATGCGCCCGGGTTTTACAGCCCGTTTTTTGCATGCTGCCAAGGCCAGGGGGCTTGGGGCAGCCATCATGGACCCAGCAGTTTTGGATTGTGAGCTGCCGGAGCAGCTTGAAAGGCTGATGGATGAGCTTATTCTTGCAAAAGCCGGGGTTTCAAGCTACGGGCAGGCCCTGGAAAGGCTTTTAAGCCAGCTTCCAGAGCCCACAAGTGCAATTAAGCATTCCGGCAGCACAGAAGATCAGCCAGGCAAAGAGGATGCTGCAAGCGTTCTCTTTAATTCAATTGTTAGCGGAAATTCTGCGCTTTCTGTATCAGCAGCCATGCAGTATTCCCTAGAAGCGGGGCCAACTGCAGCAGCCGGACAGATCGCAGAAGCCATGACGGAGCTGGGCAGGCGCTATGACGAGGGGTTTTTAGCCCTGCCCCTGGTTTTAAGAAGCGCCGATGCGGCAAGGGATGCTTTTTCCGCAATAAAGGCAAAGGGCGACAGAAAAAAGACAGGGCAAAAGCTAGTGCTGTCCACTGTAAAAGGCGATCTGCACGACATAGGCAAAAACCTTGTAGCTATGGTTTTGGAAGCAGCGGGTTACGAAGTGCTGGATCTGGGGACGGACAGGAGCCCGGAGGACATTGCAAATGCTGCTCATGGAGCCATTGCAGTCGGGGTTTCGGGCCTTCTTACCCGTTCTCTGGCAGAGATGACCAAAGTTGCCAAAGCAATGGCAGAACTGCATCCGGGCATCCTGCTTTTATTTGGCGGAGCAGCTGTTGACAGCTCCTTTGTAAAGGAGTCCATTGAAGCTATATACCCAGGCAAGGCGGCTTACGCAAAAGACCCGTTTGAGGCCCTGGGCATTTTAAAAAATATGCCGCGCGAGCTTGTCCAGCCTGTAAACGCCAAGGCCCGCTCCTATAAACCGAAAAAAGATGATACTTCAGAAGCTGAAAGCCTGGTAAAGGCGGCTTTTAGCCCGCCCTTTTTGGGTTCAGCCAGCCTGCCCGATATGGAATTGGATGAGCTTTTGGGCAAGGTGAATGAAAAAGCCATATACCGGTCCCGCTGGAAGTATAAAGATGACAGCGAGGGAAAGGCGGCTATGCATGAGCTGGTAGAGCTCGCAGAAAAGCATGGCGGAATAAAAGCCAGCGCCAGATACGGCTTTTTTAAAGCCAGAAAAACAGGTAATTCTGTAAGCTTTTCGGATAACTCGGGAAGAGAGCAGGCATTTTTATTCCCGGTACTGAAGTCAGGGCATAGCGTTGCTTCATTTTATGCAGACAATGATTCTGCTGCTGCTTTTTGTGTAACGCTTGGCAGCCAGGCTGAAAGCTTTTTAAACAAACAGAAAGGCAATTCATCGCTTTATTTGCGGGCCCATGGTTTATTGGCCGGCCTGGCAGAAGCGGCTGCAGTCATAAGTCATGAACGAATAAACAATATGCTCAAAGACAAAAAGGCCAAAGGAAAGCGCTTTTCTTTTGGTTTTCCGGCCTGTCCCGGGGTGGAATATAACGCTGCCCTGCTTGAACTGCTGGAAGCCGGCAGGATAGGGCTATCAGTAAATGAAGGGCATATGTTAACTCCAGAGTTCAGTGTGACAGCAATAATCATTCCAAGGGCAGAAGCCCGTTATTTATCTTAAACAATAAAGGAATCCATTTATGGAAAAAATACCTGTAGCAATTCTTGGAGCCAGTGGAACTGTTGGACAAAGGCTCGTATCCATATTGTATAAGCATCCATGGTTTGAACCGGTAGCTCTGTGCGCTTCCGAAAGATCCGTGGGTAAACCTTACGCAGAGGCAGTAAAATGGAAGCTGCAAACTCCTATCCCCCTGGCTGCAGCAAACAAGACTGTGCAGAGCTGCTTGCCCGTTCAGGAAGCAGTATTGGCTTTCTCTGCCCTGGATGCAGATGTCGCTTATGACATAGAAGAATCTTGGGCAAAAAGCGGAAAACTGGTAGTGTCCAATACCAAATGTCACAGAATGAGAAGCAATATACCCCTTATCATACCAGAATTGAATGCTTCCCACCTGTCTTTAATCTCAAAGCAGGCCTACCCTGCCGGAGGGGCCATAGTTACAAATCCTAACTGCTCCACAATTGGCTTGGCCATGGCTTTAAAACCCCTACATGATGCCTTTGGCATAAAGGCAGCCAGCGTTGTGACCATGCAGGCTGCCTCCGGAGCAGGCTATCCTGGCGTGTCTTTTATGGATTTGCTGGACAATGTTATTCCGTATATCCCGGGAGAAGAAGAAAAGCTTGAATCAGAGCCAAAAAAAATACTGGGGCAGCTGGCCGAAGATGGCGCTTCCATAAAATTTGCAGACTTTGCGATGAGCGCAGCCTGCCACAGGGTTCCGGTTATGAATGGCCACCTGGAAGCGGTATCTGTTCTGCTAGAAAAAAAGGCTAACAAAGAAGAAATAATAGAAGCCTGGTTGGCCATGGATGCGGATACAGACGGCCTTAAGCTGCCAAGCTCTCCACGCAGGCCTCTGGCATACGATGACAAGCCCGAGCGTCCGCAGCCGCGTTATGACAGAATGGCCGGAAACGGCATGACTGTAAGTATTGGCCGACTGCGCCCCTGCGCCATCCTTGGGTGGAAGTTTGAGTTACTGTCCCACAATACCCTTAGAGGAGGAGCAGGCGGCACTGTCCTTTTGGCCGAGCTATGTGTTGCAAAGGGACTTTTGTCAGCTAGGGTCCCGGCCAAAAGTGCCGAATTGATGCTGATTTGACCAAAATCAGCTTCCGAAGGCTGCCCCAAGCCGCTTGACGGCTTCTTCTACCAGATAGCGCGGGCAGCCCAGATTGAATCTTGCATAGCCATCTCCGTTGGTACCAAAGCGGCTGCCCGAATCAAGCCACAAACCGGCCCTTTCTATCAGCTCCGAGTTTATATCCCCTGTGAGTCCGATCTGCCTGAAATCCAGCCAGGCAAGGTAAGTGCCTTCCATCGGACTTACCCGAATGGCTGGAGCCTTTCTTGCAAGGCCTTCACATAAAAGCTCGTAGTTGCCTTTCATGTAAACAAGAGCCTCATCCAGCCAGGCTTCCCCCTTGTTGTATGCGATGGCAGCTGCATGGGGGGCCATGCAATTTGGAGAACTATGACCCAGTTTTTCATTTTCTTTTTGCAGGGCAGCCATAAGTTTTTCGTCGGGCACAGATATTATGGAAGCCTGCAAACCGGCTATGTTAAAGGTCTTGCTTGGAGCCCATGCCGATATAAGCAATGGATATAATTCCTTTATGCCAAAGGATGGCAGCATGAGGCCCTTTTCGTATACAAGATCCCCGTGAATCTCGTCGGCAAAAACTATTGTTTTATGCTTGTTGGCAATTTCCGCTATGGCCTGCAATTCTGCCTTGTTCCATACCCTGCCAACAGGATTATGCGGGCTGCATAGTATAAACAGGCGTGATTTGGAGCAGGCTTTGTCCAGGGCATCCAGGTCCAGTTCATAGCGCCCGGCATTAAAAACCAGGGGAGCCTCGACAGCCAGCCTGTCGTTGGCTTCTATAAGGCGCTTGAAGGGATGGTATACCGGAGGAGTTATGGCTATGCCTTCACCCTTGGAACTGAAAGCCCTTATGGCGGAAGCCACAGCTGGAACAATACCGGGAGAAAAGGAAAGCCAGTCCCTCTTTACTTCCGTATTGTGCCGTTTTTTCATCCATAAAATATAAGCTCTGTACAATTCTTCCGGAGCGGAGGTATAGCCATAAACAGCATGCTCCGCCCGTTCTTTAAGCGCGGCTGTAACTTCTGGTGGGGCGGCAAAATCCATGTCGGCTATCCACATGGGGATTACTTCGTCGTAAACAGAGGAATGGCAGGCGGAGGTTGCCCTCCACTTGACTGCATCGCTATTGCGCCGGTCTACTAGTGTATCAAAGTCGTACATTTTTATAATGCAAATACTGCTTCTATTTCTACAAGACCGCCCTTGGGGAGGCCAGCCACGGCAAAAGTAGACCTGGCGGGTTTGTCGCCCTTAAAAAAAGACGAATAAACCTCGTTGACTATTGCAAAATTGGCCATATCCGACAAAAAAATTGTGGTTTTTACAGCCTTGTCTAAAGAAGTACCAGAAGCTCTAGCAACGGCATCCAGGTTTTTCATTACCATCTCTGCCTGAGCTTTTACGCCTTCTACCATTTCTCCGGTTTCGGGATTTATCCCAAGCTGGCCGGAGCAGAATACCAGGCTATCCGTCTTGACTGCCTGGGAATATGGTCCTATAGCTGCCGGTGCCTCTTTGGTGGAAATTACAGTGGTTTTCATAAATATCTCCTATTAACTAAATTTGAAGCCAGTTATTGCAAGCAAATAGTATAGCATCATTGTTTTGTTTTGGCGTATTAAAAAGGTAGTTCCCCAAAGCTTATTATCAGGAAGTGCAAGCAAAAAGCATAATAGATGCGTATACAAGGGCAGGAGGATTACAGTTATGAACCCACCCTTTTGCCC
>JAKPMS010000136.1 GCA_029548805.1 Spirochaetota bacterium | reverse complement strand
AAACGCATCAGCCGGGAAAACAACAAGACCATAAAAAAATACGAGCGCGAAAAAAACAGGAAAAATGTTTCCGAAGAAGAATACCTGACCACCATGAAAGATCCAGACAACGTAGTGGAGTTTGAAGACCTTCATACTTACTTTTATACAGATGTAGGAGTGGTCAAATCTGTGAACGGTGTCAGTTTTGACGTACCCCAGGGCAAAATAGTGGGCATAGTCGGGGAGTCGGGCTGCGGCAAGTCTGTAACCAGTCTCTCCCTTATGCAGCTGGTCCAGGCGCCTACAGGCCAGATTGTAAAGGGTTCCATAAGGTATCAGGACGGCAAGGGCAAGTGTTATGAAATAACCAAAATGCCCAAGGACAAAATGCTGGAAATCCGCGGCCAGGATATAGCCATGATTTTCCAGGAGCCTATGACCAGCCTTAATCCTGTTTTCAAGATTGGGGAACAACTGGATGAGGTAGTCCTTCTGCACGTTGATGGAGCAAATGCCAAGAGTGCCAGGGAAAGATCCATAGAAATGCTCAAGCTTGTTGGCATAGCCGATGTGGAAAAAATATACGACAGCTATCCGCACGAGCTTTCCGGCGGAATGAGGCAGAGGGTTATGATTGCCATGGCCCTGTCATGCGATCCAAGACTTATAATAGCCGACGAACCCACCACCGCACTGGACGTGACCATTCAGGCCCAGATACTGGAACTGCTGCGGGAAGTAAAAAACAGGATAAACGGCAGCATTATGTTCATTACCCATGACCTGGGCGTAATAGCAGAAATGGTGGACTATGTAGTGGTGATGTATGCCGGCAGAATAATAGAAAAGGGCACGGTACAGGATATTTTCCACGAGCCAAAGCATCCATACACCATAGGCCTTATGAAATCCAGGCCAAGTATCCAGGGCAGCAGCGAAAGGCTGTTCAGCATAAAAGGACAGGTTCCAAATCCCATCAACATGCCCGATCATTGCTACTTTTTTAACCGATGCGAGCAGGCATTTGAGCCCTGCGACAAGGAATATCCATGCATGATCCAGGTTTCGCCCAGCCATTTTGTAGCCTGCCATTTGTACAATGACAAGTTTAAAAAAACAAATGCCAAAAAACGGGGAGATAAGAAATAATATGGCAACAGTGTCGGACAAGGGCAATACCGGCGATGATATATTGCTTGTAAAAAACCTGAAGAAATACTACCCGATTTCCAAGTTTTCGCTCAAAAAAAACAGGGTTTATGTCAAGGCGGTGGATGATGTATCCTTCAGCATCAAGCGCGGCACCACAATGGGACTGGTAGGAGAGTCGGGCTGCGGAAAAACCACAGTGGGGCGAACAATACTTAGGCTGCATGAGGTAACTTCCGGGCAGGTGCTTTTTGACAACAAGGACCTTGCCAAGGTTCCTGCCAGGGAACTCAGAAAAATGCGGCCTGAAATGCAGATGATCTTCCAGGACCCATACTCCAGCCTGTCTCCAAGGCTGCCTGTAGGAGAAATCATAGGAGAAGCTGTAAAGCAGCACCATATAGTCCCCAAAAGCCAATACCGCTCATATATTTTAAAGATAATGAGAGACTGCGGGCTTCAATCGCATTACTACTACAGGTATCCACACGAGTTTTCCGGCGGACAAAGACAGAGGATAAGCATAGCAAGGGCCGTTGCCCTCAATCCAAAATTCATAATATGCGATGAACCCCTAAGCGCTTTGGATGTGTCCATCCAGGCCCAGATTATTAATTTAATGAAGGATCTGCAGGAGAAGTACGGATATACCTATCTGTTCATATCCCATGATCTTTCTGTAGTAAAATACCTGTCTGAAACCATTGGGGTAATGTATTTGGGCAGCCTTGTGGAAACAGGCGACAAGAATGAGATATTTGCCAACCCCATGCATCCTTATTCAAAAGCACTTTTGTCTGCAGTTCCAGTATCCAATCCTGATATCAAAATGAACAGGATCATCCTCAAGGGAGACATACCCAGCCCGGTAAATCCCCCTTCTGGCTGCAAATTCAGGACAAGATGCCCCAATGTAATGCCTATTTGCTCGGAACAGGTACCTGTACTCAAGGAGTATGGCAATAATCACCAGGTGGCCTGTCACCTGTATAATTGACTTTAGGACAGAGGAAAAGAGTTTGGCAAAAAAAACAGGAAGCGATTTTGTGGATGACGGCCGAGTTATAGCAGACATGAGTGTGGACGGCATGCCGCCGCCGCTGTTTGGACGCAAGCGGCCAAAAATGGAAAATGACAAGGATGCAAAAAAGGCATACGCAAGCCTTTCCGGCAGGGAAAAAAGAAACATACTGTTTGGGGTTATATCATCTTATCTGCTTTTTGGCTTTTTTTTCTTTGGGGCCCTGGCTATGTTGCTGATTTTTATGATCAAGGTTTGGTTTAAGTGATATTTTCTGATGGACAGGAACAAAAATGAACAAATACGCAAATTATATGGTTGTGGCTTTACTTGTACTGGCAGGCAGCCTGTCTTTGGGCTCTTGCGGAAAAATAGGAGCTGCCATTGATCCCGGAGACTGGGGTTATGACTGCAAGGTGGTTTATGATGCAATGGGCGGTACTATTAATTCCAAATCATCCCGTTTGACCTATTATCTGCAAAACTCCTATATATTCAAACCAAGCGGCACCACCAACATGCTTATTGACCCGGTGCGCGATGGCTATATCCTGAGCGGCTGGTACATCAACAAGACAGATATACCAGCCCGGGACGGCAAGCCCGCATCATACAGCTTTGCCCCCGATGACCGATGGGATTTTGACGAAGACAGGGTTCAGGCGGACACAAACCTGTATGCCCGATGGATACCCCAGGGCAAGGTGGATTATGTCGATGCAGAAACAGGCCAGCTGAAGTTTTCCAAAAACATATCGGAGACTTCAGGCATTACCGCACTTACCAGCGCAGCCGAATTTCTTATAAAAAAAACCGGCTATGTGTTTGAAGGCTATTATGCCGACCAGGCCTGTACAAAACCATTTGTTTTCAGTGACGCTGTTATCAAAGCGCTCATACCCAGCAACGAAGCTGTTTACAAAGAGTTGGCGTCCTACTTCCCGGATTATTTTGAACAAGTGGAATACCAGGCTCCCGAAGAGCATGAAAGCACCCTGACTGATACAAGCGACCATTATATGAACAAGCTTGGCTACCAGCTGACAGAAGCAGGCAAGGCCGCCAGGGACCTGATCAGAGCCAAAAAGAATGCTATATATGAACAAGCCATAATGGACTACAGCAAAAATACCGTCAGCCAGACTGTTTACCTGAAATATACAAAAGGCGGCATGCTGCAGGTTGCAAAAGCTGAAGACCTAAGAAGCGACGGCAAAATATGGTTCTCCGGCTTTGACAAATCGGGCAATCCTGTGGATGGCTACAATATTGTTTCGGATATAGACTTCAAGGGCCTTGTAGTCTCAAGCGCAGAAAAATTTAGCGGCAAAATTAACGGAAACGGCCATGCACTTAAAAATATTACCTTTTCTAT
>JAKPMS010000118.1 GCA_029548805.1 Spirochaetota bacterium | reverse complement strand
TAGTGTGACTCCGGCATTTCCAACTCAAGGTCAACAAAAATTGAGCATTTAAAACGATTACAAGCGCTTTTTCTTATTCCTGATTACCGGTTTTCCAACCGGCAATCCCAAAAGGGCAGACTGCCCCTATCACCCTTGTGCCTCAAGAAAACGGTAGCGGCTCAAATTGTAGCTTAGATTCATAAGCCCTATGTTAAATTCAGCTCGAGCAAATCCAATACTGCGAATACGTATACCATTCATTGAGTTTGTCATGAATCCAAATATGTGTTCTATTCGTGATCGAGTTCTTGATATAATCCTATTCCCTTTTGCTTGTTTTTTGGTCATCGGTTTGTTACGAAATGCTTTGGCGCAAATGTTGCTCTTAACTTTCTTTTTTTGTAAGCACTTTTCTATCGGCTCTCCAACATATGCGCTATCCGCATACACGGCTACGTCCTTGCTGTCTATAAGTTTTGCTAATTCTTGACTATCATGAACGTTTGCAGGAGTTACGGTATATTTCAGTATCAACTTGCTCTTGCTGTCGGCTTTTATGTGCGCCTTGTATCCATAGTGCGTTTCATCTTGTTTCTTTGCCCAGCGGGCATCTGTGTCCTTTTGAGATTTCCTTGATTTGTTTTCTGGTTTATTCCACTCCTCAGGAATTTTGTCATCCTTGATGACGTCATTGTCTTCTTTGGTATTTCTTTGTTTCGGGACATCGACAAAGGTCGCATCAATAATGCTTCCCTGACGGGTTATCAGGTTTTGCTTTTCCAACTCCCTTAAGAACTTTTTGAAAAGCTTCTCGCTGACTTTTTCTTTGACTAGTTGTTCGCGGAAATACCATATAGTTTTCTCGTCAGGGATAGTATCTTTCAAGGTTAAGCCGAGAAATCGCATAAAGCTCAAGCGATCTTGTATCTGGTATTCTGTTTGTGCATCACTGATATTATACAGTCTTTGCAGAATGAGGATTTTGAACATCATTACATAATCATACGGTGGTCTTCCGCCAGGTCCTTTTGCTTCTTTTCGTAACGCAGTAGTTAATGCAGGCCTGAAGATATTCCAATTTATGACCTTGTCCAGTTTTTCAAGCGGGTCACCAAGGGCACTGATCTTAAGTAACCGTTCATCTTCGTCAAAAAGTCCTCGTTGTTTCATGAGTATATTATATCACATTTTTGGGATAGTTTTTAGAGGTGCCCTGAACGTAAAAGCCACTAATCTTCTAAGAACTATATATATATTTTATAACAAACAATAACAATGCTTGAAACGCCAGTTCCCCCATGTTACACTTCCGCTCGAAAAGGAAGAAAAGTGACCACAAAGATTAAAGGCAGCATGCTGGTTCTTGGAAGCGGAATTTTTACAGGCATTATTGCGGTATTGCTGGTTTATTTTGGCAATCCGGCCAATATGGGGCTTTGTATTGCCTGTTTTTTAAGGGATGGCGCCGGCGCGCTCGGCTTCCACCGGGCAGAACCGGTGCAATATATGAGGCCGGAAATTATCGGCATAGTCCTTGGAGCCTTCCTGGCAGCTTTTTTAAAAAAGGATTTAAAAGCAAGAGGCGGCTCCGCCCCATTTGCACGTTTTTTGACCGGCGTATTTGTAATGATAGGGGCGCTTGTCTTTTTGGGCTGCCCGTTAAGAATGGTTTTGCGCCTTGCCGGGGGTGACCTTGGAGCGCTTCTTGGCCTTGCGGGCTTTGCCGCAGGAGTCTTTGCTGGAAGTCTTTTTTTAAAACAGGGTTTCAGTTTTAAACGCAATTACAGCCTGCAAAAAAACGAAGCTTTTTGGTTTCCCGCACTTATGGTTCTATTTCTTGTGTTTTTGTTTGTAAAACCAGCCTTTCTGTTTTTTAGCAAAACGGGCCCCGGCTCCATGCATGCTCCCATCCTGATTGCCCTTGCCGCTGGGCTAATGGTCGGTGCTGCTGCCCAAAGGTCAAGGTTATGCCTGGCAGGCGGCATAAGGGATGCGGCCATTTTTAGGGACCCCCATCTTCTTTACGGATTTTTAGGAATATTTGGCGGCGCCCTTATTTTGAACCTGGTGTTTGGCTACTTTAAGCCGGGCTTTTCAGGCCAGCCTGTAGCCCATACAGACGGTCTTTGGAACTTTTTGGGCATGAGCCTTGTAGGATTGGGCTCGGTTTTTCTTGGAGGTTGCCCTCTGCGCCAGCTTATATTAAGCGCAGAAGGTAATGTTGATTCGGTAGTAACCATTATGGGAATGGGAGCAGGAGCTGCCCTGGCTCACAATTTTGGCCTTGCTTCTTCCGCCGCCGGCACAACAGCCAACGGAAAGTTAGCGGTAATTTGCGGACTTATTTTTGTATTTATTATAGGTTTTTTAAACACCAAAAAACCAGCAGCCTAAGGAAAAAAAATGGAAGCATATAAAGTGGATGCTAGGGGCAGGTCCTGCCCGGAACCTGTTGTAATGACCCAAAAAGCAATTAAAAGCGCGGCTATTTATATAGAAGTGACTGTTGACAATACTGTGGCAAGAGACAATGTATGCCGTTTTGCAGAAAACTATGGCTACAAGACCGAGTCAAGGGAAGATGGAGAAGACATAGTTCTTAGCTTAAAAAAATAACAGCATGAATTATATTGCCACTTTTTTTACACATTCAGGAGCCATTAAATATAAAAAGCAATTTGCCAACAATGGCATTCATGTTGAGCTGCGCCCAGTTCCCAGGGAGCTTAGTTCCAGCTGCGGTGTGGCAGGAGTTTTTTGTTTGGATCCTGGCAGGGACCAAAGTAAAGAAGGCAAACCAGCCAGCCCCGAAGCTTGCACAAGCGGACCTTGCAAGGCTGAAAGCTTTGTAACAGAAGAGCTGGAAAAGCTTTACATTATTGGCCCAAACGGATACGAGCTGCTTTTCGAGAACGAATAGCAGCTCTTTTCCAAACTTGCCGGTATTCAGCTTTGCACTGACGTCAGATAGCTAATCCACAAGAAAATAATCAATGGTTATCACAACTCTTACGGTTTTTATATACGGCGTATTGCTGTCCCTGTCGCTGATGGTAATTGTACCCTGGTTAGCCTGTTTTATTTTGCCCAAATTGGAGCCTGAATCCTTGGCAAACTTTTCTGCGGAAAGACGGGCGTTTTTGGTTGCCTCTTCTATCATAGCTGGCTTTATTTCGTTTAGGCCATTGTACATGAACTCTGTAAGGCTGGAATAATCACTGCCGCTCAGGGCTATGCCCTGTTTGCCCAGATCCACAATTGCGAGCTGGGATTTTCTGACAAGATCGATTTTTTTGCTGAATATGGTAATGACAGAACTGGCCGCAAAACGTTCTTTGGCTTCAGGATTGAAGTAATTGGCAGCATGACGGTCTTCCACTTTGGGCGGAGACAGGCTTATTTCGGCATCATCAAAACCCTCTTCAAGCAAAAAGTTTTTTATGACAGCATTCTTTTTTTCTATGGATGAGTACAGCCTGTCCAGGTCTGAGCCGACTTCTGTAAACTTTACCGGCCAAATAACCTGGTCGGCAAGCACTTCCCGTTCTGCAAGACCCTTTACCATTACCGTGCGCTCGTTGCTTTTAAGCCGGCCAAGCCCTTGGGCCAAGACAAATGCCGAAGCTATAAATGCAATGGCCAGTATTGCGCTTATTCTTAAGGCATAGCCGCCCCAGCCCGCCAGCTTGTCTATTTCGTTGTTCAATACAATTCCTCTCTTCTACTTTTATACAATTTTCCGGTTGAACAGAATTTGCAGTTCCCTTGTTTCTTTAAGCAGCTTCCATGCTTTGGAGTCTGCATGGCTGGCCGGACCACGCAGTTCAATTCCTGGTGCCACCCTGGCCAACGGAATAAAAGCCACTGGTGGTATGGGAGCCTTTATCCTGTAAAGCCAGGATTTAAGCTGCTTGCCTGCGCAAAGGTATACAACTGTGCCAATGCCTGCCCAGCCGTTTGCGCCGCCGCACATGGGACAATGCTCCCCGCTTGTATACATGGTGGCTTCTTTTCTTTCTTTTGCACTAAGGTTTTTTAGTGCCCAGTGAGCCAGTTCCAGTTCCGGATGGGCCATGGCATGGAGACTTATATCCCTGTTCCTGCTTTTGGCAAGGATATCCCCCCTGTGGTTAACTAAAACAGAGCCAAAGGGTGCATCCCCCTGGTCATAAGCCTCTTTTGCAAGCTTGACACATTCTTCAAGGTAAGGCAGGTCTTTTTCAAGTAATGGTTTTGCCAATCGTTTATCCTCCGCATTCAGGAATTGCAAGCCGGCCAAATAGCCGCTGTCAACAAAAATATAATCAGGATTGGTATTTTTTCAAACATTAAGTCCGTTTTTTGTATATCTTTTTTTTAGCCCTTGAGTACAGCCAGGGGTTTAAGCTTGACAATAATTTTTGTAAGGTCCTTTTGGGCTTCCATTACCAGGTCTATGTCTTTATAAGCCCCGGGGGCCTCGCTAAAGTCGGGCAGCTTTTTTCCTCCCGCCCCTTTTATCCTGGAAGGCTTCCAGTCTTCCCGCACAACGCTGGCCATGGCCCTGTCGCAGTCCGCCTGCCTCAAATTCCGTATGGCATCGTTCCTTCCCATTCTTCTGCCGGCGCCGTGGGAGGAAGACTCAAAGGAATTGGCTTCTCCTAAACCTTCCACTATGTAGGAGCTGGTACCCATGCTGCCGGGAATTATGCCTTTTTGCCCCAGCCTGGCGCTAACCGCCCCTTTCCTGTGCACCCATACATTGCGGCCAAAGTGGCTTTCCATGGCAGCGTAGTTATGGTGAATGTTTATTTCTTCCGTAAAATCGGATGCAGGAAAGGCGTTACTGAATGCTGCTTTTAAATGCTCCATCATTATGCGCCTGTTTTCCCTTGCATAGGAAAGGGCGTGTTCCATGTCCCGCAAATAAGCTTCTGCTTCGCTGCTGGCAAGGGGCAGCCATGCCAGCTCCGGGTCCGGAAAGGGCAGCCCGCGGCTTTTGTCCAGGGCAAGGGCAATTTTATGGTAGCTGTTGGCTATACGATAGCCCAGGTTTCTGCTTCCGGAATGCAGCATAAGCCATACAAAGCCGTCACTGCCGGCCTGAATTTCTATAAAGTGATTGCCGCCACCAAGCGTACCCAGGTTCATCCGGTCCAGTTCATGGCTGTCCTTGTTGTACCATGCAGGAAGCGGGCTGCTGCCAAGACTGCCCAGCCATTCGTCAAAGCCGGGCCAGGAAAGCCCCTTGGACCTGGAGCACCCCTCTCCCACAGGAACCCTGCTTTTTATGTCCAGGACAAGGCGCCTAAGCTTTTCCTTGTCTGTTGCCATGTCTACAGGCAGATCCGTCCTAACAGCCCCCATGCCGCAGCCAATATCTACTCCGACCGCGTTGGGTATTACAGCCTCCTTGCTGGCTATAACTCCTCCAATAGGCATGCCAAAACCCTGGTGTGCATCCGGCATGATGGCCACATGGCGGAAAAGTGCCGGATGCTTTGCCAGATTGATGGCTTGGTTTAGCGCTCCTTCTTCCAGGTCCTTGCACCAGGAAAGAATGGGCAAGCGTCCATGGCTTTCTAGCTTTTTCATCAATATAAAGTATTGCTCCTTATGTAGTTCCACGAATCTTAGTGGCTTTTCAGTTCAATACTTTATATTGTATGGATCTGACCAGGCATATACAATATAGGGTATGGTTTTGGACAAATTTGTATTTGCCACGATTCTTCAAGGAACTATATGCTCCTTATTTTAACTCCGTCCTGAAAGGCACGTTAAGCCTGTTCCAGCCATTTATAGCTATGACGGCATAATTGAGCGCCACAAGCTCTTTTTCGTCAAAATGCTTTCTGGCATTGGCATAAACTTCGTCACTTACACCATTTTCCGAAATAAGAGTAACAGCCTCCGCCCATGCAAGGGCTGCCCGCTCCTTTTCTGTAAAGCATTCGGCTTCCCGCCATGCGGGCAGAAGGTATAGGCGCTGTTCAGTCTCTCCTCTTGCCCTAGCAGCTTTGGTATGCATGTCCAGGCACCAGGCACAGCGGTTAATCTGGGAAACCCTGGTTTTAATAAGCTCCAGAATGCCTGCATCCAGCCCTTGTTTATGAATAAAGCTCTCCATGGCAAGCATTGCAGTCATGCCATCGGGTAGCAGTTCTCTGTAATCCAGCCTTTGACCCATAATATCCTCCTCGAATTCCTGTTTTAATATACTGCTTTTTAATCTATAATATAAAACGCAAGGGACTTTAACCTTGTCCGGCACTGTTTTTTGCACAGCAGCCGTCAAAGAAAATACAACAGGAGAGCACATGAACCTTTTTGAATGGACCCCTGCCATATCTGTAGGCATAAATACCATTGATGATCAGCATAAAAAG
Source organism: Spirochaetota bacterium (assembly GCA_029548805.1). Classification (GTDB taxonomy): domain Bacteria; phylum Spirochaetota; class Spirochaetia; order Treponematales; family UBA12059; genus SZUA-370. The sequence continues at coordinate 831 of JAKPMS010000118.1, read as the reverse complement.
CTTATTTCTCTTATCAACGATGTAAGCGACGCAATGAAGGCCAGAAAAGCCAAAGAAGTAATAGGAGATATTTTACAGCAACTGTCCGATTACACCGTTTACCACTTTGGCAATGAGGAGCGGGCCTTTGACAAGTACCAATATCCGGACAGAGCAAATCACAAAATAGCCCATAAAAGCTATGTTGACAAAATTGGCGAGCTTATAGAGCGGAACAACAAGGGCGAATTGGGCATTAGCATAAGTGTCCTGGATTTTCTCATGGACTGGATAACAAACCATATTATGAAGACCGACATGCTTTACGTGCCTTTTTTCAAGGACAAGGAAATAGGCTGAATTTTTCTGCCTGCACATTCATAGCCAGCTATTCTCAAGAGTAATTTGCCGTGATATGCTTTATGCATGGGAGACGCAAAACTTATAGGCATATGCGGAGGTTCCGGCTCCGGCAAAACAACCATAGTAAGAAAAATTTCCGAAGTGGTATCTGACTTTGTGTTTGTGCCGCAGGACAATTACTACAAGTCGGCAGAATACATTTCCAACGAAAACATAACCGCATTCAATTTTGACCACCCGGAAGCTTTTGACAACGAGCTTATTTACAGCCAGCTCCGTGCGTTAAAACACATGGAAGCAATAAAAATGCCTACCTACGACTTTGTTCATCACAGGCGAGCAGAAGCTGTAATTACCATAGAGCCAAAAAAGCTGATAATATTTGAAGGCATAATGATATACACCAACGAAAAAATCCGAAACCTTATAGACCTTAAAATATTTGTGGATACACCCGATGACATACGTTTTATAAGGCGCCTGTGCAGG
>JAKPMS010000079.1 GCA_029548805.1 Spirochaetota bacterium | reverse complement strand
GCAGATTGCAAGGCAGGCCAAGCTCCGGGGCGGCTCCACAGAGTTTGCCATAGTTTTTGCCGCCATGGGCGTAAAACACGACGTAGCCCAATTCTTTACCCGCTCTTTTGAAGAAACCGGAACCCTGGACAACACAGCCCTGTTCCTTTCCCTGGCCGATGCTCCATCCATAGAGCGCATAATTACCCCAAGGACGGCTCTTACCCTGGCCGAACACCTGGCTTACGACAAAGGCCTTCATGTACTTGTAATAATGACGGACATGTCCAATTACTGCGAATCTTTGCGTGAAATTTCCACCCTGCGGGGAGAAATCCCATCCCGCAAAGGTTACCCGGGCTATCTTTATTCCGACCTGGCAGAGTTATATGAACGCTCCGGCATGATTAAGGGGGTAAAGGGTTCCATTACCCAGCTGCCCATACTTACCATGCCAAATGACGATATTTCTCACCCCATACCCGACCTTTCTGGCTATATTACAGAAGGGCAGATAGTCTTTGAAAGGGAAATGCACGGAAGGGGAATATATCCGCCGGTTGCCGGGCTTCCGTCCCTGTCCCGCCTTATGAAAGATGGTATAGGCGAAGGCATGACCCGCGAAGACCACCCGCATCTGGCCAGCCAGCTTTTTGCAGCATACAGTTATGTAAAGGATGTACGAAACCTGGCTTCTGTTATAGGAGAAGAAGAGCTGACCCCTCTTGATCAGCAGTACATGGAGTTTGGCGAGTTTTTTGAAAGAAAGTTCGTATCCCAAAAAAGGGACGAAGACAGAACCATAGAACAGACTCTTGACCTGGGTTGGGAAGCATTGCGTCTATTGCCTGCGGAAGAACTTCATAGGGTGACAGAAGAAGAGCTGGAAACCTGGTACCATGGAGCGGGAAAGCTGTGAGAAACGTAGCCCCCACAAGAACCAACCTTATGCGCCTGCGCGACGAACTCCGTTTTGCAGAAACAGGCAGGGAACTCCTGGACCAGAAGCGCAATATTCTGGTTATTGAGCTCTTGAGTCTTGTGGACCAGGCTGTGGAATACGAGGCCAGGCTGGATACTTCATTTGCAAAAGCCTATTCCTGCCTTGAAGACGCTGTAATGTCCATGGGAAGGCTAAGGGTGGGGGCCATGGCAAGCGCAATGGATATACGCTCCACCATAAAGGTAAAACAGCGCCATGTAATGGGGGTGGTATTGCCTATTGTGGATACCGGTTTCAGTGATCACGGCCCCTATTTCAGCCCCCTGGATACAAGTGTCAGTCTGGATGGGGCTGCTATTGCCTTCAGGGAGGCCCTTTCTATGCTTGGCCACATGGCAGAACTGCGCGTTTCCCTGGCCAGATTGTCCAGAGAAGTAAGAAAAACCATTCGTAAGGTCAATGCCCTTGAAAAAATTGCTATACCGGATCTTGAGGAGACCTTACACTATATACGCAACCGCTTGGAAGAAAGCGAGCGTGACATGTTTGTCCTTATGAAGACAGTCAAAGACAGGCTTCATAAAGAGAATCTGGAGGTTACACAGGGATGATTAGACCAATCAAGAAAATCATGGTTTATATCGACGGCTCCGAACAATCCATTACTGCAGCCCAATATGCTATTGTACTGGCTAAAACGCTTGGAGCCGATTTGTATGCCCTATATGTAGTAGACACCCGGGCTCTGGCAGAACTTGTAAAATACAGAATTTTCCTGGATACTGAACAGGAAGAATATCGCAGGGACCTGGAAGGCGATGCCCAGCGTTATCTTAACCATGTTCGCGAACTGGCCAGGAAAAAGGGCATTCCAATCATCACAGAAAAAGCAATGGGAGCTGTTCACAGCGAAATAAAAAACAAGGTCAAGGAATTCAGTATTGATCTCCTAATAATTGGCGAATTGTCCCATATACGGTCAAGAAGGGATGAACTATACAACGAAGCTGAACGGGCAATGCGCAGTGTTTCCTGCCCTGTACTCATAGCCAAGGGCGAAGAAAAAATCTGGGATTTGTACGAGTCGGCGGAATAGGAAGGCAAAGATGGCACTTATAGATTTAATCGAAGAGGCTGTAATAAAAGCTCCAATGGCAGCTACTACCAAAGAAGAAGCAGTTCGGGAACTGGTAGAGACCCTGTTTGCTGCTGGCAAAATAGTAGACAAGAATACAGCCATCAATGCCATCCTGGACAGAGAAGCCAAAGGATCCACCGGCCTGGAAGACGGCATAGCCGTCCCGCACGGAAAAACCCTTGCTGCCAGGGAATTGACTGTGGCCATAGGAATATCCCCAAAAGGCATAGAATTTGGATCCATGGACGGAAAGCCAACAAGGCTTTTCTTTCTGCTTTTGGCGCCGCCTGATGTTACAGGGCCGCATATAGCAGCCCTGGCCGACATAGCCAGGCTTTCAAGATCCAAAGCATTGTGCTCCGCCCTGATGGAATGCCGCTCTCCCGGAGAAGTATTAAAGCTTTTAAAGGACGACTAAAAGCCTTGCGTACGTCTTTTGGCTTTAAAAAAGACATGTTCAAGCGGCTTTTTATTGGTGCCTGTTTTTGCAGCCTGGCCCTTTACTCCTGCAGGCTGGATTACGGCTCCGGTCTGGACAAGGATCTGTCTGAAGAAATTCCGGATACTGTGGTATACGACTTTGTGCATACCGTTGTAGAGAATGGGAGTCCGCGTTTCAGCTTGACGGCCAAACGCGCAGAATCCTACCAGGCAAAAAAGCTGATGCGCTTGTATTCTGTAAGTTTTATTGAATACGCCGGCGGAACTTCTTTGGACCAGGAGCAGATACTGTCGGAAGGCAAGGCTGACAGGGCTGTTTTCTATACCGACACAGAAAGCGCCGAACTTTCCGGCTCGGTATACTTGTATTCCGCAAAAGAAAAAAGCACCATAAGGTCCAGCTACCTGGAATGGAACGGCGATAGCAGGGTTTTAAGCAGCAGGACTGATGCCGTCAGCTCAATTTTTAACGAAGAAGGCTCAGGAATATCGGGTTCCGGCTTTAAAGCTGATGCAAACAGGCGTTCTTTTGGTTTTGAAAAGCATGTAGATGGCCAATATTCAAATTCTGATACCAGCATCAAAAATTCTTATGATGACGAGCCTGGAAGCCCATAAATGAAAAACAAGCTATTTTTGGCCTTTTTGTTTTTTATTTTTGTACCTTTGTCTCTTTTTGCCGAAGATTTTTCCTTTTCTGCAGAATCCATGTCGGGAGAAATGCTAAAAGGAAGGGAACAGGTAATTCTAAGCGGCAACGCCATTGTCATTTCCGGGGGCATGCGTATAGAAGCCGACAGGATGGACCTTTCAGGCAAGGATTTCCGCTTTGTACAGTGCCAGGGCAATGTCAGGGTAAATGACAAGGACAGGGGCATACGCTTAAGCACAGAAAGCCTTTATTACGACCGCAGGGATAAAATTGCAAGGCTTTCCGGCCCATCCATAATGGAAGACAGGGAAAACCGCCTGGTTATAAAGGGCGATTACATAGAGGATGATGACAGCCTAAAGCTTACCATTATCCAGATAAATGTAAGGATACTTAAAGAAAACCTGTCATGCAGGGCCGAGTTTGCACGCTACGACAGAAACAGCAAAATACTGGAGCTGAACGGAGCCCCGGAAGTTGTAAACAAGGGCGACAGATATTCTGCTTCTTCCATACGTGTCAATATAGAAACAGAGGATATAGTAATGACAGGTTCTGTATCGGGAACTGTCAAAAGCTCGGAGCAGAAAAACAATTCCGGCGATGTAACTAATAAAAAACCTGGATCTGAACCGTGAGCATAAGCGATTTTGTAATAGATAACGGAAAATCCCATATATTGGAAACCAGGCAGCTTAGCAAATTTTTTGGCAAAAAACTTGCAGTCAAAGATGTAAGTTTTTGTATGAAAAATGGCCATATAAGCGGACTTTTGGGGCCAAACGGAGCTGGCAAAACCACTGTTTTTTACATGATAGTTGGATTTTTGCAGCCAAGCAGGGGAGACATACTGCTTGACGGGCAAATGCTTACCAAACTGCCCATGTATAAATGTGCCAGGCTGGGTATATCCTATTTGCCGCAGGAAGCATCCATATTCAAGAAACTGACCGTAGAACAAAATGTCAGGGCCATTCTGGAAACCAGGGGGGACCTGGACAGGCAGGCCAGAAAAAATACCCTGGATGCCCTGCTTGAAGAATTCGGCCTGTCTTCCCTAAGAAAGCAATATGCCTATACCCTTTCCGGGGGAGAAAGGCGGCGTACCGAGATTGCCCGTGCCCTGGCAATAAAACCCAAGTTCCTATTGCTGGATGAACCCTTTGCCGGCATTGACCCTATAGCCGTACATGAGATTAAAACAATAATAAAGAAATTGTCGGAAAAGGGCATAGGCATACTCATTACCGACCACAATGTACGGGATACCCTGGAAATAACGGATGATGCATTTATTATTCATAAGGGCGAAATACTTGTGTCCGGAAACAGGGACAGGATACTTGAATCAGAGCTGGCAAGACAGATATACTTGGGAGAGAAATTCAGAATGTAGTAAAATCGTATAACAGGTTTTTTACTCTGCTTGACGGCACTAAAAGTGCATGCTACAGTCAAAGAACCCAATTTGGGTTCCAATATCATAACTCCCCAATGGAAGACAGATGCGCTATTTTGACACTCATGCCCATATAGGGCTTATTTATGACGACCCGATTGAGCAGCTGCTGGTTTGCCAGCAGGCAAAACACTATGGGGTTCATAAAATTATAAGTATTTGCAATAATCTTATGGACTTTTTCCAGGTTTATGAAAACCTGAAAACAGCGGATCATGTGTACCATGCCGCGGGAGTATCCCCGTCCGAAGTTGCTTCTCCAGGAAGGGACTGGGCGGCAAAACTGGAAGAAGCCCTCAAATTGCCCAGGGTAATAGCTCTGGGAGAAATAGGCCTTGATTATTATCACCGTTACGGAAACAAGGATAGCCAGATAGAGCTGTTCCTGAACCAGCTTGATTTGGCCGAAAAACACAATCTTCCGGTCATCATACATAACCGCGAGGCCGGCAAGGATGTACTGGATGTACTTAGGGACAGGCTGCCACCGGCTGGCGGAGTATTGCACTGCTATTCGGAAGACGCGGGATATGCCATGAAGGCACTGGATCTCAATTTGTACTTTTCTTTTGCGGGCAATTTGACCTACAGAAATGCAAAAAATCTGCATGAGACGGTAAGGGTGTTGCCTCTGGACAGGATACTGGTGGAGTCTGAAGCACCATTTATGGTTCCTGCCCGATACAGGGGCAAGCGCAACAAGCCCGAGTATCTGCCAGCTACAGTAGAAGACCTGGCAATGCTTCTGGATATGCCTACAGAAGAGGTAGCAGAAGCTGTATATCAAAATGCATGCCGTCTGTTCCAGTTATCGGACTGAGCTGTCTACTTACCAAATAAATAGCCGGGCTGTTCAAGAAGCGATTGAGCAGCCCTTTTTTAATCCTGGAGTTGTATGATTTTGCACAGACCTGTACAAATTGGAAGCTTTGTTACTTCTGGCAACCTGTTTTTGGCTCCGGTGGCTGGTTATTCCGATGCAGCTTACAGATCTGTCTGCCATGATGCCGGTTGTGATCTAGCATTTACAGAAATGGTCAGCTCGGAGGCTTTGGCAAGAGGCAACATAAAAACCCATGTGCTTTTGGGAAGAGAAAAAAACGAAAAGGATTATGCGGTACAGCTGTTTGGGTCCAATCCGGACACTTTGGCAAAAGCTGCGGCAATGGTGGAAGAACGCTGGCAGCCGGCTATTATAGACCTGAATTGCGGTTGTCCTGTACCCAAAATTATAAAAACCGGCGCCGGGTCAGCCCTTATGCTGGAGCCGCAAAAAATCCGGGCCATAGTCAAGGCCATGACAGACGTGCTTACTGTACCGGTGACAGTAAAAATACGGCTGGGCTGGGATGCTTCTTCCATAAATTACCTGGATGCAGCGCGGGCTGCCATGGATGGAGGAGCTAAAGCCATAAGCCTGCATGCCAGAACCAGGACCCAGGGCTATTCCGGCAATGCGGACAAGGAAGCCTTTTTTATATTGGCTGCCAGCGTTCCGCTACCCATATTTGCATCTGGAGATATTTTTTCTCCGGAAACAGCTTTAAATCTTCTAAAAGAGGACAGAAATGGCAGCAAGCTTGCAGGAGTGATGTTTGCAAGAGGGGCCATGGGGGATCCGTTTATTTTTTCCAGAACGCTTATGCTTTTAAATAATAAAAAGGAAGAAAAAGCCGGTATGTTTGATTTAATTCAGCTGGCAACAAAGCATCTGGAACTGTCCATAGCCTGGCATGGTGAAAAAGTGGCATGTGTGGAATTCCGCAAACATGCCTGCTCGTACTTAAAAGGCCAGCACGAAGCTGCAGCTTTAAGAAAAATGGCTGTGTCATGTTCCAGCCGAAAGGATTATGAAAAGTTCTTTCTGGCCTGGAAACAAAGCAGTGCAAAAACGCCTGGCTAGTCCACAGAATTCTTTTTTTGCCATAGCTGAATCCTGTCTTCCAGCGTGGTGTTAAGATTTTTTGGCGGGTTTGAGCTGGTAGCATCCAAAAGAAAAGGAAGTATAATACTGCTTTTCATGTCAGCCCAGCGGCTCGGCAATGCATTTGGCATTTTTAAGTATTGTGCGGGAGGCAATTTTCCAAGGAGGGATGGATAGTATACTGGAAAAAGCTTTTCGTTTACCGATTTAAGGGCGGAAAAGCCGCCAGCAACACCAAAAAATGATTCCATGGACCTGTAGCTTCTTGCATCTTCAAGGATCAGTCTATGGCTTTCTTCCGAGTAAAACCATGTCAGAAAAGCCTCTGCTGCCTGCCTGCCTTTACCTTTTCTGCATATACCAGCAAAAACAATACCTTCTTCTACTGGAATCTTCATGTCTTTGGATAACCAGCGATACGACAGGGCTGATCTATGTTCCTCGGCCAAGGTAAAAAAAGCGGAAGAAGACATATAAGCAAAGGCAATTCTTTTTTCTACAACAGATTTATATACGGGCAAATACAGGTACTTGAACTGGAATTCCTCCTCTTTTGCTGTGGAAACATTGCTATTTTCGGACCAATTACGCAAATATGAAAGGCTGTTATCAAGGGCAACATTGTTCCACTTTAGGGGCGAACCTTCTCTGAATCCGGCATCCAGAAGCTCCAAAATGGAATATATAAAATCTGCAGACCAATGGGGACCAAAGCCCATGGCAGTAAAAGCATTTTTGTTTTGTTTGTTAAATTCGGCTCCAAGCTTTTCCATCAGGCTTATGTCCAGTACAAAATTGTCTGGAATTTTTTCTTCCATGCTTTTGTCAAAAATAATCATTGGCAAATTGAAAGCAATAGGCAGAAGAAGCTGCCGGCCGTCTGTACTGCCCAGTTCCAGCAGCTTGGGATAAAAAGCGCTCTGATTAATAATAAGTTCAGAAAAAAGCTGATCAAGAGCCTGATAAATTGAATGGGATTGGGAATTTTTAATAAATTTTCCTATTACAAGCCCGGGTTTTTTGCGGCTGTTTATAAGCGTTTCTGCCGTGTTTTTGTCATAAACTACATTGACTTTATATCTGGATTGGGAAAGATTGAACATGGATGCATACAAGGCCATTTGGGGTTCATCTGTCAAAAGTTCTGTAACGGCAGGGCCAAAAAGAGAACAGGACGCCAATATGGCAAAACCAAGGGAAGCAAGTGCCATTTTAAGAAATACACGCATGAAAGAAGACTAATCAAAACAGGCTCTTTGCTCAAGCGGAAAGAAATGCCGAGGATCTTAATTAGCCTTGCAGCTTGCCCCTTTGCTGGCTAAGTAATATAATGGAACCATGCAAGTCAAGTCTCCAGAAATTAGCAGAATGCTAGAAGCTATCGAGAATCATTTCAAGAACAACATTTCCAATCGCTTTACAAGGGCAGCGCTGTCTTTACTCGCTTTGGACAATGCCAGCTGGAACCAGATAGAGCAGTTTACAGAGAAAGGTGACAGCTATCGTTATCAGGGCTATCATCTTGAGGAACTTTACGGATTTGTTCTGGCCATGGCCCGCTTTGTAAGTGCTGCAAGAAAGCAAGGAGCCCATGTGTTCAAGCATGTTGGCTTAGACAGAATAAGTTCACAGGACAAGGTGCTCAGGGATATGGTTGTAAATAATTATGCTTCAAACCTTAATATTTTGGCTGACTATGTAAACAAGCTTTATATGCTGACACTGGAAGTGGACAAAGAGCAGTCCCGCGGCAAAAAACCGGTATCCTCGAGCTTTCCAGAACTTAACGAGTTGGGGCGTTATCTTGTTGGCTGAATCAGGCCAAAGCCTTGACAAGGAATATTTAAATTCATATTATTTCTTGCCTTAAAGGGGAGCGGTGTCCGAGCGGTTTAAGGAGGCGGTCTTGAAAACCGTTGTGCCG
>JAKPMS010000074.1 GCA_029548805.1 Spirochaetota bacterium | reverse complement strand
TCAGGCGGGACAGGACAAACCAGTATTTAATCCTGATACTTGAGCCTGTTATAGACAAGGGCAAGGGTTATTTAAAAGAAGGGGATACCCTGTGGCTTTATGACCCCGTGGGCAGGGTGTTTACCTTTACCAGCGCAAAAGAGCGCTTCCAGAACTCCGGGGCAAGAAACTCCGACTTTAGCCGCTCTAATTATTCGGAAGATTACAGGGCTGTGTCCAGTACAAAAGAAAAGCTTGGAGCTTTTTCCTGTACGGTACTGAGCCTTGAAGCCAGAACAGACAAGGCAAGCTTTCCTAAGGTAAAAATTTGGGTGTCAGACGGGGATGATCTGGTACGCAAAATAGAAGACTACAGCCTGTCCGGCCAGCTTATGCGCAGCACTGCCATTCCTAGCTACCAGAAGGTGGGTAACAGGTGGCTGCCGGTGTCCCTTGTAATACTGGACCACCTAAAGTCCAAAACCGTTGCCGGCAAAACAGAGTACGAGCGCACCACGGTTAGCATAAAGGCGCCATCATTAAAAGCCCTGCCGGATTATGTATATACAAAGGAATATCTGGAAAGAGTGGCCAGGTGATAAGGCAAAAGCTTCTGCCGCTTTTTATGCTTGCTTTTGCAACAGGCTTTTTGTGGCCGGCAGAAGAAAACCTGGACGACCTTTTTGCTTCTCCGGAGCCGGACAGGCAAGAGGAGCCGCAGCAAAAAGACCATTTGGCAAGCTTTGTAACAGAAGAAAAAATAAAACTGTCAGGCTATTTTGAGGCCATAGGGGGCATAGGTGCAGGCTGGACGGACTGGCCGGAGCTAAAAGACCCGGGGCTGTACTTTGATCGCAATATAGGTTTAAGTACTTCGGTAACGCTTTATATGGATGCAAGGCCTGACCCTGACTTCCGCTTTTTCGGAGCATTTGCTGCCACTATGAATCCTATGGGTGGCAGCGCAAGCTGGACGCAGTTTAATATATCCGAACTTTTTATTGACTACACCCTACAGGATACTATTTTTATTCGCCTGGGTCAGCATGCCAGTAGTTGGGGGCAGGGCAGGATTTTTACAGAAAGCAATCTTATGGCAGATTCGGAAGCGGCCTTTTCTTTAAGGGCAAGCCTGCCGGCCTTATTAAACGGTGTTTCTGCCATTGTGCTAGCAAAAAACAATGCTGCTTCTTACAAAGACCTGTATTACGCAGGCAAAGCCGAGCTTGTTGTATGGAATACCCTTTTGTCCCTGGGGGCAAAATACCGGGAAGAAGTAGGGCTTAAAGGGCTTTTGTCGGTAAAAAAGGTAATATTGGGAACAGACATTTTGGCTGACTTTGTACTGTCTTGGGATACGCGCCCGGAGCCCGAATACATGCTGCTGGGCGGCTTTTTTAAGGAATGGGAGCGCATAAAGCTTTACGGAGAATACCTCGGAAAGCTTGATACAACTGGAAGTTTTAGGCACAATATAGCTATGGTCTTTGGCTATAAAAAAATATTGGGCTCTGTTTTTAATCTTGGATTGGACTACAGGCACGAGTTCCAGGAAAATTCCGGCTATATTACAAGCGCCCTTGTATGGAAGCCATGGAAGTATATAACAGCCAGCCTTACCATGCCTGTGGTATACGGCCCGGCCGGTTCATACTATGTAAAATCAAAAAACCCTGACCCTGCAGGACGCCGCCTTGCCCTTTTGTTTGGTCTGGAAATGCAAGTAAACTTTTAAAAAGGAGCACTCTTTTTATGGAGCAGCAAGCTATTACCGACAATGACGAAATTTCTTTAATCGACTTGTTTATTGTTTTGTTAAAATTCCGCAGGCTTGTTATTTTGCCTGTTCTGGCTGCGCTTCTTCTTGTTGCCGCTCTTTATGTTTTTTACCCCTATTACAAAATTTCCAAAACAGAAAAAGAAAAGTATTTTGCAGAAGCTTTAACTATAACTATTTCTCCTGATGTTGTCCGTTTGAGAAAAGAAAGCGCCATGCTTGAGCTGCTTGACGGCTTTTTTAGGGACCCATCCGTTATATACGAAACCCTTGTTGCGATGGATTACGATGCCAAGGAAAATTTGGGAATAGAGCTATACACAAACAGGGATAAAGCCATAAACCTTATAAAAAAGAGACTTATAGAAAACAAAAGCTTTACTGGCAGAAAACTGGATAAAGCACAGCGCCTATATACCATACAAAAATCAGGTAGCCAGCTTAGCTTAAAATTTGTTGACGAAAGTCCAAAAACTGCCCAGCTTTTTCTGTCAGAAATTTCTAAAAGCGCTGCTGTAAGAATTAAGGAATTCCTACAGGCTCCTGCAAAGGAGTATCTACTTATTTATAAAGACTTGCTGGGAGTGCTGGAATCAACAAAAATGGACAAAGCCCTGGATTTCAGCCTTACGGATATCTATTACAAATATGTGGTTGCCGATTCTGTTGTGCGCAATACGATAGAACCCATTGATATAGCAGAAAGTCCGGCAACTATTTTGATGAAGGATGAAACCGTTTCTGAAATCCGCAAAAGCATAGCAAAAAAGGGCATAATTTTGATTTTTGCCATTTTCTTTTTATCCGTGCTTGCGGCTTTTATCTTAAATGCCATAGAAAATGTAAAAAAGGATCCCGTTACAATGGAAAAAATAAGGGAAGCTTTAGGAAAAAACAAGGCATAAGCGCCCGGATTGGCAAAATACTGCTAGAATAAAACTGCAAGGAAAATAATGAAACATCCATCCTTAAAAACAAGGCAGCTTATAGTCTTGCTTGTGGATATTGCGATATTGTATTTGTGCCTCTTTATAGTTCTTGTAATACGCAACTTGGCCATACCGGATACGGCCAGGCTTGTCACGCATGTCAGGATATTTTCCGTTTTGTTTGTCGGCTGGGTAATAATATTTTATCTGCTGAGGCTTTATGCTCTTGATATACCTTTTGACAGCTTCAAGTTTGCAACGCGCCTTATGCTCGCCGTTGGCATTTCGGGTGCATTGAGCATTACTGTTTTTTATTCGGTACCCAGCTTATCCATTTCTCCTAAAACAGTTTTGCTTTTGTTTGTATTTTTGTCTTATTGGCTGATACTGGCATGGCGGCGCATGTTTGTGCAAATAATGAGATATTCCCCTATAAAAACAAGACTGGGTTTTATAGGCTGTGTGGATGAGACAAAAGAGTTGCTGGATGCCCTGTATGCGCAATCGCATTTGGGGTTTAAGCCTGTTTTTATTTACGATGAGTGTTGCACTAAAGACAAGCTTGAAATTATTGACAAAATTGATGACCCGCCCGAGCTAAAGGACAGTTTTGAAAGGAACTCCATAAAGCTGATTGTTTTGAGCGACAAAGCGGAGCTTTCTATGGAAGCAAGGCGCATACTATTTGCCCAAATAGAAGCAGGAATCAGGTTTATGCGCTTTCAGGACTTTTACGAAATGTTTTTACGGCGGGTGCCGCTGGGCGTTATAAGTGAAGCCTGGTTTCTTGAAAGAACCGACCTGCAGGCAAAAATGTTTTACAGTGCAATAAAGCGGGCTGCGGATATAGTATTTGCATTTTTTGGCCTGCTTTTTGTCTTGCCATTCTGGCCTTTGCTTGCCATTGGCATAAAAATTTCTTCCAAAGGTCCCGTTTTTTTCAAGCAAATACGCCTTGGTAAGGCAAATAAGCCTTTTGTCATTTACAAGTTTCGGACCATGCGTGTAGAACAAAATCGGCACGAACCCACCGGTAAAAATGATGACAGGATTAACGCTCTTGGAGCTTTTTACCGCAAAACCCGGATAGACGAGCTGCCACAGTTGTTGAACATAATAAAGGGAGAGATGAGCTTTGTTGGCCCGCGGCCAGAAAGGCCGGAGTTGGCAGAAGAATTAGAAAAGGCCATTCCTTTTTACAGGCAGCGCCACATGATAAAACCCGGCATTACCGGCTGGGACCAGGTTTCCGGTGAATATCATTCTCCATCCATTGAAGACACTTACAAAAAATTACAGTATGATCTTTATTATCTTAAAAACATGTCCCTTGCCCTGGATGTATCCATTTTTTTCAAGACTATTATAACGGTTTTGACAGCTGCAGGCCGATAATCATATACTGTAATATTGCAAAAAAGGATGGTATTAATGGCTTTACTTTTTGCCGGACTAGTTGCCTGCCTTTTTAATATTGTATTGATTCCGCTAATTATTTTTACAGCAAAAAAAATGGACTGGTATGACCAGGTAAATGAAAGAAAAATTCACAAGGGCAAAATACCAAGGCTGGGCGGGATAGGCATTTTTGTTTCTTTTGTGGCAAGCCTTATTGCCGTATCCGTTTTTTCTCTTTCCAGCGCTAAGGATATTCTTGGCTTTTGGCCGATAATAATAGCACTTGTAATTGTTTTTGCAGCCGGTTTGGTGGATGATTTTAAAGACCTTAAAGCCAGTATTAAATTTGTATTTCATTTGGCTGCAGCAATAATTGTATGCGCGGCCGGCTACAGATTCAGCTTTGTTTATATTCCGTGGTTTGGTAACTTGGGCCTTGGCGGTTTTTCCTGGCTGCTGACTCTGGTATGGATAGTCGGAGTAATAAATGCCATGAACATGATAGACGGCATGGATGGCCTGTCCGGCGGCATTGGCATTATAAGCGCTTTTTCTATAGGAGTGATTCTGTTGGGCAGAGGCATGCATACCCCTGCCCTGGCGGCCATAGTTTTACTTGGAGCCCTGACGGGCTATCTTTTTTACAACTTTCCGCCTGCAAAAATATTTATGGGAGACTCCGGCAGCAATCTTTTGGGCTTTATATTAGCTATTTTGCCTCTTATGGGTGCCAGGGACCATGGCTCTTTGTGGTTTTGGAACGGAATTACAGTTTTGTTGCTGCCAGTTTTTGATGTGTTTGCCGCCATGATAAGGCGAAGCAGGAAGGGTGTAGACATAATGAGCCCGGACAACTGGCATATACACCACAAACTGTTAAGGCTTGGCCTGGGCACAAGGGGCATACTGGCTGTTGTTTATGCTTGGAGCATGGGGCTAGGGGCTGTTGCAATAAGCAGCCTGTATTTGCCCGCCCTTGCACATTGGGTTTTGACAATTGTTTCCTGGTCTTTGCTGACAGTCTTTTTTGTAATTTTGCATTTCATGAAAGAACATCATCTGAACGAAAAAGGCAAAACGGAAGAAGAGTCCGCATTTTGCCAGCCCTGACAAGTTTGGCCTTTTAAAATAGCAGAGTGTTGCAGCGTGCCTTTTATTTTTAGACCTGTAAAAATCCCCGGCCTCCTTGTAATTGAATCCAGCAAGCACAAGGATGAGCGGGGTTTTTTTATGGAAGCATTCAAGGAAAGCGAATTTGGCAAGGCCGGTATAAATATGCCTTTTGTGCAGGACAACTATTCTGTTTCTGTCTTTGGGGTGCTAAGGGGCATGCATTTCCAGAAGGAGCCTTTTGCGCAGGGCAGGTTTGTGATGGTTTTAAGGGGCAGGGCATTTGATGTTGTTGTAGATTTGCGCAGCAGCTCAAAAAGCTTTGGAGAGCATTTCTGTTTGGAGCTTGGCAGCCAAAATGGGCTGGGCCTGTGGATACCGCCGGGCTTTGCGCACGGTTTTATGGCATTGGAAGATGAAACAGAGCTCTTGTACAAATGCACAAGCCAATACAGCCCGGAGCACGAAGACGGCATACGCTGGAATGATCCTGTTTTGAATATTCCGTGGCCAAAACTTGGTATTAGTCCGCTTTTGTCCCAGAGGGATAGGACCCTTCCGTTTTTTGACCCTGGTAAAAGGTATTTTCCCTAGTTCCTCGAAGCTTAGTGGTAATGGCAATTTTGCAAAAATCATACTGCATAATGTATATAGGCAGGCAGCTCTATACAATATATAGTATGGAAACAAAAAGCCACTAAGCTTCGAGGAAGTATATACAAGTTCCCGACAGAAAGGGATTAAGATAAAAATTAGCCCTTTGACATTCTAAAATAAAGTTGATATAATTTTATATTGTTGGAAACGAATCGTGTTTTCGAGGACCGTGAATCTGTTAGATTTTTGCCGTATTATTAAACGTTTTGTCTCATCTATTCCGGCGAATCACGCTGACCCGCGTAACGAAATTTCTGGCCTCTTTTCCGAATCTGTTCCACGACTATATCAATACCCGGTATAAAGTCCGGGAAAAGGAATTCTTGATGGCTAAGAAACTTTACGTCGGAAACTTGAGCTACGGAACATCTGAAGATGGCCTGCGCAATGCCTTTACCCAGTATGGCGAAGTCCAGTCGGTAAATATTGTTATTGACCGCGACTCCGGCCGTTCCAAAGGCTTTGGCTTTGTAGAAATGGCCAATGATGATGCAGCTGTTGCAGCTATCAGCGGCATGAACGGCCGCGAGCTGGATGGCCGCTCCCTTCGCGTAAACGAAGCCAACGAGCGCCCTCCCCGCAGGGACTACGGCAATCGCTGGTAAAATGAATAAGGGCGCTGCATAGCGTCTTTATAATCCCGCTACCGAATTACTTATAATTTGGCAGCGGGATTTTTTTTGTCCAAATTGTTTGGTAGTTCCATGAACCTTATTGAGAAAGGCAGTTTTTATAAAAAAGCTGCTTTTTATAGTATAAGCTTGGCAGCTAGGTAGTAAGCGTCAATTTGCCCCACTTAAAGGCAACCGCGTTCAAGGTCCTAGGAATTAGCACACGGATAAAGCGGATTTGTGCGGATACCCGCGGATCAAGAAATATAGAATTTATTAAGTATGGGAAGAATTGACGGTTACGAAGTAATAAAGCATTTCTTGACAAGAATTGCATGTGCCGGCCATACTTGCTTAATGGATATTTTGCCTGTAGTAATAGTAATAATAGTCCTTGCCCTGCTTGTAATTATTGCCGGTACAATCAAATCTTGGAAAAAAACGCCCGACGGTTCCAAAAAAGGCAAAAAAATTCGCGTAAAGGACCAGGGGCAAATAATGAAGGAAGCCAACCGCCGATTGGCACAGAATCCCAAGGATCCTGATGCCCTTCTGGCGATTGGAGAAGTGTATTATTCCCAGGAGGCCTGGGACAAGGCATATAAAGCCTATGAAATTCTTGTGGAGCTTGCTTCAGGCAGCATGGCTCTTGACGAGTTTTTGATAAACAAGCTGTATGGCCTGAGTGCGCTAAGGCTTGGCAAGGCGGAAGAGGCTTACAAAGGGCTGATTCTTGCCTATACCATAAAGCCTGATGATTTTGAAATCCTTCACAATCTTGGTTATCTGGAATTCCAAAAAAAACAGTACGAAAAAGCCATAGGCTTTTTAAGAAGCGCAATCAAACTGAATATGGAACATGCCCCTTCTTTGCGCTATATGGGTCATGCCCTTTTCAAAACAAAAAACAACAAGGAAGCGTTGGTTTATCTTAAAAAGGCTCTGGACTTGCAGCCTGACGACAAGGAAAGCCTTTTTACCATGGCCGAATGCTTTCATGAGCTTGGCCAGAACGAACAGGCCATAAGGCTGTTTACCCATTTGAGGACCGACCCGGTACTGGGGCCTTCTGCTGCTCTTTTTGCCGGTACAATTCATATCAACCAGAGGCAGCACCAAAAAGCCATTATGGATTTTGAGCTGGGTCTCAAGCATAGCAATATAAAGCCAGAGCTGTTTATAGAAACCAAATATCGGCTGGCTGCTGCCTACCTTAAAGAGCAGGAAATAGGCAAAGCTGTAGAACTGCTTACAGAAATTCAGGAATTGTCCCCCAATTACAAGGATAGCCAGGCTCAACTTGCAAAATACAGGGAGCTCAACTCTTCACGCAATCTGCAGATATACCTTATGGCTCCCACCAGCGACTTTATTACGCTTTGCCGCAAAATTACCCTTACCTTTTTTCCAAAAGCCAAGGTAAAAATTACCAATATTTCTGTGCAAAAAAACGACTGGGCCGACATTCTTGCAGAGGTGGAAACCAGCCGCTGGTCCGATACCGTACTGTTAAGAATGATACGTTCCAGCACTACTGTCGGAGAAATAGTTCTGAGGGATTTTCATGCCAAAATAAAGGATGTAAAGGCTGGAAAGGGTTATTGCCTTACAAGCGGTATCTTTTCTGACGAGGCCAAAAAGTTTGTGGAAGCCAGACTTATAGACCTTATGGATAAGGATAAGCTCTTAAATCTGCTTAAAACCATAGATTCCCGCCAAAAAGGCCTATTAGTACACGACTAAAATCTTGTTTTTTATTGACGGATAGAAAGCTGCACAGTAGCATATAAAATATGTTTGAAACATCAGTATATGTTGAACGCAGGCATGCCCTTGCCATAGCTTTAAGGGATAGGGGTATAAAAACCGGCTTGTTATTGTTTCCGGGGAACAGGGCCAGCCCCATGAATTACGCTGACAATGCTTATCCATTTAGGCAGGATTCCAGCTTTTTATATTATTTTGGGCATGCAGAAGCCGATTTGGCCGCCATCATGGATTTGTCAGAGGGCAAAACTGTGCTTTTTACGGATGACCCGGGGCTGGACAGCCTGGTATGGACCGGCCCCCGGCCTGCTGCCCAAGAGCTTATGGCCATGTGCGGGGCAGACGCGGTAAAGCCCAGGGCAGCCTTTGCTGCTGCCGGCGGCCAAGGCAAGCCAATTCACTTTTTGCCGCCATACAAGGCAGACACAATCCTGGAACTTGCGGAAATCCTGGGCAAAAGCCCTTTGGATATACCCGCTATGGCTTCCGTTGGGCTGATTAAAGCCGTTGTATCCCAAAGAGAAATTAAAGAAGAGCGGGAGCTTGCAGAAACAGAAAAGGCAGTTGCTGCAAGCCAGGCCATGCACAGGGCTGTAATGGCTGCCATTGAGCCGGGCAAAAAGGAGCATGAGCTATTAGCGGAGGCTTACAGGGAGGCGTACGCTGCTGGAGGGCAGCCGTCCTTTCCGGCCATTGTTACAGGCAGGGGGGATGTGCTCCATAAGCATGGCTACGACGGCCTACTGGAAAAGGGCCAAATACTGCTACTGGACTGCGGAGCAGAAAGCGCAAAAGGCTATGCCGGCGACCTTACAAGCAGCATTCCTGTCTTCGGCCGGTTTACAGACAGGCAAAAGGCTGTTTACGACATTGTGCTAAAAGCTGGAGAGGCTGCTGCCGCTGCCGCAGGCCCCGGAATAGCATTCAGAAACGCGCATTTTTCCGCTGCCAGGGCCATAACCATTGGCCTTAAGGAGCTGGGCCTCATGAAGGGCGATACGGATGAAGCCGTGGCTGCAGGCGCCCATGCATGCTTTTTTCCGCATGGCATAGGGCATCAGATGGGGCTGGACGTGCATGATATGGAAAGCTTCGGAGAGGACTATGTAGGCTACGACGGAGAAGAAAGAAGCAGCCTTTTTGGCCTTAAAAGCCTAAGGCTTGCAAAAAGCCTTAAGCCAGGTATGGTGTTTACAATAGAGCCCGGCATTTATTTTATACAGGGCCTTATAGAGGCCTGGCATGCGGAAAAAAGGCACAAGGATTTTATAAATTACAAGGAAGCAGCTCTTTGGCTTGGTTTTGGCGGAATAAGGAACGAAGAAGACTGGTTGTGTACAAATACGGGTATAAAAAGGCTGGGCCCGGACTTTGACAAGTCGCTAAAGGCTGTGGAGTCATACTGCGGCAAGGGCAAAACAGGGCAGGCTTAAAAGCGCGGGCTTTTAGGGTTTGGTCTATTAGGCGCTTTCCGGGGCGGGAAGGGTAGACGAATTAGCCCTTACAAGCTCCAGGTAAACGGCATCTGCCAGCCCAAAGCCGGACATTTTGGCCATGTCTTTGGCATACTCGTCATATAACAGGTCCGAAAAAATTTCCTCTGCCTGGCCGCCGTCTATTAAGCCGGTTTTCTGAACGGTGGAGCGCATTTCTTTAAGCATCATGTTTATAAAAATGGACTCAAACTCCCTGCACTGCTCATAAAGCGGGCTGGTTTTGTTTATGGCATTGTTTTTAGCGCCAAGGCTGGCCGCCCCCAGCCCTTCTGCGCGCGCTTTGGGGGCTTTAACGGCCTGGTTCCTGTATGCCAGCATGGAGCTGTCTATATTCACTTTTTACTACCTCTTAAGGCTTGTGGCTGTACCGAGCATGTTGTCGCTGGTTTGTATGGCTTTGGAGTTGAACTCGTAAGCCCTCTGCGCAACTATCATGCTTACCATTTCCCGAACGACAGAAACGTTGGACATTTCCAGGAACTTGTGTATGGTCTTGCCCATGCCGTCATAGCCCGGGCGGCCGGGTATAGGGTCTCCGGATGCGTTGGACAGCTTAAAGAGGTTTTCTCCTACTGCGGTGAGCCCCACAGGGTTGGGGAAGCGGTACAGCTCCAGGCGGCCCACGTCTATGGGGTCGTCCTGGCCGGGTACTTTTACACTTACCCTGCCGTCCTGGCTAACGGAAAGGGTTTCCGGTATAAAGTCTTGCGGCAGAACAAGCTCCGGCATAAGCTTGTAGCCGTTGGAGGTGACAAACTGGCCGTTGGCGTCAATTTTAAATGCTCCGTCCCTGGAGTATGCCCAGGAGCCGTCGTACATCATTATCCGGAAAAACCCGTCGCCCATTATGGCCAGGTCCGACACGTTCTCGGTATTTTCCAGATTGCCCTGGGTAAACTGCCTCTGCGTGGCTGCAAGCTTTACGCCATGGCCCATCTGCACAGGCACCGGAACAACGGTGTCTTCTGTTGCAGGAGTTCCCGCAACACGCACTGTCTGGTAGATAAGGTCCTCAAAGTCGGCGCGCATTTTTTTGTAGCCGGCCGTGTTTACGTTTGCCAGGTTGTTTGAAATTGTGTCGATGCTGGCCTGCTGGCCTATCATTCCGCTTGCTGCGGTCCAAAGACTTCGTACCATGCTTGCTCCCGGGCCCTTATGGGCCTATATAATTTATCGGCATGCTTTTTGTTACAGATTAAACCTTTGCTACTTCGTTTATAAGCTTGCCTAGGGATGCATCCTCAGCCTGTATACTTTTCTGGTTGGCTTCGTATGCGCGGTTTACTTCTATCATGCGCACCATTTCTGTAACGGGGTTTACATTGGATGCTTCCACAAAGCCCTGTATCATTTTTGGCCTGTTTTCCGCTGCCAAAATTTCGGCCGGGCCGGATTCTTCTGTTTCCCTGTAAAGGCTTGAGCCCTGTTTTGCAAGATAGCGCACTGTGGCAAAATCCACCACTTTTACGGTATCCAGGAGCACTGTTTCTTCCCACTCGTTTTCTTCCCTGCCAACCAGGTCCAGGGGGTCGTTCTGGTAGGCTTCGTTGACCCATACCCTGCCGTCCTTGTCCACCTGAAAGTTGTTTTCTTTTATTCTTATGGGTCCGGACTCTCCTAGAACCGGGTAGCCTTCTTTTGTTTCCAGATAGCCTTCTTTGCCAAGCACAAAGGAGCCGTTTCTGGTATAGCGCTCGCCGTTGGGTGTTTCTACGCACATAAAGCCTTTGCCGTCCAGTGCCAGGTCAAAGTCGCTGTCTGTGCCCTTTAACGCACCCTGCTCCAGTTCTGTAAAAAGCTCGTTAGTTTCTACACCAGTGCCTATTTTGCCTATGATTGGAGCCATGTCTCCTGAGCCAAGGGGATGCAGGTACAGGCCGTCATCATTCATCCGCCTTAGTAATTGCTGGGCAAAAGCCTTGCTTATTGCCACATCGCGCTTGTAGCCGTCTGTATCCACATTGGCAAGGTTGTTGGCTATGGCATCCAGCCTGACTTGCTGGGCAGCCATGCCGCTGGCGCCTGTATACCATCCGCGTATCATTTAAAAAGCCTCCGAACTGCTTATATAGTTCCATAAAGCTTAGTGGCTTTTTGGCTCCATACTATATATTGTATAGAACTGCCTGGCCTTATACATTATATTGTATGTTTTTTGCAAAATTGCCATTATCACTAAGCTTCGAAGAACTAGGAACTGCTTAAGGGTTATTGCACTAGAGGTGCCCACTAGTCTTCTTTAATTGATATCGGCAGGTTTTTTGCGCCATGTGAGCTTTATTTAGTTTTTCGAACCTTTGAGGCAAAGCCAGTTTTGCCAAAAACGATACCATATATAGTATATAGCTGTTTTATTCATACAATATGCAGTATGAAAAATAATTGTCTCAAAGGTTCTAAGAACTAGTCTATTGTCACCAATTTTCCGGAATCAGCTTCAGAAACAAAAATATTGTCGTACCTGCCGGAATGCTTGTGCCGTTTGTGCGGCAAGTAGGTGCTAAGGTAAAAATACATAATGTCGCTCATGTCGTCTTTGGATTCCAAAAGGGAGTAGCGGTAGTATATTTTGTCTTCGTGCTCCATAAGTATGGCGCGGCGCTTTTCGTCCTTTTCCGTTTCCGGGTCAGTGGCTGTCCTAAGGCTTGCCCTAAGGCCGCCATAATAGGAGCGGGCTATCATGTAAAGGCACAGTTTGCCTTTGGCATCCATGTAATAAAGCTCTGCCATGCCGCCCATGGCCGGTACGGAGCCAAGTATGGAGTACTTGTCGGCTTTTGCCATAGGTGACCAGCGTATGGTGTAATAAGCGGCTTTTCCATCCACTTCCTTGCTTATCAGATACTTCATGGCCTGTATTGCCCCTTTATGCTCTCTTTGTCATATTATCATGGATGGATTATAGTTTTGCAGTAAACCGGATTATTTCCTGCCCTTTTTTGCCGGGCGACGATGCCAGAAAACCCATGAGCCCAAGTTACAGGCCTGTGCTGGAGTACGGCTCGGACCAGCGCTCCTACAAGGAGGCCGCTGTGCTTGTGTTGCTGGTTCCCGGCAGCTCCGGCCTTTGTTTTCCGCTTATACAGAGGCCCACCGGCCCCGGGGTGCATGACGGCCAGGTATCACTGCCGGGCGGTTCTCTTGAGCCGGGAGAAAGCTATGCAGACTGCGCACTGAGGGAGGCAAACGAAGAGCTGGGAATTAATCCATCTTCTGTAAAAATCATAAAGCAGCTAAGCACGCTGCCTGTGCCGCCCAGCCGCTTTATTGTATACCCCTTTGTAGGTGTGATAAATGAAAGGCCCGCTTATGTTCCGTCCAGCTCGGAAGTGGCCGGGCTGTTTGAGCCAAGCCTGGATGAACTCCTGGACAGCTCGTCTGTAAATGTGGAAGAAAGCGAGCTTTACGGACAAAAATGGCGCATACCCTTTTACAGGCTGGCAGGGCTAAAGGTTTGGGGCGCCACTGCCATGATACTGGCAGAATTAGCCGCCATTTTGAATGGAACTTTTCCTTTTGCCAAAGGCAAAGAGCAACAGCAATAAAGCCAGGCCAATGACCATCAGCACGGCTCCGGATGCAAGCCCCATCCTGAAAGCAAAAACCTCGTTTTGCCCGCTTTTTATAAGCGCATCAATTAGCGGCCCAATTATGAAGGTGGCGGCCACTCCCCAGCTTAGAAAGAAGGTGGCATTGTAATATGCAAAGTATCTGCCGCGTTTTTCCGGCGGTATAAGGGTGGATGCATAAGCGTAGGATGAAGAAGCCACGCAGCCTTCTGACAATCCTCTGAAGGCTGCCCCGGTATACACTACGACGAGGCTTGGCGCAACCGCATGCAGCAGCATGGACACAATTCCGGCGGCGCTTCCGAACAGCAGCAGCTTTTTTATGCCCATTTTGCGTCCCATAATGCCTATAAAAAACCCTGTTATGATAAGAACGGCGGCTTCCACGTTTACGGCCAGGCTAATCTGGGGCGGGCTGGCAGCAAAGCCATCCCGCAGGTCCAAAAACTGGCCCCTGAATGCTGCTAGGGAGTTTATACCAGAGTTGACCAGAAGCATGGCCAGAAGGAAAATCAGAAAGCCCAGCAAGGAACTGTTGCCGGAAGAAGCGGAAGCCGTAGTCAAAGCTTTGGCTTTGCCGGATGCTTTCAGGCGGGCAGGCGGTGCTTTTTCTTCTTTTTTTCTAAAATCCACGCCGCCTTCCGGCATAAAAAACAGGGGTATGACAGAAACTGCCATTACAAAGGCTGCTGTAAAAAAGATGCTGCCCCTGCTGTAGCCCCAGCCGGCCGGGGCTTTGCCCATGGCATCGTACAAAAGCCCGCCTGCCATAGCGCCGGCAATGCGGCCTAGGCCTCCTATGCTGGCAAAGCTGCCCTGTACCGCATTACGCTCTTCCACATCGTAGGCATCGGATATATATGCGCTCCAGCCTATGTTGGACATGGACCAGAATGCCTCAATAATTGTAAGGCTGGTAATTATTACATAGGCGGAAGCCCTTGTGTTGGGCGCAATGGCGTGGAAGTACCACATAAGTATATGCCCTGCGCTGGCAAGCAGTTCTCCTACAATTATGAGGGAACGGCGTTTTTGCAAGTGGTCGGTAAGCCTGCCCCATACAAAGGTCTGGAACAGCACATTTAGTATCATGGGGATGGTTTCAAAAAGGGTGGTTTCGGTTACAGAAAGGCCCAGTTCTGCCCTTAAATAAACCGCCAGAAAGGTATAAAAAATGCCTCGCCTGAACATGGCCAAAGCCTGAAAAGAAGAAAGGCCAAGAAAAATGCGGTCGGCTCTGATTTTTGCGGGCATGGGTTCCCCTCGTTAGTTCCAGGAAGCTTATTGGCTATTAAAATTTTATATACCAAGCAATTACAGGGTAACAGAAAGGCAAAATCTGCTCAATCATCAACAAAAAGAATGCTTCCTTACCGTTTTGTTCTTTAAGTGTTGATACAACAATAATATGAGCTCACTAAGCTTCGTAGAACTACATAAAAAAACCGCCCTTTTTGCAAGGACGGTTTTTTTGTCTTAGGCCATTAAAAAATGCTTGTCAGCCAACCAGCAGCTTTATGTCGTCTTCTACTGTTCCTATGCCGCCAATGCCAAACTTTTCCACTAACACGCCTGCCACATTGGGTGACAAGAAGGCAGGAAGAGTTGGGCCAAGATGTATGTTCTGCACCCCGAGCGACAATAGGGCCAGCAGCACTATTACCGCTTTTTGTTCGTACCAGGCAATATTGAATGCCAGGGGCAGCTCGTTTACGCTGGCAAGGCCAAAGGCATCCTTTAAAAGCAGGGCTGTCATTATTAGCGAATACGAGTCGTTGCACTGACCCGCATCCAGCACCCGCGGAATACCGTCTATGTCTCCAAGGTCCAGCTTGTTGTAGCGGTATTTTGCGCAGCCGGCTGTAAGTATGACTGTATCCTTGGGCAGGGCTTTGGCAAAGTCTTCATAGTAGCTGCGGCTTTTGTGCCTGCCGTCACAGCCGGCCATAACAACAAACTTGCGGATTTTTCCAGCCTTTATGGTTTCTACTACCTTGCCTGCAAGGGCTGCCACCTGGTCGTGGGCAAAGCCGCCCACCAGGGTGCCGCTTTCCAGCTCTTCCGGAGCAGCGCATTTTTTTGCCGCTTTTATTACAGCGGAAAAATCCTTGCGGCCCTTGCTGTCTGCATGGATATGGCTGCAGCCGGGATAACCCGCAACACCTGTGGTGTACAGCCTGGCCTTGTAGCTGTCAGGCATGGGCACTATGCAGTTGGTGGTCATAAGTATGGGCCCGCCAAACTTCTCAAACTCTTCGCGCTGCTTCCACCATGCATTGCCGTAGTTACCGGCAAAGTGGGGATACTTTTTGAATGCGGGGTAATACTGGGCCGGGAGCATTTCGCCATGGGTATATATGTCCACACCCTTGCCTGTGCTCTGATCCAGAAGCATTTCCAGGTCTTTAAGGTCATGGCCGGACACCAGAATGCCAGGGTTTTTTCCTACGCCAAGCTTGACCGTTGTAATTTCCGGTTTGCCGTAAGTGCTTGTGTTGGCCCTGTCCAACAGCTCCATGGCCTTTACGCCAAAGGAACCGCATTCCAGGACCAGAGCGGTAAGCGCGTCGGCATTTAGGCCATTGTCCAGAGTGGCTGCCAGTGCCCTCCGCATAAATGCATGGATTTCCGGGTCGCTGTAGCCAAGAACGGCTGCATGGTGCACATAGGCAGCCATGCCCTTTAGGCCGTAAATGGTCAGCTCACGCAGGGAACGTACATCCTCGTTTTCTGTGGCAAGGACTCCTACGCTTTTGGCTTTGGATGCAAAGTCCTGGGGAGCGGCTGTCCAAAGGGCTGCGTCCGAACGCAAAAGTGAAGCCTCCGGGGCCACTCCATCTGAAGAGCCGCAGGCCGGGCAGCCATAGGGAAGCTCTGAGCCCTGGGCACGCTCTACTGCATCCCTTAGCTGATCCCTAATTTTAAGCGCCGACTTTATGGAATTGACAAAGAAGCTGTCATCAAAGTTGGCGTTTGTGATGGTGGCAAAAAGGCCTTCCATAATAGCGTCATCGGCCGCCTTGGTATCCAGGTTTTTGGATGCAGCTTCACGTGCCCATAGTGCCAGCCCTTTAAGGCTGTGAATCAGCAGGTCCTGCAGCTCGGCAGTATCCGATTTTTTGCCGCAGGCTCCTGCGGCTCCGTTACAGCCCTTGTTGCCAAGAGCTTCCTGACACTGAAAACAAAACATGTTTTCCTCCTTTTTTAATGTATGTATAAACAAACCCGGGCTTTACAGCCAGGTCTGGGTTCCGCCATCCGCGGCAATTACAACAGTACTTATTGGAACATGACGGGAAGCGGCCATGGCAGCTTCGTCAATCATGCGGCGCAATCCGTTGCAGCAAGGCACATCCATTATGGCAAGGGTAATGGAACTGATCTGCGCATCTTCCAGAAAGGCTTTAAACTTGCTTATGTAAACTTCCCGCCCGGAATCCAGCTTTGGGCAGGCTATTACCAGTTTTTTGCCTGCAAGCAGGCTTTGATGAAAAGCCCCGCATGCAAAAGCCGTACAGTCGGCAGCTATGAGCAGCTCCGCATTCCTGAAGTGCGCTGCCCTTGGGTTGACCAGGTGCAGCTGTATGGGCCAGTGGTCCAGCCGGGAAGCCAGGCTTAGTTCTGCAAGGCCGGCGCCTTTAGTGCGCATGCCGGGTATAGCGCCGCCGGCCGCCGCAGCGCCATGGGTTTTTGGAGCGGCCGTAAAAGGCTTGAATGCCGGGGCCTGCCCAAGAGAAGCCGTTCCAAGGCTCCTTGCAAAGGAGCCGGCACAGCCTTCAAAAACAGGAAGCGCTTCCGCTGCTTTGGCTGTTTTAGGTTCTTGTACCCTAATGCCCTTTTCTGCAAGTATTTCTATAGCCTCATTATACCATGCATCCTGACCGTGGCTATACAGGTGATCCAGGTGTGCTTCTATGGTAGAAAGCCCTTTGGGCAGTATGTTTTCTATTACCTTGCGCTCGTTATATGGCTCTACTTCTCGCTCTATTGTGGACAATGCCCCACGCGGACAGTCCCCTATGCATGCTCCCAGCCCGTCGCAAAGGCTTTCTCCAACCAGCCTGGCCTTGCCGTCAATAATGCGCAAAGCCCCTTCGTGGCAGCCATTGGCGCAAAGCCCGCAGCCGTCGCACAGTTCTTCATCTATTTCTATTACCGCTCTTGTGGCCATATATCCTCCATGTAAATTGAATGAAATTACGGGTTTTTTCGGTCTTTTTTAACGTCTGCTATAGTTCTTTGACCAAGATAGGCAACCAGCTCTTCTGCGTACCTAAAAATGGTTTTGCCAAAAATACAGCTGTCCGTTTTGCAATATTCTGAACTGAAAGGACAAAAATCCCCGCTTAAGGGGCCGTCCACTGCTTCTATAGCCGCCTTAAAACTTATATCTTCCGGATTCTTTGCAAGCCTGAAGCCGCCGCTGGGGCCTTTTACAGATCTGGCCAGGCCGGCCTTTACAAGCCTCTGCATAACTTTGGAGACATGGTGCTCGCTGGCTGATATAATTGCGGCCAGCTCCTTTACCTGTACCAGCTTGTCAGGTTCTTCGGCAAGGCCAGCCAGGGCATGAGTAGCTATCAACGCGGCATCGGAAAGGTGTATAATTCCATTAATTGGCATATTGGTATTGTTATGCTAATATAGATAAAAAGTCAATTGCATTATGGTTTTGGCAAATAGCGCCCTAAAACATCGGGAAAGGTTTTGCTTTAAATGGATTATTCGGAACAAGGAAGGCTTGTGACTGCCTTCAGGTCTGCAGAAGTTTTGGTAAAGGATGATTTTGTAGAAAAGGGTCTGTCCGGCTCCGGCAGGGACCAGGAACCTTTGAGCAGGCTGCTGGACAGCTCCGGGGCAAGACTGCCGGAAAGCATAAGCGAGCAGGCTTTGAACGGGGATCTTTTGGGCAAGCTGTATGACAAGGAAACAGAAGCCCCGGCCGGCTGGGCCTGGGTTCCGCTAAGGTCCTTTCTGACAATATTGCACGAAAGGGACTGGTTTAGGACCAGCAAACTTTTGGCATATCTTAACTGGAGATACAACAGCAACTTTTGCGGGCGCTGCGGAAGCAAAAATGGGGACAAGAGCGACGAAGTAGCCAGACTATGCCCAAAATGCGGAAACCTTACCTTTCCGCGCATATCGCCGGCCATCCTGGCTGTGGTAAGCAGGGGAGACAAACTCCTTCTGGCCAGAAACGCCATGAACAAAATGAAGAGCTGGAGCATACTGGCGGGCTTTGTGGAACCCGGCGAAACCTTTGAAGGCTGCGTAAAGCGCGAAATAAAAGAAGAAGTAAACATAGAAGTGCAGACGGACTGCTATCTTGGCTCCCAGCCATGGCCCTTTCCAGACCAGCTTATGCTTGGTTTTTCTGCACACTGGGTCTCCGGAGAGCTGCAGCCGGACAAAGTGGAGATAGCCGAAGCCGGCTGGTTTGGGCCGGAAGAGCTGCCACCACTGCCCGGCCCCGGCAGCCTTTCCCGGCGCCTTATAGACGGATTCTTCAACGGCTCTCTTGGTAAAAAATAGTTAGTTCCTGGAAGCTTAGTGGCCCTCAAATTCCATACTTTATATTGTATGAAGCAGCTATGGCATATACAATACAGGGTATGGTTTTAAGAAAATTGGCATTTGCCACGAATCTTCCAGGAACTAAGGTAAGATCAAGGGAGGAAAAGCTGTGGACTTGGTTTTAAGGAACGGAAAGCTGAGAGAAAAGCATGGTTTGTGGGATATTTTAATCAGCAATGGTGTAATTAAAGAAATATCCGAAAACATAAATATTGGCGGCGCAGAAGAAATAGACCTAAAAGGCAAGCTGGTAGTCCCATCTTTTGTGGAGCCGCATATACATTTGGACAAGGTCAATATTGTGGATGTGGTCAGACCAAACAAAAGCGGCAGCTTAAAAGAGGCCATAGAAATTATTTGGGACAAAAAAGCTGGGTATACCAACGAAGATATAGTCAACAGGGCGAGCGATATAATAGAAAGGGCCATATCTCACGGCACCACTTATATGAGAACCCATGTGGATGTGGATACCATTGGCGGCTTAAAGCCACTGGAGGGCGTACTAAAGGCAAAAGAAAAGTACGCCGGCATGGCCGATATTCAGATAGTCGCTTTTCCGCAGGAAGGCATAATAAAGGACCCGGGTACCGATAAGCTTATGCTAAAAGCCATGGAAATGGGCGCAGCTGTGGTAGGAGGCATGCCGGCCAACGAAAAAACGCCTGCCGACAGCAAAAAGCATATAAAAATATGTTTTGACATAGCAGAAAAATTTGATGCACCCATAGACATGCATGTTGACGAAACTGACGACCCCTTTTACCGCACGCTGGAAATGCTTGCAGACGAAACATCAAAAAGGGGCATGCATGGCAGGGTAACGGCCGGGCACACTTGTGCGCTGGCCGCCTACGATGACCATTATGCCTCTTATGTTATAGAAAAATGCAAGGAAGCAAATATCCGCTTTATTACAAACCCGGCTACCAACTTGATGCTGCAGGGCAGGAGCGACAAGCAGCCCATAAGAAGGGGCATTACCAGGGTCAAGGAATTGCTGGCAGCGGGGCTTACACTAAGCTTTGGGCAGGATTGCGTAAAGGACACATTTTACCCCTTTGGAAGCGCGGACATGCTGCAGGTGGCGCTTATTGCTGCCCATGCCGCACAAATGGGCCTGCCGGAAGAAATAGAAAAAGTGTTTGACATGTGCACTTTTGATGCCGCCAAAATCCTGGAACTGGAAAACTACGGCATAAAAGAAGGATGCAAGGCAGACCTGGTGGTTTTGGATACCGACAATATAAAGGATGCCATCAGGCTGCAGCCGGCCCGGCTGTTTGTGCTAAAAGGCGGTCAGGTAATTGCAAAAAGCAGCACAAGCAAGTGGCTGGCGGGCCAAAATGTTTAGGAAGTTTTAATAACCCAAGACGCTCTGCGCACATTCTCTTCCGTTTTTAAAAATGCCCGCTCCTGGATGGCAAGGTTTTTTTAGTTCTATGAAGCTTAGTGACAAAGGCAATTTTGTCAAAAGTCATACCCTAGACTGTATATGCCCAAGCGGCTTCATACCATATATAGTATCGAACATAAAAGTCACTAAGCTTCGAAGAACTACACTAGGTTTTCTTGTGCGCTGCCGGAAGTTTTCTGGAACAGCAGGTCGGGCGAAATGGAAACCCGTGCAGACAGGGACCAGTCGGCGGTATCTGTGATGGATGCGCCAAGAGTAACCGTGGGTAGTGTTATGGAAGAGGATCTGCTCTGCTTTTGTTGCTGCAAAACGTTGGCGCCGCGTCCACCGGATATACCGACGTCACAGACAAGGTTCTTTGGACGGACATGGATACGGGCACTGCAAAAAACAGCCGTTTCAAACCCAAGCGTATTAATGTATCCGAACTGGTTAAAACGGTGCGCGGAATAGGCTACAAGTTTACGCCGCAATCCTGACGGGCCCTAAAATTCCTTTAAAAACGACCTGATTTGCATTTTGAATAACTCCTGGCTGTATTGGTTTTTCTTTTTCTTTTTTTCAAACTTCTTATCAAATTCAATAGCGTCTTCCTGCTTATATTTAAAAACATCGCTTTGCCGGAGTTTCCATTTTTTTTCTCCGAAGAATCCTGGCTGCAACTCCAGGACCAGCAATCCCAAGGGATATTCCCCATCCATGTTGCTGACTCTGTAATCAATGCCGTTTTTAAACCCGTGCTTGCAATAATTATGCGGGTCACCATAAATTGCAATTGCTGGAATGTCCATCTTTTCAGCCAGCCTTTTTGTTTTCCCGATTAATGCGCCGCCGATTCCTCTTCTTTGATATTCCGGATGAACGCATAAAGGACCAAACGACACAATTCCGGTTTTTTCATTGTCCTCACTTATAAGAAACGACTTTGAATACATGATGGACGCTATTACGTTTCCGTCCGTCTCGGCAACAAAATCCAATTCTGGGATAAAGTCTTCATGACCTCTTAAAATGTGGCACAAATAGTGTTCGTCGCATCCGGGCTTATACAAATTCCAGAATGCTTCCCGTGTAAGTTTTTCCACATTCAGATAATCGTCCTTTGTTTCCAGACGGATGTTAATGCTTGTTTCTTTGCCCTTTTTGTTCCGGAGGTGCCCGGCCGGCTTTTCTTTTTGCGAATCCATGGTAAATGCTATTTTATAATAAGCGCGTCCGCAAGGCAAGTTTAGTTCCTCGAGGCTTAGTGACAAAGGCAATTTTGTCAAAAGTCATACCCTATACTGTATATGCCCAAGCGGCTTCATACCATATATAGTATCGAACATAAAAGTCACTAAGCTTCGAAGAACTATATAATTTTACACGGATTTTACACCCAGCTGTATTTGGTTTTTATATCCCTCTTTTATTATAAACTTATGAAGCGGATTTTATGGGAAGCTTTATGAACAAAACAGTTTGTTTACTGCCAGTAATTGCAGCGCTGGCAGCAGTCTTTTATGGCTGTTCAAGTGCTAGCTTGGCTAGCTTTGATCGCGCCAAAGATATAAGCGTTGTTTCTCGCGAGGACGGTTCCGGCACTCGTATTGCGTTCATCGGTATTTTTGGAATTGAAGCGAAAAGCGCCGATGGCGGCAGAAAGGACATGAGTACAAAAGAAGCCATAATCAAAAAAGATACAGGCGTTCTTATGGCTGCGATTGCCGGCAACAAATATTCGATTGGGTACATATCCCTGGGAGCACTTAACGATACGATCAAGGCTGTTCAAATTGAAGGAGCAAGCGCCTCTGCCGCCAACATAAAAAACGGGAGCTATCCCGCTGCAAGGCCATTTTATATTGCAACAAAAGCCGATGCCAGCAGGCTTGCAAATGACTTTATCAGTTTTATTCTGTCCTTGGATGGCCAGGCAGTAGTAGCAAAGTACTATGTTGATGTTGATGGCAGCGCTTTGGCATACAGCGGCGGCAAAGCTTCTGGCAAAATTGTAGTTGGGGGCTCATCCTCAGTAAGTCCCGTTATGGAAAAACTGAAAGAAGCCTATATAAAAATAAATCCCGGCGCAACGATAGAAATACAGCAAAGCGATTCGTCTTCCGGCCTTAAAGGCACAATTGACGGAAACTTTGACATTGGAATGGCAAGCCGTGAGTTTAAGGATTCCGAAAAGGAAAAACTGATTGCGACTTTGATAGCTGTTGACGGCATTGCAATAATTGTACACAAGGACAACCCCGTATCAAGCCTGACAAAAGAACAGGTCAATGCCATCTATACAGGCAGAATATCAAAATGGAGCTGCATACACCAATGACTAGCATAAAAGAAAAAGTGATGAGCCGTGTTTTCTTGCTGTCGGCGTTAAGCACTGTACTTGCGCTGGCTCTAATATGCTTGTTTCTTTTTATTAACGGTATTCCGGCAATGGCAAAAATAGGGGCATTCAGTTTTATGCTGGGCAAGGAATGGTCGCCGTCTGATACTCCGCCGCTGTTTGGCATTCTGCCCATGATTGCGGGCAGTCTGTATGTGACGGCGGGCGCCATCATCATAGGTGTTCCAATCGGTATTCTTACCGCAGTGTTTCTTTCAAAAAGTTGTCCCAAAAAGCTTTACAAGTTTATTAAGCCGGGGATGGATCTGCTTGCTGGAATTCCGTCGGTGGTTTTGGGTTTCTTTGGCATGGCAGTTATTGTTCCGGTCTTTGGGGAGAGCATCCTGTCTGCCAGCATAGTCCTGGGCATTATGATACTGCCAACAGTAACGGGTATTTCCGAGAGCGCAATACGGGCAGTCCCGCAAAATTATTACGAGGGGGCAGTTGCGTTGGGTGCAGGGCATTACAGGGCTGTGTTCAAGGTGATACTGCCTGCTGCCAATTCCGGTGTGCTTGCGGCCGTCATCCTGGGGGTAGGGCGCGCTATTGGCGAAACAATGGCTGTAATCATGATAGCCGGAAACCAGGCAAGAATGCCGGTATCCTTGTTCAAAGGCGTCAGGACGCTGACAGCCAACATTGCGTTGGAAATGGGCTATGCTGCAGAACTGCACAGGGAGGCTCTGATTGCCACAGCACTTGTTCTGTTTGTGTTCATACTTGTTATAAACCTGGGCTTTGCTGCACTCAAAAAAAGGATCAAGTAATGAAATTGAAAAACAAGTTCTATGAAAGAATAATGGCCATGCTATGCTGGAGCGCAGCTCTATCAAGCGTTTTGGCGCTGCTGTTCATTGTGGGCTTCATCCTTGTAAAAGGCCTGCCCCACATCAAGCCATCGCTGTTTTCTGCTGCTTACAGCAGCGATAATGTGTCGCTTATGCCGGCTTTGGTTTCCACCATTATTATGACATTTATGTCCATTTTGCTGGCTGTGCCTTTGGGGATGTTTGCCGCAATTTATCTTGTGGAATATGCAGGGCGCGGCACTTTGCGGGCAAACAAGTCTGTTATGCTTATTAGAATAACTGCGGAGACGCTTTCCGGCATACCGTCCATTGTTTACGGCCTGTTCGGGCTGCTCTTTTTTGTAAGCTTTCTTGACTGGAAGTTCTCCATGCTGGCTGGCGCTTTTACCCTTGCGATCATGATACTGCCGCTGATTATGCGCAGCAGCGAGGAAGCGCTGCTGGCTGTGCCGGATATGTACCGTGAAGGCGCTTTTGGGCTTGGCGCCGGCAAGCTGCGCACGGTGTTCAGGATTGTGCTGCCATCGGCCATGCCGGGGATACTTGCCGGGATAATTCTTGCAACAGGGCGCATAGTCGGAGAAACGGCGGCCCTTGTATATACCGCCGGCACTGTTGCGCAAATTCCTAAAAACCCCATGCAAAGCGCTAGGACCCTGTCAGTGCATATGTATGCGCTGTCCGGCGAGGGCCTGCACGTCAACGAGGGCTATGCAACAGCCGTCGTATTGCTTGTTATGGTCATCATCTTAAATATTGCGTCTGCCAAAAGCGCAAAGAAACTGGCAGGCGGAGCATGAAATGTTTTGAAATAGAAAAACTGAATTTGCATTACGGCGATTTTCATGCTCTTAAAAATATTTGCATGAACATAGAGAAGGAAAACATAACTTCTTTTATAGGGCCGTCCGGTTGCGGAAAATCATCATTATTAAAAACTCTTAACCGCATGAACGACATTGCGGAAGGGTGCAGGATAAGCGGGGATGTGAAGCTGTTCGGAGAAGATGTTTATGGCGATATGGATGTAAACATGCTGCGCAAACGTGTGGGCATGGTGTTTCAAAAGCCCAACCCCTTTCCCATGTCTGTCTATGACAACATAGCATTCGGGCCCAGAACGCACGGTATAAAATCAAAATACGAGCTGGATAAAATAGTTGAAAAGGCCTTGCAAGATGCGGCGATCTGGAATGAGTTGAAGGACAGGCTAAAAAAGTCAGCGCTTGGTTTGTCCGGCGGGCAGCAGCAGCGGCTATGTATTGCCCGCGCCATGGCGGTTTCGCCCGAGATATTGCTGATGGATGAGCCGACAAGCGCACTCGACCCAATCTCGACTGGAAAAATAGAGGAATTGCTGCTGCATTTAAAAGAAGCCTACAGTATAATTATCGTAACACATAATATGCAGCAAGCCGCAAGGATAAGCGACAAGACGGCGTTTTTTCTCTTTGGCCAGGTGATCGAATATTCGGAAACGGAATCCATGTTTACCATGCCGCGCGACAAGCGGACAGAAGATTATATAACAGGGAGGTTCGGATAATGCGCAGCCGTTTTGACGAACAGCTTAAGTTGTTGAACAACAGCCTGATTGAAATGGGCTCTATTATAGAAAACGCTATTTCCAAAGCGACTAAAGCGCTGGAAACCCAGGATGTAAAAAGCGCACGTGAAGTTATAGAAGCTGATCAGATAATTGACGACAAAGAGAAGGAAATAGAAAGCCTGTGCCTGAAACTTCTGCTTCATCAGCAGCCGGTGGCAAGGGATTTGCGCCAGATATCCACTGCGCTAAAAATGATTACGGACATGGAGCGCATCGGAGACCAGGCGGCGGATATTTCCGAGCTTTGCATACTACTTGCATCGGATGAGTACATAAAGAAGCTTGAGCATATCCCGCAAATGGCCAAAGCCACCATCAGGATGGTTACAGAATCCATAGATGCTTATGTAAAAAAGGACATGGCGCTTGCAGAGGCTGTAGTTGAATATGACGATGTAGTGGACGAGCTATACCTTGCAATAAAGAAAGACCTGATTGCCCTTGTTCATGCCGATGTGGAAAACGGCGGGCAAGCATTTGACCTTATGCAAATTGCAAAGTATTATGAACGAATCGGCGATCATGCGGTCAACATAGCCGAATGGGTCATTTTTTCCATAACCGGCAAGCATAAAAACAGGCAGGTTTTGTAGGAGTTTGGAATTGCACCAGATTCTGATAATAGAAGATGACGACAACATACGCGGCATGCTTGAGTATGCCCTTAAAACTGCGGGTTTTGATCCGCTTGGTTTTGCTGACGGAAGCCCGCTTTTTACCCGGTTAAAGATCTGTACTCCCGCACTTATTCTGCTTGACATTATGCTGCCGGGAGAAGACGGCATTTCTATCCTCAGAAAAATGAAATCTTCGGATGCAACAAGACAAATTCCCGTTATCATGCTGACAGCCAAAGGCTCGGAATACGACCGGATAAAAGGCCTGGACCTTGGTGCGGACGACTATATTACCAAGCCCTTTTCTGTTATTGAGGTAATATCACGCATACGTTCCGTGCTGAGGCGCTGCGGCGAACAGACTAAAACTCCAACAGAATTCAAAGTTGGGGGTATAGTGCTTAACACGGACAGGCGCACGGTTTTTTTAAATGATATTGAGCTAACTCTGACCTTCAAGGAATTTGAGCTGCTCCATTACCTTATGCTGAATGAAGGCATTGTACTTACGCGGGACAGGCTTTTGGAGCAGGTATGGGGTTTTAACTATGCCGGAGAAAGCCGGACTGTGGATATGCATATAAAAACCCTGCGCAAAAAACTTGGCAATGCCGGACAGATCATAAACACCATACGAAACGTAGGGTACAAGATAAGGGGCTAGACTCTGAGGCGGCGTATATTTTTGTCCATGCTGCGGCTGGCAGTTGTTTCTGTGCTTGTATCGTCAACAGCAATCAGCTTTGTCTTTTACAAACAGCTGTTTGGCGGAGCCTTGCCCTTTGTTGCTGCCATAATATTGCTCATAATCATAACAGACATTTTCCTGGCAAACAGCCTTGCAAAAAAAATTGTAGAACCAATCGGCAAAGCTGATTTGGATGGCGTGCTGTCTGCCCCCTATGACGAGCTGGCTCCTTTAGTAAAAACAATAGAAACGCATAGAAAGCAAATAGCAAAGCAGCTAGACATTTTGCGCGAGCGCAACGACACCATCCATGCCATTATGGAAAACATGAGCGAAGGCATTATCATGCTTGATAAAAAAGGAGTTGTCATAAGCGCCAATAAAAGCGCCGCCGCATTTTTTGAGCTTCCTGCAAATGTAAATGGCAAGAATATTCTTGAAGTATTCCGCGAGCTTGAGTTTTCTGTACTGGCCCAGGGCGCTATTGACGGCCACAGAGCAGAACTGGGCATGAAACAGGGCGATAAAACTTTCAGGGTTTTTTTTGGCCCGATTGCCGGAGTTGGCGCAATCATCCTGTTTATGGATGTAACAGAAAAGTCCAGGTCGGAAATGCTCCGCAGAGAGTTTTCTGCAAATGTATCCCATGAGCTAAAAACCCCGCTCACTACCATATACGGAAATGCCGAGATGCTGGCTGGCGGAATGGTCAACGACGAAGACAAGACAAGTTTTTATGACAAAATTAAAAATGAAGCCGAAAGAATGATAGCGTTAACGGAAGACATAATCCTGCTTTCCAGCCTGGACGAGAAATCCCGTGCAGAACTGTCCGATAACGTGGACCTTGCCGCGATCGCCGCAGAGTCCATCAGGGCGCTAGAAAACAAGGCATTAAAAAACTCCGTAAGCGTAAAGCTTGTTGCGGAGGAAACAGAAATTACTGCCAACCGAACGCAAATGTACGAGTTGCTCTTGAACCTGATAGACAATGCCATAAAGTATAACAAGCCTGGAGGCAAAGTGGATGTTTGCATTTACAGAAAAAAAGGCCGGATAAGAATAAAAGTGAGCGACACCGGCATTGGCATTCCCAAAGAAGATCAGGGCAGGGTATTTGAACGTTTCTATAGGGTGGACAGATCGCGATCAAAACATACGGGAGGCACGGGCCTTGGGCTTGCTATTGTAAAGCATATTGTTCTGGCACAGGGCGGAAGCATTGGCATGAAAAGCAAAGCCGGAGAAGGAACCGAAATAAAGGTTGTTTTTTGACATATTTTTATGTTGAGCTTATGAACAGCAATTGGAAGTTTTGGGCTTTTCTGCCAATAAGAGCTGATTTGCAGTTCAAAATACGGCCATGTTCAAACTTTTGGCCAAGGCTGCACAGCTTTTGATCGTAATATGCACACAAAAGTGGTTTTTTTAAACTAATGTGATATATTGTTATTACAGATATAATAAGCAATTTGTTAAGCTCAAAAACAGCGCATTAAGGAGGGATGATAAAAAGACAACCGGGAGTCGGTAAATCGGGTTATCCTGTTTGGGAAACCGGCAGGGGAAGGCTATAGCTCGCCATTTTTTTTGGTCTTCGAGACCGTTAAGGAG
>JAKPMS010000066.1 GCA_029548805.1 Spirochaetota bacterium | reverse complement strand
ACGTGCAACATCCAGGCTTATAAGTATGCCCTTTTTTCCGCCATCCCCCAGCATGCTGTCCAAGGAGCCCTCTGAAAAATGCATGGAAGAAAGCTCCTTGTATTCCTGTTCAAATTCAATGCCTATAAGCCGCCTTTGCACAACCATTTCTCCGCCAAAAAAAAGGTTGGCATCCCCGTAGTTTACAGTTCTGGGCGCAATGGTGGCCAAGGGCAGGCCCGAAGCTTTAAGGCTTTTAATTACCTCCTCCTTTTGGCTAAGAAGCTGATCCCCTTTGGTATAACCCGTAATGCTTAGCTGCCCGGCAAAATACCTGGCCGCCTTGCTTTTTACAGTATCCATAGCACCGTAAGCCAGGCCGGCAAGCATGGTAATAAGGGCAGAGCCAAGCAGTATAGCCAGGGCTATAACGGCATAGCGCCGCTTTTGTTCATATAGTGTGCGCAAAGACAAGTAAAAATACATATACTATCCGTTCATTGCATTGACAGGTTTTATGCGCATGGCCAGCCTTACAGGGTAAATCCAGGAAACAGAAGCGGCCATAAGCGCCATGGCTATATGCATCAGCACAGAAAAAAGGTCAAAGCTTGGTTGCAGGGTTGCTCCCCCAAACAAGGAGATTAAAAGCGGGTTTTGCAATTTTATGCCTGCCTTGGCCATAAGCGTGCTGGCAATAATTGCAATAATTAGCCCTGCCATGGCAGAGCCCCCTGTAAGAAGGAGCGATTCCAGCATAAAAATGTTGCGTATAAAAGGCCGGCCGGCCCCAAGGCTGCGCATGGTGCCAATTTCCGGAACCCTTTCCAGCACGGAAATAACAAGGGCGTTCATAATAACCAGTATTGCGCCCAGGCTTATAAAGCCAAGCCCTATGTAAAACACATACTGCAGCGCAAAAAGCAGCAAAGCGCTTATACCGGCTGCATCCCGCCAGGACAATAGCCTTATATTTGGGCTAAGCTCTTTTATAAGAGCCTCCACCTCTTTTTTAAGCCTGTTCCTGGCACCGGGCTTGGCTTTTAGCAAAACAAAGCTCCATGCGGACTCGTCCACACTGGCTGCCAGGTCGCGCTCTTCCGTATCTGCCAATTTTGCTTCCAGCTGGCCAAGGCTGGTTTCTTCTGCTCCGTCCGTTATTATATCCCTGGATGTGCTGAACAGCTCATCCAGGTCAAAGTTGTCGTCTTCCGGCAAGGTATTGTCCGCGTTTTTAAGCCTGTTGCCCAGGGTGTATCCGGACAGGGCACGCAGCAGCATGGGGTCCACCAGCACTACACGGTCCAGGGCTTCTGTGCGGCTTACGTACTGATGCACGCCTGCAAAATAGCCCTCCCTTAGTTTAAAACTGCCCTGGGAGTACATGGACAAAAGTATTGCTTCCCCTGGCTTTAAAGGGCGGCCAAGCTCTTCTTCCGCCTGTGCGGCAATTACAGAGTTAAGAAACACGCCCTGCTCGGAAATAAGGGCAGGCTTGCCGCTTGCAATTTTTATATCCTTGTTTACATAAAAGTAAGAATCCGGCTCAACTCCAAACAGGGCGGAGTTCACAGAAAAGCGGCCTATGCTTATTTTGGCAAGGCCGGAAACTACAGGAGCGGCTTTTTCAAGATTTTGCAGCCCGGACAGCTTTGGCCAAATATCAGAAAACTCGGCAAATTGAGGTATGCCCTCGTATTCGCTTACTACGGGTATCTCGCTGCCAAAAAGGCTAA
>JAKPMS010000062.1 GCA_029548805.1 Spirochaetota bacterium | reverse complement strand
AAACGGATAATATGGATATATTCTCTGCCCGGGAGTCAAAAACAGCTTTGTAAAAAATTTTGTAAGGTCATTATCCATCCATACGCCACTAACCATATAACCTTTACCGGTTTCTCCAATCCAGGTCTGTGAAATCAGCTGTTTTATCCTGAAAGCCCTGATTCTTCCGGATTCCGACATTACTGCATCCAGGGGTATCAATTCTGATTCCATATAAAGGCGTTGTGTAGCATAAGCCGAGGTCAGATCGTTGCTGCCTTGCTCAATTGTTTCTGTTTCAAACGGCCTAGCCAGAAGATCCAGCCTTAGAATATATAGATAAATATCATTTTCCGCCTTGTATAGCCTGTAAAAACTTGGTTTCAGTATTTCTGCCGGATCAAAAAAGTATACAAGTCCCTGAAAGCATTCAGGAATCACTCCGGTAATTTGTTTGATTATATCTTTAAGGCAGGAAATATAATCTGCATCAGGGACTGCTTTTTTTACATCATGGTGAATGGGTAATTTGGGCACATAAATTTTTGAAGACAATTCTATAAAAAATTCTTCTCCCTGGTTAAAATGCATATTGTAGGAGCTGTTGCGCTCTGTTTCCCGTATTGCATGCAGCAATTCATTGATCATGGAATCTGCATATGCAATTTTTATTTCATTCTGTAATGGCTCCATAACTTTTCTCAATTATAATGCTGCTATGCTGTTTAATCAATTAAGCAAAACTCTTTAATCCTTGCCGTTTATGGGGTATATTGATTTTATGTTTTCTAATTATGGCAAAAACCCTATTTTTAACTTGAAATTGCCAGAAAACCATATTGCAGTGTCATACCCGCAGCCATGATACGGCAAGAAAGGGAATATCATGCCCGGAAAGTTCAGAATAAAAGCAGCTGTCATTTCAGTTCTTTTATATGCCTTTGTTATTTGTCCGGTTGAGGCACAGATACCGGGGCAAGGCCTGGCGCTGCTTGAGTTCGCCAGCGGCCATGATATTGTAATAATTCGCAACAACAGGCTGTTGTCTTTTGATGACCCCATTGGCATAGAGCTTTTTCAGGGAGACCAGATCCAGACTGGTAAAGCTTCGGTGGTGGAATTGCGTTTTTTTAAAGACAGCAAAAAAGCTGGGGCAGGCCTGCTTAAAATGGCCGAAAATACTACCCTGGTGCTGGAACGCATAGACGAGACTGACAAGTCTATAAAACTTGTTTATGGCAGGGTAAAGGCCAAGGTGGAAAAACTGGCAGGCAACGACACTTTTTTGCTGGCAGGTTTCCAGGCTGTGGCTGGAGTCAGGGGAACCGATTTTGGCATGGATGTCATAGCCGGCAAAATTCAAACAGGCAGTGGAACAAGCACCAGCACCATTGCTTATTGCTTTGAAGGCAGCATAGAAATAAAGGCTTTTGTGCGTTCGGAAGTACAGTTGGCCGAATCCCTTGAGTCCATACCCAGGATTTTCAATATTTCTGCAGGAGAAATGATAAGGGTAGAAGGCGTTGCAAACAGGGTGGACGCTTTCAGGGAACCATTGCGGAAAGAGATCATTCAATATTGGGAAAGCAACGATTTTTCTGCAGATATTAAAGATAAAACTGCTATTGCAGCAGCAAAGCCGGAACAGGCAGTAGAACTCCAAATTGACCCAAAACAGGAAGCGCCATTTGAAAAAGCCGATGACAAAGCTTATTCTGCAGCCATTGCGAATTTAAAAGCCAAAATAGCTGAAGACCAGCTTGTGATCAATCTTGCTGCCAAAAAAATTGCATCTTTGGAAAAAGCTTACAGGCTGCAAAAAACAGGCTTAGCTCTTAGCGCAAGTCTTGGTACAATTGGCGGAGCTTTTGCATTAGGCAGCTGGATTTTGAGCTATTCACAGCCAGACCTGGCACATACTATGGAGAATCTGGCACTTGCGAGTTCCATTAGTGCCATACCTTTTTTGGGTCTTAGCTTGCTTATAAAACCTTAGGCTTTATATAGTTCTTCGAAGCTTAGTGGCTTTGTAGTTCAATACTATGTATTGTATGAAGTTGACTGTGTATATACCATACAGAGTATGGCTTTTGGCAAAATTTTGCTTATCACTAAGCTTCGAAAAACTAAACTTAACTTATAAGTCTGGAAATCAGGGGAATGCTTATCATCGAAATTGCGGTGGTAATAAAAACCAGGCCCGATGCCGTAGCTTCATCTCCCCCATATACACTGGAAAGGAGTGTGCTGTTAGCCGCTGCCGGCATTGCTCCAACCAGCACGGGTACTGACAATTCCAGACCTTTTAAGCCAAGCAAAGAACCGCCAACATATACCAGTATAGGAAAAACTGCCAGCCTGTATGTGCTTGTAAGCCACAAGCGCGGATTTTTTGCTGCTTTTTTGACCTTTGTCTGTGCCAGTATGGCGCCAATTATCATCATTGCCATTGGAGTCATCATGCTGCCGGTTATTTCCATGGCAGTAGATATGGGTTTAGGGATTTTTACAGATGTCAAAAAAAAGATAAAGCCAAGGCAGGCGGATATAATTGGAGGGTTATTAAGCATTTTTAGTATGGCCAAGCTTCTGGCTTTAATGCTTTTACCTGCTCCCAGTGCGGCAGCATGACTGGCTTCCGGCCCCGCTATCAGTATTATTCCGACGGAAAAGGTCAAAAGCTGAAAAGGTATGCTATAAATGGACATGGCAAAAAGGCTTTCTTTACCCAAAACGGCCTCAGCAACAGGGAAGCCAATAAAAGCAATATTGGAAAAGCACATTACAAAGCGGTGAACGCCCATCTCTTTTGCTTCGGTTTTGGGGTACAAGGCTGTAATGCCATAAGCCAGCGGAAAAGACAGCAAATATATCAGTGCAGAAATCCCAAGAATTCTCAATGCCAGGTTCCTTAATTCGGGGCTGAATGGCTGCTGCATAGACATTATTATCAAAGCAGGCAGAATGAAATCCACAAGGAATCTGGACAGGGCCCTGGTAGTATCCTGTTTGAGTACGCCAAGCTTTCCTGCAGCAAAGCCTACGCTAATAAGCATGAAAAGCACCAGGTTTTGGGAGAACGAAGGAGGCAAATTAATCATAAGTATTTATACCCGTATTAAAGATTTTTTGTAAGAGGAGCCATGTACATTTTCAGATGCCCAGTTTTTCTTTTTTTGTGTTGAGAAGAACCCTTACATCACAGCGATCGTACCACGCGCAGCTCCCGCAGGCAGCTCCGGGGCAGCCAAAAAAGTCTTCTTCTTTTTCTAGCTGCTCTATATGCCAGGATATGTCGTCTATATAGGCATCCAGGGCCGCTTTGCGCTTTTTGGCTTCATCTAGCCTGTGCCGGTATTTTTTTGCCAGATTTTTTCTTGCAATTTCTCCGCTGCGGTCTTTTCTGGCCAGTTCAAAAACTTCGCTTATTTCTGCCAGGGTAAGACCGTAGTCTTTAAGCTGCTGGATGCGCTTAAGGCGAATGACATTGCGCTCCGAGTAGCGCCTGTGCTCACTATGGTCCCTGCTGCAGGATTCCAACAGCCCCAGCTCTTCATAAAAGCGGATGGTTCTGGAGGTAATGCCGAACATCCTGCCCAGCTCTCCTATTTTGTAGTAAGGCTCATCTTTCATATAAATTGACCTTTAACGTAAACTTGGCTGTCCGTAAATTTTTAAGCTATGAACAATCCGGACACAAATCATTATACTGGCTTTGGCAATAGCTGCTCAATGCGCATGCTTTTGCAAGCAAGGAGTTTTTATGAACAGAATAACCAAAACACTTTATTCCATTTTGTTGTTGACTGCTCTTTTTGGAAGCCTTGTATCCTGCAACAAAAGCTCAAAAGGGCCGGATCCGCTTTCTGTGGCTGTTTTTGTTCCAGGTATAGTATCTGGTAGTCCAATTTACGAAATGTTGGTTGATGGAGCACAAAAAGCTGTATCAGAGGTAAAAGATGCCAGGTTAAAAATAATAGAAGCCGGTTTTGACCAGTCAACTTGGCAGGAAACCCTAAGGGATATTGCAGCTTCCAACGAATTTGGCATAATAATCAGCTCCAATCCTTCTCTTCCGGAGCT
Source organism: Spirochaetota bacterium (assembly GCA_029548805.1). GTDB lineage: Bacteria > Spirochaetota > Spirochaetia > Treponematales > UBA12059 > SZUA-370. The sequence goes on along the minus strand of JAKPMS010000062.1, from coordinate 391 downwards.
ATGTGACAAAATAAGCAAGGATTACAGTGCAGTCAAATTTATAATAGCCGACTCATATCTTAAAGGAAAACCAAGCATTCATACAGTGCTATATAACCAAAAGGAGCAGGGCTATATTGTGGGCTATCTGGCCGGGCTTAAAACCAAAAACCTGATGCCTGAAGACAAGCCCGTGGCAGGAATGGTGGTAGCCCAACATTATCCCACCTTGGACAGGCTTATTATCCCTGGCTTTGAAGCCGGACTCAAAGCAGTAGACCCGGAATTTACTTTGCTGATTCGTGAAATAGGCAACTGGTTTGACACAGCCAAGGCGGCAGAGCTGGCTTCCGCCCTTTTTTCCGAAGGAGTAAAGGTAATACTTCCTATTGCAGGGTCTGCCGGGCAGGGA
>JAKPMS010000052.1 GCA_029548805.1 Spirochaetota bacterium | reverse complement strand
CGCCGCCTTTATTTCCGCAATAAACGGTTTTTTGTCAGGGGAGTTGGCCTTGTCTTTTTTGCCGCTCCTGGAGGATGCACTGAACTCTGCTACCGTATTCCGGCTTCAGGAATTGTCAGACCTGAACGCTCCTATTTTAAAGCAGCTTTTGTCTGTTGCGCCTGGTACTTACAGCCACTCTGTTACTGTAGCGCATTTGGCAGAAACAGCTGCCAGAGAAATAGGGGCGGATGCCCTTCTTGCCAGAGTTGGTGCTTATTATCATGACATAGGCAAAATTGACAAACCGGAGTATTTTATAGAAAACCAGTCAGGTTACAACAAGCACGACGAAATTAATCCACGCCTGTCTGCAACTGTTCTGCGCGGCCATGTAAAATTTGGGCTGGAAAAAGCGGATTCCCTGCGCTTGCCCCAAGCCATAAGGGAAATTATAGAACAGCATCACGGAACTTCGCTTATAAGCTATTTTTACGCACAGGCTAAAAAGGAATCCGCTGATACCAACGAGAGCGAGTTCCGCTATCCCGGCCCCTTGCCAGCCTCCAAAGAGGCAGCCGTAGTAATGCTGGCCGATAACGTGGAAGCCGCTTCCAGAACCCTAAAAAAGCCAACAGTGGCCAAGCTTGAACAATTTGTAAAGGATTTGGTTATGGGCAGACTTACATCCGGGCAATTGTCCATGTCCAGCCTTAGCTTCAGGGATGTAGAGCTGATACAAAAATCTTTTGTAAAAGTTTTGTCTGGCCACTATCACTCCAGAATAGAATACCCCAAAACCAAAGAGCAGTCATGAACAGGGCTTTTTGGAGCACAGCCGATTTTGACGAAGCAGAATGGATGGGCAAGGCTGCCGCTTTTTCGGAAAAAGTAATGGATAAACTGGGCCTTGATTCTTGGGACCTTTCTTTGTGCTTTTGCAGCAATGCATATATGGCCAAACTTAACAAGGAGTACAGAAACAAGGAAGGCACAACAGATGTACTATCCTTTACTTGCGGGGAGTGGGCAAAAATTGAAAATGAGAATCGCTATATTGCCGGAGACGTGGTATTATGTCCCGATGCAATTTTCGGGAATGCTGGAATTTATGGGATTTCCATGGATGAAGAACTTGAAAGAGTCATTATTCACGGCATTTTGCATCTTTCGGGTATGGATCATGGCACTAATGATGCCGCAGAACCCATGCTTGCAGAGCAGGAACGGCTGCTTAAAGAAACAATAGAGGAAAAAATACTGTTATGAAACGAGGATTACTTGATAGCCTCAAGCATCTTTTTAAACCCGCTGACCAGGCGGAAGAAGATGAAAGCGACGAAATATATTCTGAACGGCGGGAGATGATAAAAGGCATAGAGGAACTTTCCGAAACCACTGTAAAAGAAGTAATGGTTCCAAGGATAGATACGGTGTTTTTACCCATAGATGCATCAAGGGAAGAATTGCTGGAAACCGTGACTGCCTGCGGTCATTCAAGGATACCGGTATACAGTGAAACCATTGATGATGTAATAGGCGTGCTGTATGTAAAAGATATTCTTCATGCCATAGCAAAAAATGAAGAAATTGATTTGAGAACCCTGGTAAGAAAGCCCTTTTTTGTTCCCGAGTCAAAACGCATAGATTCCCTTTTGCGCGAATTCAAGCGCCGCCATGTCCATATAGCAATAGCCATAGATGAATATGGCGGAGTATCCGGTATTGTGTGCATGGAAGATATAATAGAAGAGATTGTCGGCGATATTCAGGACGAGTTTGACAATGAAAGGGAGGACATAGTAGCTCTTGGCGAAGCTTCCTGGCTTTGTGATGCCAGAGTCAATATAGAAGACCTGAACGAGGAAACAGGCCTGGAGCTGCCGGATGACGAATTTGATACTTTGGGGGGCTTTGTTTTTGACCTTTTTGGAAAAATCCCTTCACGCTATGAAAAAGTATCCTGGGGCAAGCTGGATTTTGTAATTCAGGAAATGGACGGTCACAAAATCGGGGCAGTAAAAATCATCATGCACAGTAGTACGGAGGTCTCCCAATAATGCGGCGCAGGGCAGTTCTGTTTGCAGCCATGGCCATGTTGGTACTGCTGACTACACATGCCCAGCTGTCCGGGCAGACAGCCTTAGCGCTGTACAAAAAAGCTGAAGCCTTTCTGGCTGACGGGGACTTTTACCGGGCTTCCGACAGCCTGGAAACAGCATTGGCCATAAACCCGGCATTTGCAGAAGCATGGAGCCTTTTGTCCAGAAGCCAGTATGAACTTGGAGAATATGAAAGAGCCCTTGGCTTTATAGAAGAAGCCTTCAGATACGGCCCAAGAAAACCAGCCACTTTAAACCTTAAAGGTTTTATCCTTTTGGGTCTTGGGCGCTTGGAAGAAGCCAGAAAGACTTTTCAGGAAACAGTTTCCGGCTTGCCCAAGGACAGGGACGCGCGCTTTGGCCTTGCCATGCTTGATCTTGGCTCCGGCAAACCGGGAGAGGCCAAGTCCAGGCTTTCCGAGTCTCTGGCTGCATATCCGTCAGATTCCAGAGCCCTTCTATCCTTGGCAGCCATTGCCAGGGCGGAAAACAAAAACGAAGAGGCTGCCGCTTTGCTCAAAGAAGCCCTGCGTTGGCTGAGTGACAATGCGGAATCAAGCTATGCGGCTGCCGAACTGTATGCCGAGCAGGGCAATATGGCAGAAGCTGCCCGCCTGGCCCAAAACGCACTGGCCCTTCGGCCTGGCCATAGTGGAGCCCTGAAACTTCTTGCCCTGCTTTCTTACATGGAAGGCTCACTGGAAGATGCCAGGCACTTTTTAAATACAAGCCTTAAAAATAACAGAAAGGATACGGAAGCCTGGTTCCTTTTGGGCCTTGCGGAGCAGGCTGCCATGCACAGACCGGAAGCGGAATACGCTTTCCGAAGCATATTGGACCTTGACCCTGGGGACGAAATAGCCAGAATTGCCCTGGAAAACTATATAATGGACACAACTCCTTTTGAGGATACTGCCAGGGCAGATTTGGCTGACTGGCATTTTTCCAGGGCTTTGGACTTTGAAAGATCCTTCCTGAACCAAAAAGCTGTAACAGAATACAGGCGCGGGCTGGCTATAAATCCTTATGCCGGCAAGGGGCGCAAGCGTTATGCAGACTTGCTGCTTTCGGCAGGCTTGTCCAACTCCTATCTTGCCGAGCTCAGGTTTCTTGACAGCATTGGCAAAACGGATAGCGTCTTGAAGGACGCCATTGAAGTATATGACTCCTTTTTGGCCGGCTCCGTAGGCCGGGACTGGGCCATGTTTGGTGAAAGCCAGGAAAACAGTGGCGCATACAGCCTTGGCATGTTCAGTTTGGCACATGGGGCATATTTGTATCATCCAGGCAGCGATGCAGTATTTGCGCGCTATTTGCGTGACATGCTGGTGTTTGAACCCATGGTAAAGCTTTCCCGGCAGGTTCCGGCAGTAAGCCGCCTGTCTGATGCATACCAACTGGCAAGGGATGCAGGCCTGGATTATTACGCCATAGTGTCACTGGCAGAAACAGACCGTACTGTGTTGGCCAGCCTGGAGCTTCGTTCCGCAAAAACCGCCGCTCTTGTAAAGCGTATTGAAGTCCCAAGGGCGGGCAATGACAGAATTGCCTTGGCAGCTTTCCAGCTGATAGCAGAAATCAAAAACCAGCTGGAGCCAAAAGGCAGCCTGGTTTCCAGAAAAGGAAACCTCGGGCTTGTAAGCCTTGGCAAGGCTGCGGGAATAAAAAAGGGAGACAGCTTTTTTGTAATCAAAAAGGGCGCTGTAAGCATCAGCCCTGACGGCAAAGCACTCAGCTGGAAGGATGATGATATAGTGGCTGCCATAACAGCCGACAGGGTGGATGACGATTTTTTTGAGGGCAGGCTGGAAAGAATGGGTTTTTTTGACCGTATAAACCCGGGCGATGTTGTTGTTATGCAAAGCCGGGGAAAAACAGCAAAGAAACAGGAAGCAGACTTGTCTGCCGGAATAAACTGGTCAGCATTATATGAAAGACTCAGAAAACTGTATTAGGAGCAAGTTTTAAGCCCGGGTATACAGCTAGCTGGATTTTAATAGTTAAAATGCCATATTCAGTATTCAAAAAAAACCTTGCGCAATTTTATTCTATAGTGTAGTATAAGCTAGAAAATACGGTATTACCCGTAAAAGCCAGATCACTGTCGGCTCATAACTAAGGAGGGCAAATGAACGCCTATATTCGTGAGGTTCTCGAAGGCCTTAAGGCAAGGGCTCCATGGGAAGCTGAATTTATTCAAGCAACTGAAGAAGTACTTGAATCTATTGCTCCGCTTATTGAAAAGGATCCAAAATACAAAGCTCAGCGCATACTTGAACGCATTATTGAACCTGAAAGAGTAATAATTTTCAGGGTACCATGGATGGATGACAAGGGCGAATACCATGTAAATCGCGGCTACAGGATTCAGTTTAACAGTGCAATTGGCCCTTACAAAGGCGGAATTCGCTTCCACCCCAAAGTATCTCTTTCCACCCTCAAATTCCTCGGATTTGAGCAGACATTCAAAAACGCTCTCACCAGCCTGCCAATGGGCGGAGGCAAGGGCGGTGCGGACTTTGATCCCAACGGCAGAAGCGACAACGAGATCATGAGGTTCTGCCAGAGCTTTATGGATGAGCTTTTCCGCCATATTGGCGCAGACACTGATGTACCGGCAGGAGATATCGGCGTTGGCGGCCGTGAAGTAGGTTACATGTTTGGCCAGTACAAACGCCTAAGAAACGAGTTTACCGGCACATACACAGGAAAAGGCCTTACCTTTGGCGGTTCTCTGGTACGCCCGGAAGCAACCGGTTTTGGCGCAATTTACTTTTTGGAAGAAATGTACAAACTCAAAGGCCAAAGCATTGCAGGCAAAACTATTTCCATATCTGGCTTTGGCAACGTAGCCTGGGGCGCTTGCATAAAAGCAAGCGAGCTGGGTGCCAAGGTAGTTACTATTTCCGGCCCGGACGGCTATATCTATGATCCGGACGGAGTATCTACAGCTGAAAAACACAAGTATATGACAGAAATGCTTGGCATAGACCGCAACAAGGTAGAGAACTATGTAAAGAAATACCCCAATGCCAAGTTCTTCCCCGGCAAGCGCCCCTGGGAACAGAAGGTCGACATAGCCATGCCCTGTGCCATCCAGAATGAAATGTCCGGAGAAGACGCGCAGACCCTGGTCAAAAACAATGTTGAGTGCGTAGTTGAAGTATCCAATATGGGATGCACCCCTGAAGCATGGAAACTGTTTTTAGACAAGAAAATCCCATTTGCTCCTGGCAAGGCAGCCAATGCCGGTGGTGTTGCCACATCCGGCCTTGAAATGAGCCAGAACTCCACCAGGCTTTCCTGGAGCGCCGAAGAAGTTGACAAAAAGCTCCATGGCATTATGATCAATATTCACAAGGCTTGCGTAGAAACAGCCAAGGAATTCGGCGTAGAAGGCAACTATGTAATAGGAGCCAATATTGCCGGTTTCAAAAAAGTAGCAGATGCAATGATAGCCCAGGGGCTTGTGTAAGCATAAACAAAACCGGGCCATAGGCCTGTTTTTTACAAAAAAAAGGAGACGACCCGTTCAATCCGTCCGGATTGGGCGGGTCTGTTTTTTTAAAGCCAGCTTGCATGCTTAAAGCAGCGCTGCGAGCAATTCCTGAACGTTTTTTTGGGTTTCGTTTTTCGGACATGAATAGCATAATACATCCGGATCAGTCATCAAATCTTGCTCTGCAATTTTGCTTAATGACAATTTTTCGCTCAGTATTCTGGTTTTATCCATAAGTATTGAGCCCATGCCTTCTCTGGCTACAATGCTGATTATAGCTAGTTCATTTTCTGTTTTAGCTGTTATGCCAAGAAGGGCAGGAAAGCTTGAATCCAGCGCTTCTGCACTAATTAGAGTGCCTTCTCCGTCATCAAAGCTGCTGCGAATTCTTATGTTCACTCCAAAGCGTTCTGCAAGGATGGCCGAACGATCATGAAGCACTCTGGCTCCATTGCTGGCAAGCCGGTACATGGAAGCATAGTCAAGACGTTTCAGGTAGGGGGCAAAAGGGGCAAGCTTGGGATCAGCCATGGCCACTCCAGGTACGTCTGTAAAAATGTCCACATAATCAGCATTGCAATATGCTCCAATGGCTACAGCACTGGTATCAGAGCCGCCCCTGCCAATAGTTAGCAGATTGCCGTTGGGAGAAACAGCCTGAAACCCTGTTATTACCGGCAAGCTGCCGGCCTCAAGAAAGCTCATAATGCGCACATGGTCAATATCGCTTATGGTGGCGTCTCCATAAGGGCCGCTAGCCCGGATACCCGCAGAATATGCGCTTAGGGGTACAGCCCTGATGCCCCTGGCTCCCAGCATTGTTGCCATGACGCTAGCAGAAATCAGCTCGCCGCAAGACGCTATCATGTCCCTGGCTAAAGCCTCAGCTTCAAAACCTTTTGAGCTGGAATCCGGGGCTGCATCAAGCAGAAGTCCCAAAAGGCTGTCTGTGGCATAAGGCGCTCCTTTGCGGCCCATGGCAGAAACCACAACAACAAGCTTGTCGCCCTGCCGCAAACTGGCGCCTATTCTGTTTACAATTTTTTCTCTGCCGCTTTTTTCTGCCAGCGATGAGCCGCCATACTTTTGTACAATAAATGCCATAACAACCTCTCTTTAAACATGATCAACTTGCCTGTATTCTGCATACTGATTAGGACAATCGCTTGCATTTGGTAGTTCCCCAAATCTTGTTGTAACCCGTTTTTACTACTATATGTTGCATGATGCCGGGCAAGACTATACAATACCGGGTAGTGGTTTTGTAAAAACTGCCCTTTACAACAAGATTTGGGGAACTAGATATGCATTTTAATGAGCTAGTAGCTTCCTATGCAAGAGAAAGGCGCGAAAGAGATTATTTTCATGACTTAATGAAAGTAAGAGTTCGTGAAATACTTCTTGTGGCCAGTCTTTACGACTCCTTTATACTGGAAAGCGACGGAGCTCTGTCCGAACAAATTTACGGAGAATTTTACAGGCTTAACCTTTCCATGGCGCCAAGGGTCAGTTGCGCATATACTTCGGAAAGCGCACTGGAAATGTTCAGCACCGGAAGCTATGACATGGTCATACTCATGTCCGGTCTGGATTATGACACCCCTATTGCATTGGCAGAGAAAATGAAGTTTCTTTGGCCCAAAGTTCCCATACTGCTCCTGGCCATGAACAACTCCAGCCTTGCAGGGTTATATAAAAACAGGAACAATTTTTGCACCAGCTCCATAGACAGGGTGTTTGTATGGAACGGCTATTCCAAGCTTTTTGTAGGCATGATCAAGTATGTGGAAGACCTTCATAATGTGGACAATGACACCAGGGTAGGAATGGTAAGAGTCATACTCCTTATAGAAGATTCTATAAGGTATTATTCCAGGTATTTGCCGCTTTTGTATTCTGTCGTAATGAAACAGACTCAGCTTCTGGTAGAAGAAGAGCGCTCCTTTGAAACTTACAAGATCATGAGAATGCGTGGCAGGCCAAAGGTGCTGCTAGCCACCAGTTACGAGGAAGCCAAAACCCTTTACGAGCGCTATGAACCATATCTTCTTACGGTAATTTCGGATGTGCGTTATGAAAAAGAAGGAGAAGAAAATTCGGAAGCAGGTTTTCATTTTTTGTCCATGGCCAGAAGCAGAAAACCCGATTTGCCGGTACTTATACAATCCAGCGATCCCGACAACAGGGAAAAAGCCTATGCGCTTGGAGCTTCCTTTGCGGATAAAAATTCCAGTTCCCTGGCCAGAGAGCTGGCCTATTTTTTCCAGTCGCAGCTGGGGTTTGGCCCCTTTGTGTTCCGAAACCCCAAGGGAGAAGAGCTGGGGCTGGCCAAAAACATGGCCGAGTTTGAGGAAAAAATCAGAACGATCCAGACGGAAAGCCTTTTGTACCATGCCAACAGAAACCATTTTTCTGCCTGGCTAATGGCGCGCGGCGAGCTGCGATTTGCAAGAATCATACGAAATTACAGCGCGGACGACTTTTCCGGGCCAGCCGAACTCAGGGATTTTTTATGCCGCACGCTTGATGAATTAAGAAGAAACAAAACCAAGGGACTCATCCCTGCTCTAGATTCCCTGAGCCCGGACCGGGGTTTATGCCGCTTGGGCGGAGGCTCCATAGGCGGCAAGGGCAGGGGCCTGGCCTTTATAAAAAGCCTTATAGACAATATGGCCTTTCCTCCGGACAGAAGCGGCATGGAAATTCGCCTGCCATATACAGCCTTTATAGGCATAGACGAGTTTGAGAGGTTCATGGACCAGCATAATATGTGGGGCTTTACCTGGTATGCCGCACCCGATTCGGAAATAAGAAAGGCATTTCTGGCCAGGCCCCTTGATCCCGTTTTGCTAGGCCGGCTTAAATCCTTTCTGGAAACAACCGGCAAACCACTGGCTGTCAGGTCTTCTGGACTGTTCGAAGACATGCTTATGGTGCCGTTTTCGGGCGTTTACGATACCTATATAATTCCCAATGACGATGCATCCATAGAGCATAGACTGCAGCAGCTATGCGATGCCATAAGGCTTATATATGCCAGTTTGTATACAGAAAGCTCCAGAAGCTATTTTGAGGCAGCCGCATACAAAATAGATGAAGAGCGCATGGCTGTGGTTGTACAGGAGCTGGTTGGGGAACGTTTTGGCCGCTGGTTCTATCCGCTGATTGCGGGTACGGCACAATCATACAATTATTACCCAGTTTCATATATAAAACCTGAAGACGGCCTTTGTATAGCCGGGCTGGGGCTGGGAGCCTATGTGGTGGAAGGAGGCGAGTCACAGCGCTTTTGCCCGCGTTACCCAAAACTGGATGTAGTAGCACCGGGCTCGGGCTTTGGCTCCAGTCAAAAATGGTTTTACGCCCTGGATATGGAAAAGCGTTTTACAGAATTGTTGCAGGGAGAAAAAACCACCCTGGCCCAACTGGATATTGCCGAGGCCGAAGCCAATCCCCATTTTGCGCTGCTGGCAAGCACCTGGAACTATGCAGATGACAGGCTGGAGGCCGGAACCGCGGTAAATGGGCCCAGAGTTATAGATTTTGCTCCCATTCTTAAGTATGAAGCATTTCCTTTTGCCAATGTGGTAACTGCCATCCTGGATACTGGTACCAGGAGCATGGGCATACCGGTGGAAATAGAGTTTGCCATAAGCTATGAAGAGGATAAAAACAAACCAGTCCTTTATATTTTGCAGATAAAGCCCCTTATTCAGCAGACTAGCCGCGTAGATATTTCCATAGATGAAATGGACCCGTCTCATATTTTTGTATATTCCGGAAAAAGCATGGGAAATGGCAGGGATGACAAAATAAGGGATGTGATTTGGGTCGATCCGGACAGCTTTGACCGCAGCAAAACCGAAGTCATGGCAGAAGAAATAGAGTTGTTCAATGCAGAATTAAAAAAAATGGATAGGCGCTATATACTGATAGGACCTGGAAGATGGGGCACAAGGGACAGATGGCTTGGTATACCAGTCAGTTTTTCTCAAATTTCCAATGCCAAAGCCATAGTGGAAGCCGATCTGAAGGATTTCAGGGTCGAAACTTCTTTGGGCAGCCATTTTTTTCATAACCTAACCAGTATGAATATTTCCTATTTGTCTGTACCCTGGGATGCGCAAAAGCCTGGTGTAGACTGGGGCTGGCTTAAAAAGGAAAAGCCGCATAAGCTTGGCAAGTATTGCAAATGGACCAGCTGCAATGCGCCTTTCAGCATATTGATGGACGGGAAAACAAGCCGTTCTGTAATTATCAAGCCGGAATTTGTCCCGGATTGAGTTAGTATAGTTTATAATTGACGCCAGAACGCCTTTTTGCGACAATTGCCGGGAAATGCAACAGAATAAAGCTTTGTCATTCCGGAGTATAATTTGAATAGCATTTTTGATATAAAAAACTTTGGCCCTTTGGAAACTCAATTACTGCTTAAATACAAGCCCGGCCAAAAACTGGAACTGGCCCAATATGAACAGGAAGCTGCCTGGTCAAAAGGGCAAATAGCTATTACAAAATCCATGCTGCAGGAAAAAAGTCTTATAAAAGAAGCAGACAAGGATGGGCAGCCATATTATTGCCTTACGGAAAAAGCCGGAGAACTGGCCAATCATTTGAGGGCCAAAGCTGCTGCCGGCAAGCGGCATCCTTTAAGCCTTCTTTTGGATAAGCTAAAGGACTTGCTGGTTTCTCAGGGTTTTGTTGAGCTGGAAGACTTTTATCCGGATGCAGCAAGCAGCATTTTTGCTTCCCTGCTGCAGCAAACACTGTCGCAGCAGCAGCCTGTAAAGAACGGCAAATATTTCAGAATGGGCAGATGCATTGACCCTGGCATGGCAGATACTGGCACAAGTCCTGATTTTTGGCATGTTTTGGGCCTGATTGGCGGAGAGTATGAAAACCTTAAAACCATGGCTGCGTATCTGGAACAGGCAATAAATGGACTTGGCTACGCAAAAGACATCCAATTTATAGCAGCATACAGCCCTTATTTAGAGCCTTCTTTTGAGATACTGCTTCAGTATCCCGGTGTTGCGTGGATAAATATAGGTCATGCGGGACTGCTAAGGCCGGAAGCCGCAAAGCTGTTAAATGCTCCGGGGCCGCTGTTTTCATGGGAGTTCAAGATGGATGGCATAGCCACAGCAGAGCTGGGTCTTTCTGACAGGCAGGAACTGTACAGCCCGGATATCTCGGTCATAAGGTCCATAAAAAGCACATGGGCTTATTTGACAGCCCCAATGGAGCCATGAGATGCGAAAGTTAAGCATCAATAAAAGCTTGTTTTCAGAGCTGCTGGGCTGGGCCATAACGGAAAATGAACTTGAATCCTGCCTGCTGCTTTTAAAGGCAGAGTTGGCAAAGCGGGAAAGCGCGGCAGAAGCATTAAGCGCAAATCTGGAAATATTTGCAAAGGATGAAGGACGGCCTGATCTGTGGACAAACGCCGGTATGGCCCGGCAGCTGCGTATTTTTATGGGTCATAAAATGCCCTTTTACCCATTTTTTTATGCAGAAGAAGATGAGGCGCAGGTTGTTTGCAGAATAGTGGCAGATGCTTCTGTTAAAAAAAGCGGCAATTTTCTGGCTGGTTTTTTAGTGTCCGGAAAAGAAATAAACCGCCTGCTGCTCCAGGATTTTTTGCATAGCAGGGACCAGCTTGCCGGTATTGCGGAAAAAACCGGCAAGGCCATGTATGCCGGCTTGGCATATGCCGGGCAGATCGTGTGGCCGCTAAGCTATAAAGCGGCTGAAATTGACAAAGGCTGGCCCGTGTTGCGGGATGCGCAAGGCAAGCCGGTCGTGCCTGTGCCAGCAGAAAAGGCCGGTTTTGCAGAAGACATTAATAGCGTACCAAGCCCTGTCCTTGTATATGTATATGCCGGGGATTTACGTACAGCAAGCATGGCCATAAATATTTTTGCCTGCGACTTTGCAGATTCGGGTTTTAAAATTCAGCCAGTAAGGGTAGATTACCCTTTTGAAAGCGAGTTTGGCAGAACTCCGTCCTTTCCTTATTACTTCCAGAGGGCTTTGTCTTTGGATTCTTCAAAGCTGTCTGCTGTAATCGGAGAAAGCATAAGTCCCATGGCAATTGTTGACGAGCTTCAAAAATCAGGCATTATTGCGGAAACCCACGGGCAACATGTCAGGGCCTGGCCTCCAGGCTACCGCTATGACTTGAACGAAGCTGCAGATTTGATGGAAGAAGTGCTGATAAGCAAAAGCCTGTCTGGCTACAGCATAAACAAATCCTGTTATTGTGCAATGGGCAGCTTGTTGCGCCAGGAACAGCTTAAAAGGGCATTAAAAGATATAATGACTTCTTTTGGCTATCAGGAAATGCTTCACAGTTATTGCGGGTCCTTCCGGTTTTTTGCGGACAGCATGCTTGCAGCTCCGGAGCTTATAATTAAAAGAGAGGCGCCCGGCAATCCAAGTTATGATTGCATGAGACCAAGTTTGGCAGCCTGCTTGCTGGAAACTGAATCTCGCACGGAAAACTACCCTTGGCCTCACAGGATATTTGAGATTGGCAGAGTTTTTTACAACAACTATGAAGACGAGCAGACAGAAAATTCCGGCCTGGAAGCAAAGATGCTGTGCAGGGAACATTTGGGCATATTGCTGTGCCATGATGATGCCTGCTTTGCGGAACTTGCTGCGCTTGTGGATTCTTTCTTCCTGGCGCTTGGCAAGAATTTTGCATTTGTTGATTATGCGCATCCAGGGCTTGAAGCCGGCAGACAAGCCGGCATCCAGGCAGGGAACGATTTGATAGGTGTAATTGGGGAAGTACCCCAAAAAGTTTTAGGCAGTTTAAAAATTAATAAGCCCTGTGTCGTATGCGAACTTGATATCAGCTTTTTGCAGTAATTTTTTGGAGGCAAAATGGATTTACAAAAACGCTTTTCTAAACTCCCAGATATAGACTATCCCAACTTCCGTTTTCTTTTTGATGACATAACACAAAAGTTTGAGGCATTGCCGGTATTCAGGATCAGGGCTCCAGAAGCTGCAGACAGCAATTTGATACATGGCAACAAGTTTAATTACAATGCTTGCTCATACGGAGATTTAAGACAAAAGTCTTATGCTTTGGGCCGATTTTTGCTGGCACAGGGTCTTGAAAAACAGGACAAGGTGCTGCTGCTGGGTGACAGCCACCCGGAATGGTGCTTTTCTTATATAGCGGCTTTGGTTGCCGGCCTAGTAATTGTGCCGCTAGATCCGGCCATGGATGCGGACAGTGTTGCGGGCTTGCTAAAAGCTTCTGGCGCAAGGGCACTTGTGTTTTCCCATGCCATGCATGGCAAGCTTGCTGATATCATGGCCAGGTACAAGGAACTTTCTTTGCAGCTCAAAGTGCTGGTGGAATTTGGGCTGGATTCCAGTACCGAAGCAAGTTCGGAAAAAACACTTGCTGCTGCCTTCAAAACAATAAGCTTTAATGAGGCAGTAAACAGCGTGGCAGCCAAAGCCGGCGACCATGAAGGCTTGCCGGAGCCTGACTCTATAAATGGCGACGGACCGGCTTCCATAATTTATACTTCAGGAACCACCGGCATAGCCAAAGGCATCATGTTGAGCCATAGAGGAATCATAGCCAATATAAATGCATCCATTCAGGCACTCAATGTTAGCCCCAGCGACAGGTTTATTGCAGTTTTGCCCCTTCATCATACCTATGCGTCAACCTGCAACTTTTTAGCACCCATCACTGCCGGCGGATCCATAACCTTTACAGAAAAAATCGTTCCCAGCCTTGTGGTAAAGCATATAAAGGAATCGGGCGTAACTGTACTTATAGGCGTGCCCCTGCTGTTTGACAAAATAAAACAGGGCATAAGAACAGAAATGGACAAGCTCAAGGGCATAAAAGCAGTATTTGTAAAAACCATGTTCAGTGCTTCCGCTTTTATTACAAACAGCTTTGGAATACGGGCCGGAGCCATGCTGCTCAAGTTTTTGCGGATAAAAGCGGGCATAGCCAGTATAAGGCTTGGAGTGGCAGGAGGAGGCCCCCTGTCCTGGGACACAGCGCAATTCTTCGAGATTCTTGGACTGAACCTGGTACAAGGCTACGGGATGAGCGAAAATGGCCCCCTTATTTCTGTAAACCTGCCCGAATACAAGGACAACCATTCTGTAGGTTTGCCGGTAAAAAAAACCCTTGTAAGAATAGCGGACAGCGGCTCGGACGGGGTTGGAGAAATTCAGGTAAAAAGCCCGTCCATGATGCTTGGCTATATGGATGCTGAGGCAGAGAACGAAGCAATATTCAGCCAAGACGGCTGGCTTAGAACGGGAGACTTGGGTTATATGGACAAACGCGGTTTTGTTTACATAACCGGCAGATCCAAAAACCTTATAGTCACAGAAGGCGGAAAAAACGTATATCCGGAAGAAATAGAATCCAGGTTTGAAGGTTCCGTTTATATAAAGGAAATTCTTGTGCTCGGACGCTATGTCAATGGAGGCAAAGCCGGCGAACAGGTCATAGCTGTTTGCTATCCGGATTGGGACAGGATAGAACAGGAAACAGCTTCTAAGGACAGGCTAAACTTTGCTTCCGCTTGTATAAAAGAAGAAATTCGGGCTGTAAACAAAACTCTGCCATCGCATATGAAAATTGTAGATTTTATTGTGCGGGAAGATGAATTTGAAAAAACCAGTACAAAAAAAATCAGGCGTTTTTTATATGCGTTCTACGCAAAAACAGGCAGCTTGGGGCTTGAAGGAGCAAGGCAATGAACATACAGCTTGCTGCCCTGGCGCTGCGCTTTTTGTTTATTGCGGTTTCCACTTTTCTTGCAATAGTGGTATGGGCAAGAGTCAGGGATGCTGCCTGGATGCTTTTGGTCATAGGCGTTATAGCTGCTTACGGCGATATTATGTATGACCTTTTATTGCAGTTTGGTTTTTTGCCCGAACCGTCAGATAACGAATTATATGCAAGCATATTGTCTTTTGTATTGCCCAACCTGCCATGGGCTTTTTTCTCGGCAGCTTTTATTGCCATGATCCTAAAAAGACGCAGACCGGCTAAAAGAAAAACCCGTCTATAGGGTAAGAGTAGTTCCCCAAATCTTATTGTAACCCGTTATTACTACTATATGTTGTGGTTTGCTATGCAAGGCTATACAATATCTGGTAGTGTTTTTTGTAAAACTGCCTTTTACAATAAGATTTGGGGAACTATATATGGCACGCATAAGCCTGGCCGCTAGCGGCCGGTCGGTCCCCGAATAATCAAGCAGCCTGTTTGGCATACTGCAAGCAAAACGGCCTTTGCCTCCGTATTATTTATGGGCACCTCTAAAAACTAGTTTAATTTTTCGAGGTGCCCTTTGTAAATCCTTACAGGATTTACACTTACATAATGGTAGACCTCTAAAAACTGAAGTTTTAGAGGTCCTCTTATTATATGGAGGAAGGATGGCTGTTGTTGCATTTGAACCTATAGGCTTTGAAGGCGAGCTTGTAAGCGTTGAAGTGGATATTAGAAGGGGAATACCCAGTGTTGATATAGTAGGCCTGCCTGATGGAGCCGTTAAAGAGGCCAGGGACAGGGTAAGGGCGGCTATACGCAACTCCGGGTTTGAATTTCCTTCGGATAGGCTGCTTATTAGCCTGGCTCCCGCCGGCCTTAAAAAGGGCGGAGCTTCTTTTGACCTGGCCATAGCCATGGCCATACTCCTGGCTTCCGGGCAGCTGCCGTACGTCGCTTCAACAATTATGAGCTTGGGCGAACTGGAACTGTCAGGAAAGGTAAGGGCAATAAATGCAGTGCTGCCAGCAGTGGCAGAAGGCATAAAAGCCGGGATAAGGCATTTTATAATGCCAAGAGCCAATCTGGAAGAAGCCAGGGTATTAGCCGGACCCGACGTAAGCCCCATAGACAGCCTGCAAGGCCTGAGCGGAATTATGTCAAGCTTTTTGCTGGAGCCGGACAGGGCAAGCCGGCCATTCGTAACGGATTTTGCAGGCAGCCCCAATTCCGGTTTTCCCATCAATTCAAGTATAGACGCCGCTGAAGAACCGGACATGGAGGACATAAGGGGCCAGCCCGAATTACGAAGAGCCATGGAACTGAGCGCAGCCGGTGGGCATCATATGCTGCTTTTTGGCCCGCCAGGCTCTGGCAAAACCATGGCTGCCAGAAGAATGAAAAGCCTATTGCCAAACCTGGACTTTGACGAATCGCTTACTGCTACAAAACTGCACTCTTTGGCGGGATTGCTGCCGGAAAAGAGCGGGCTTATGATAAGACCGCCTTTCAGAATGCCGCATCATGGCGCGTCGGCAGAAGGCATGGTGGGCGGAGGCAAGCATAGAAAGCCCGGAGAGATAAGCCTGGCGCATTCCGGCATCCTTTTTCTGGACGAAGCGGCAGAATTCAGGACGGATGTACTGCAAGCCCTTAGGGAGCCATTGGAAGAGGGCCGCATTACAATAGCCAGGGCAGACAGAATAGCAAGCTATCCTTCCAGCTTTACCCTGATTTTGTCATGCAACCCCTGCCCTTGCGGCAATCTTGGCAGATCCACAGCCGTTTGCCTTTGTTCACAGGACGAGATACGGCGTTATTGGAAGCGGCTAGGCGGGCCTTTGCTGGACAGGATAGACATAAGGATGCCAGTTAAAGCTGTAAACCCATCCCTTATAACAGAAGGCAAGGGAGAGGGCAGTGGCTTGATAAAAAAGCGGGTAAGCAAGGCCAGGGTTGTCCAGGCAACCAGATATGCCGGAAAAACATACAAGCTTAACGGGCACTTGCCGGCCGCGGACATAGATGTTTTTTGCGGGCTTGACGCTGAATCAAAAGGTTTTTTGATAAAAAGGGCAGAAGAGGAGGGCTTTTCTTCTAGGGCTGTTCATTCTGTTTTGCGCTTGGCCAGAACTGTTGCAGATTTGGCCGGAAACGCTTATATTAAGCCGGAACAGCTGGAAGAAGCCTGTAATTTGCGCCGTTATGGAGATTCCGACATTTTCTGGATTATTCCCTGAAAAGCTGTTTGCAAACAAGCCCGGGCCTTGCCGGCTTGTCATAATTATTTTAAAATATCGCTTGACACGGGACTCGTAATTTATTATTAATATACTGAGATATTGCGGGTACAATAGATAGTCACTAAAAACTTGTTCTTGATTATTAAAACAAACAGAATATCGGTTTTTTTTACTTTCCATGTGTAAGCCCTTGACAAAGAGCGAAGCTTTAATGTAAGTTCTCGCTCGCTGCATATAAGCCAGCGGGCAAGGCAGCCCGGGCTGGGGATATTTTTAAAAAGTTTTTTTTAAAAATAAGCAAAACAGCACTTGACAAGCAGCAAAGAAAGGCGCTATAAAGTGCGCCGCTGTCAAAAAGAATTTGACAGTTTATAAAAAGCAGGGTTTTGGCATGCATATTGCATAATAGACCCGGGCAGCGATCTAGGACAGAAATTAGGGATAGGGGAAGCAGGATAAGGGGAACTTTTTTTGGCCCGACAGGGTCTTAAAGGGTTACCAAAGAAACAAAAGAAGAACAAATGCCACAATTAGTTTAAGCTTTATGCAAATGAAGCAAAACGAACCCGTAAACCTTTTTATGAGTGTGAAGGTTTGCGACGCAGCGC
>JAKPMS010000042.1 GCA_029548805.1 Spirochaetota bacterium | reverse complement strand
TGCCGGTTTTATGGAAGCCGGAAGGGTAATAGGCGAAAAAATAGGAAGAAATTTTGTTTGGCTGTTGCCTTTTGTAGGATTTTTTATAGGCACAGTGGTTGTTCTTGCAGAACCGGCCGTATATGTGCTTACCATACAGGTTGAGGAAGTGACCGCCGGTCATATTAAAAGAAAGCTTATTCTGATAACTTTATCCATAGGAATAGCCTTTGCCATTTGCTTTTCCATGCTCAGAATAATGATACCGGCGTTAAAGCTGTGGCACTTTTTGCTGCCTGGCTTTGCCTTTGCGGCTTTTCTGTCCTACCATGTACCACCCATTTTTGTTGGCATAGCCTACGACGCGGGGGGTGTTGCATCCGGTCCCATGACTGCCACCTTTGTTTTGGCTTTTGCCCAGGGGGCTGCTGTTGCCATACCTGGCGCCAATGTGCTGGTAGACGGTTTTGGGGTTATAGCCATGGTGGCCATGGCTCCTCTGGTGGCTATTCAAATTTTGGGTATGATTTTTAAAATCAGGTCCCGAAGGAGGCTGAATGATGCTGAAGCCTGAGAACGGGCTTGTCCTTTTTTGTTCCATACACAACTTTGGACAAGGCAGCAAAATTTTAAAACTTAGCGCAAACTTTCCATGCATTGGAGAAACAATAATTCTTGGAAAAGGCAGTGTAAGAAAGCACTGGCTGAACATGTTTGGCATTATTGAAACAAGAAAAGAAATTTTTGTAAGCATACTGGACAAAGGCCGCGAAGAAGATGTTTTTACTTTGGTAAAAAACGAATTTGAAATGGACAAAGCCCATAAAGGTATTGCGTTTTCCATTCCGCTAAACAGGTATTATGACAAAGGTGACATCAAGCTTGCCTCTAAAGGCATGTTCGGGGGAGGCAAAATGAAGTATGAATCCATATTTGTAATAGCCGACAAGGATTTTCAGGATGATATTCTTGACGCGGCAGAAGCCGGCGGTTCCACCGGAGGAACTGTTATACATGGCAGAGGTTCCGGTACCCAGGAAAAAGCCGTCTTGTTCAATATAGAAATAGAGCCGGAAAAGGTGATTGTGCTGATACTTGCCAAAACAGATAAATCGGAAGCCATTATCAAGTCCATATCCGACAAGCTGAATATACATGAGCCCAATGCCGGAATAATTTTTACAATGCCGGTTGGCAAAACTCTTGGTTTGTATGAAAAATAAGCCTTTGCCATGTAATTTGCAAATTAGATTTTGCAAAATTTTTAAAAGCATGTTAATCTGAAACTGGCAATTGCCCATAACTTCAAAGAAAGGAGCCTGCTCCGGAAAAAATAGTTGTTTTAAATTTGCTGGTACAGAACTACAGCATGTTCAGCTTTATGGCTTTATAAAAGGCCAAAGCTCATGCGCTAGTATTTGAGTCGGCTATCCGAGTTGATTGGTCTAAAACGTCCATAGTTATGAGATGTCAGGAAGGTCAACCAATGGGTTGTACGGGAAACTGTACAGCCTCCCGCCATTTGGAAAGGATAGGTATTTCAGGCAGGTCCTGAAGCTGCAGCTTTTATGCTGCAAAATCTATATTACAAATGGAGGGTCTCATAATGCACAAGTTTATCCGTATAGACATGACCAGTCTTAAAGCGGACATTGGAAAAGTACCTGAGAAGTACGTTGGCCTTGGCGGCCGTGCGCTTACATCCAACTTTGTCAATTACGAAGTAAAACCCACTTGCCATCCCCTTGGAAAAAACAACAAACTCATTTTTGCTCCCGGCCTTTTAAGCGGCACCAATGCTCCCAACTCCGGAAGGCTGTCTGTAGGCGCTAAAAGCCCGCTTACCGGCGGTATTAAGGAGTGCAATACCGGCGGATCTTCTTCCCAAATGCTTGCAAAAATGGGAATCAAGGCTGTTATTATAGAAGGCATGCCCAAAGATAACCAGTTCTACGTAATAAAAATTGGCTTGAACGAAGTAAGTATTGACAAAGCCCCTGCAGAAATACTGGGAGGCTGCGGCAATTATGAAGCCATTCGCCTGCTTGGCAAAAAGTACGGAGAACATGTGGGTATTGCCATTGCTGGACCAGCGGGAGAATACAGGCTGCCTTCTGCCAATATTTCTTTTAAAGATCCGGAAGGCAATATAAGAAGCGCCGGGCGGGGCGGCCTTGGTGCAGTTATGGGATCAAAAAAAGTAAAAGCCATTATAATTGACGAAACAGGCGCCGATAAAGTGCCAATAGCAAAGCCTGAAGCTTTTAGTGCAGCATCCAAAGTGTTTGCAAAGGCCCTGATGGACCACCCGGTGGCCGGCCAGGGGCTTGCAGCTTACGGCACAGACGTGCTTGTAAACATAATAAACGAAGCCGGCGGCCTTCCTGCCAACAACTTTACATCCGGCCGCATTAAGCATAACGACAATATATCCGGCGAAACCATGAATGCTACCATTACGGAGCGCGGAGGCGACGGCAAGGTATCCCATGGCTGCCACAGGGGCTGCATAATCCGCTGCTCGCAGTGGTATGCGGACAAGCAGGGCAAATACATTACCAGCGGTTTTGAATACGAAACCATCTGGGGCTTGGGTGCCGATGCAGGCATAGAAAGCCTTGACGACATTGCGTATATAGACAGGGCTATGGATGATATGGGTGTGGACAGCATAGAAGTGGCTGTTGCAGTTGCTGTAGCCATGGAAGGCGGCCTTATACCCTGGGGCGACGGCAAGGCAGTTCTGCAGCTTGTTAAAGACATGGCCAAACCCACGCCGCTAGCCAGAATAATAGCCGGCGGAGCAGGCATTGTGGGTCAGCTATGCGGACTTTACAGGGTGCCTGTGGTAAAGAACCAGGCTATCCCGGCCTACGACCCAAGGGCCATAAAGGGTATTGGCCTAACCTATGCCACAACCCCCATGGGCGCAGACCATACAGCAGGCTATTGCATTTCCGGTAACATTCTTAAAATTGGCGCCAACCTGGATCCTTTGGATAAAAAGGGCCAGATTGAATATTCCAGGGCCATGCAGATTGGTACAGCAGCAGTAGACAGCACAGGTATGTGCTTATTTGTATACTTTGGCATTGCAGACAACCCCGGCGGGTATCAGGCACTTGTAGACATGATTAATGCCCAGTATGGCATAAACCTTACATCAAAAGATGTGGATGCGCTTGGCGCTTCCGTGCTTAAGGCAGAGAGGGACTTTAACAAGAAGGCCGGCTTTACCAATGCCCACGACCGCTTGCCGGAGTTTATGGAATACGAAGCCATTGCACCGCATAATGTGGTTTGGGACTTTAGCCCGGAAGAGATTGACGAAGTAATGAATTTCTAAATTGTTTTTGCCGGAGCCGCCGCAAAGCGGCGGCTCCGCTTGTTTTTATAGCTGTTTATAAGGAGTTTTTCCATGCAGGAAAATGGCAGGATTGAAATACGCGGATTTCTTAAACTGGACTCTTTTATCAAAAAAAAGTTTGGTACCATGCCATATTTTCTGGAAATGGATAACTCCATAAGCGGCGGCGATTTGGCCAAGCTTCTAGGAATAGAACGGGAAGACATAGAAGTAATTTTTGTAAACGGTTTTGTGGAAGGGCTTGATTTTATGATCAAAAAAGGCGACAGGGTGGCTTTTTTGCCGCCAGGCTGCCCAGGGCCCTACCGCATTGCTCTTGGTTTTTACGGCAAAAACCAGGACAACCCGGCCAACTTCAAAATTCAGAAAAAGGATGCCGCAACAGATTCATGAAGATAACGGTCAAGCTTTTTGCAACGCTCAGGGAATACGGACAAAAAATGATGGAAATGCAGGTTGGCGGACAAGCCAGCCCGGCAAGCATTATGCGGGACCTTAATATTCCGGCAAACGAAGTGGCTGTTATTATGATAAACGGCCGCTCTGTCGGCCGGGATGAGCAATTGAAAGAAGCCGATGTGCTGGCGCTGTTCCCGGCGGTGGGGGGAGGCTGAACTATTGCCCATCAAGCTGGCTTGCCCAGTTTCTGGAAAAAGCCAGTAATTCCGGCCAAAAAACGGAAAAGACTTTTTCTATTTCAGCGCCCAGACTGTCAAGTAGTTTGACACTTGAAACCAAATCCACATTGCCGCTCATTCTAGACTGAACACCCTTAAGCGTATCTTTTATGCCGTCTATGCTGGCGTATTTTTCAAGCCATGACTGGCTTGTTATGAATTGGCAGGCTATGGCAAATCTGGGGCTGTGGTAATCCTTAGAGCTTTCCAGTTTTTTGTATATTGTGCGGCTGAAAGCATAAAGGCTATGCAGGCAATAAGGCCTTCCGTATTTGTCCCAGCGGGAAGCCAGTATATGATCAAAAAAAATATCTGCCAGTATGCCGGAACATAGTCGTGCAGCTCCGGAATTGGCTATAAGACTGCGGACTTTTACAAATTCCGGATGCGAATCCGTAAATGCGTCCACGGCCTTGTGCTGCAATATGCCCACCCTTATGCCTTCTGGGTAATCAGCCAAATCCTGGCCCTTAAAGTAGTCAGCCATAAGGGCTCCGGTAACAGCCTGGCCTAAAAAGTCAGGCAGGCTGTGGTATGCAATAAGGGCGTGGGCAAGCAGGTTCATAGCTAATCAGTCTATTGCTGTTCCCTTAACTTGACAAGCGCCAGCAGTTCCGGCATGTCCATTCCAATTTCTTTTAAATGCTCAGGAGTGGGTGTTCCGTTTTTGCTCCAGCCGCGGCGCTTGAAAACCGCGTCTACAAGCAATTCATACTGGGCAAAGCGGTATTCCCGGGTAATGCGAATTTTTTCCTGGACACTTTTGCCTTTTGGGTCAACTCCCATTTTGTCAAGCATTTGCTTGTCATAGCGTTCTTCCCTTGCCAGATACTCGTCTTCCAGTACCGGTCCCATGGCCCGGTAAGGGGGATAGTCATCCTTTCTGTGCCCTTTGCCTTGCCTTATATTGAACAGCCGCTGGAAGTTGTATACCCGTTCGGACTGCCTTATAAGGCCGTCCCAGTCCAGCTTTTCTCCGGTAACTGCCTTGTACAGGTCAATATAGTTGAACACATGATCCGGAACCTTGTTGGATTCCGGCCATTTTCCGTTGTCAGCGGGTTCTATGTCGTTCCAAGGCAGCTTGCAAAGCCCCTGCAGCCCGAACCAAGTGCGGAACATCGGAAAGTAGTGCAGGGCTTCCGCTTTGTCTTCAAAACTCGGGATCTTGTTGTTAACCATGTCCATAAATATGAGCCAGGCTTCGTCGTGTTGGGGGCCTTTGTTGGTCAAATAATAGCCTCCCTGCTGGGCCAGGGATTCTTTGGATATGTATTCGCTTTGCTCAAGGCCTTTGCCATGCATGGCTATGTCCTTCATTAATGAAGGGTCCGCTCCGTATTCTTTGGCAAAGTACTCTGCAAGAAAGCGGACGCCTTTACCTGCCAGCACTCCAAAACGCTTGCCGTCCGCCATGTCGTGCAGGATTTGGGCTGCAGCCTGCCAATTGCCCCATTCCAGTTCTATGCCGTCGGTTCTGGCCTTGTCCAGTATGCCGAGTTCCCGGCATTCCATAAGGAAGCCGCACATGGTTCCAAAGCTTATGGTGTCTATGCCGTAAGTATCACAGTAAAAGTTGAGTTCCAGTATGCCTTCCGGGTCAAACACGTAAAGGTTGGAGCCAAGACCTGCTGCGGACTCGTATTCCGGGCCGTCTACGCATACCCTTTGCCCTTTGTAAGGGCCGGTTTTGAGTTCAAAACCGTCAACAGCATGGGCGCATGCAAGGGTGCAGCCGTACCAGCAGCCGTCCGGCAGGTTCTGGCTGAACAGCTTTTCCCATACCCAGCTAGCAATTTCGTTGCCCCTTGGGTCCTGCCCGAACTTGTGGTTTTTGGTGGGCAAAAGGTCGTAGTCGTTCATCACTTCCATAAGATGGGCTGTGCCCTGGCGCCGCATTTTGCATTGCATGTCGTCATTTTGTATTATTTCCCGGTGCAGCTTGAGTCCCAGGCGCTGTACGGCAGCCGGGTCGGCGGCATCGTTTTTGTTTTGTTTGACGCCTTCATAGCGGCATACTACAGCCAGAATATGCTTGTTGCGCAGAACCGAGCCTATTCCGCCGCGCCCTGCCTGTTTTACCCTTATGCCTTTTCTTCTTCTGTCGTACAGGCTGAAGTTTAGCACTCCCATGGGGGAATGCTCCGCTCCCCTGCCTGCAGAGACTACAGATATGGCCTGCAGCTTATCAGGGTCCGCAGATGGTGCTTCCTCATTGCCTGCAAAAGCCCTTGTAAGTATGTCGGACAATATGTGGGTATCCCTTGGGATGCCATCCGGGGCTTCATAAAAGCAAACTTTGCCAAGCACATTGTCTATGCAAATAATCAAGTCCTTATTTGCCTTGCCCTGCAGCTCCAATGCGTCCCAGCCGCCAAACTTGAGATATGGTCCAAAATAGCCGCCTACATTGGAGTCTATGGGTATGCCCGTCATGGGAGAAAGGCTTACAACAAGGCTTTTGCCGGATCCGGGGTAATTGGTATTGCCGCATACTGGGCCCATGGCTATTACTATTTCGTTTTCCGGGTCATCCCAGCGGGTTTCGGCCTTGGTAGCGTTCCATAACAGGCGCAGGCCAAAACCCTTGCCGCCAGTGAGCTTTTCCTTCATCTCTTGTGATACGGCCTTTTCTGTCACTTCCAGGCTGCCAGCATCTATATGCATGGTGCGCATGGCATAGCCGTGCCTGATAGCTTTTATGTCAAAAGCTTTTTCTGACAGTAGTTTCATGTCTTTTAGAGTGTATTCCCTGTTCATTGCTGTGTTCCTTTGGCTTTTAATGCTTCCAGCACTTCAAAAGGAAAGCGGGACGCCTTGCTTTCTTCTTTTTCCGCAATTTCCAGAGCGTCGCTTGGGCATACTTTTGTGCATATTCCGCATGCAACACATTTGAACACCGTGCTTTCCAAAGGGTAATAGCGCATGGAGCCGCTTGGGCAAACAGCTACGCAGGCCAGGCAGCCCACGCAGCGCTTTTGGTCTACCATGACCACGCCCTGCCTGTTTATGCTTATGGCCTCCACCGGGCATTCGGCTACGCAGAGGCGGCACTCCTGGTCGCAGGCAACAAGGCGAAAGCTGCCGGAGCCCAGCCGTAAAACCTGGATTCTGGCTTTGCCGGGATTGTCTTCTTTTGCATATGCTTTAGAACAGGCTGCTACACAGGCCATGCAGCCTATGCATTTGCTGTCGTCCAACTTGAGATACTTGATCACAAAACCTCCTGGATACAGGTCCTTAATTTGAATATCCGGCTTTTTGTACAAAGCAAAATCGCTGAAATATCAGTTTGCTCAGCAAAGTATAAAGGCTTTGCATAAAAACCGCAACCAAATTATGGCTATATCGGCCTGCGCTTTTTGGCCGCTATGCTTTTGGAAAGCAACATTTTTTTGTCCGGCATAGCCTAAAGCATGCATTTTGGATATATTTATACGAGCAGAAGAAGCAAACTCATGACAAGCAAGGAGAAACTTGTGAATATTTATAGCCAGGTAAAAACAAAGCTGGATGATGATGACGACGAGGACGAAAAAAGCCCAAAAAACCCGGACATGCTTATGGAGAAGTTCCTGGAAACCAGAACAATTCTGCTTTCCGGGCAGGTGAACAAGGATCTTGCGGAGCGCGTAATCAGACAGCTGTTGTTGTTGGAAGCAAAAAGCTCCGATCCGATAAAACTTATGATAGACTCCCCCGGCGGAGATGTGGATGCGGGCTATGCCATTTTTGACATGCTCAGGTTTGTGCGGCCGGAGGTATGGACCATAGGCATGGGGCTTGTGGCCAGCGCCGGGGCTTTGATTCTTCTGGCTGCGCCAAAGGAAAGGCGTATAGCCCTGCCCAATTCTCATTACCTGATTCACCAGCCGCTTTCTGGGCTGCGCGGAGTAGCTACAGACATAGAAATTCATGCAAGGGAGCTGGAAAAAACCAGGGACAGGCTCAACAAGCTTATATCTGCAGAAAC
This sequence comes from Spirochaetota bacterium, assembly GCA_029548805.1. Classification (GTDB taxonomy): domain Bacteria; phylum Spirochaetota; class Spirochaetia; order Treponematales; family UBA12059; genus SZUA-370. Next base: position 20,842 of record JAKPMS010000042.1, on the reverse strand, counting down.
CGGGCAGCCGCTAGAGCGTGTTATAAAGGATACAGACAGGGACTACTGGATGGGAGCAGAAGACGCTCTGGAATACGGCCTTGTATCCAAAATAGTAGCTGCAAGGGACGAACTGGGAATCTGAAAGCTTTTGCAAAGCGGCAAATAAGGGCCCATCTGCTGCAAGCAGCATGACTTTTTTATGCGTCCTTCTTCCAATATATGTTTTTGGAAGGAGCCGCAATGAAAGCGTTCCCGCTTCGTGCCATATTTTTAATATGCCTTTCTGTCAGCGCTTGTACAGGCTGCGGAAAAGAAGCACAAACTGCTGCCATACGCATAATGAGCTACAATCTGCAAACCCTGTTTGACCCGGTGGATCATGGCGGAGAATATGAAGATTTTGTTGTTTCTTCGGGCTTGTGGAATGAGGCTCTTTACAAGCTGCGCATAAAGTCGCTTGCATCTGCGGTATTGTCGGCTTCTCTAGGCCGTCAACCCGATGTTCTTGTGGTTCAGGAAGCCGAGAACAAAAGGGTTCTTTCCGACCTGGCAGAAGAACTGGGCGGCTATCCCCATGTTCTTGTTTCTCCGCATGAAGATGCCATTTTGTCCTGCGGCATTCTTGCTAGGCTGCCGGTAAAGGCATTTAATGCGCACAGGATAAGGCCGCCGGAAGACGGCCCATCATCCGTACCCCGTTTTGTGCTGGAAGCAGAGCTGGGTGACAGGGACAGAAGCCTGGTAGTTATGGCGGTGCATCTAAAAAGCAAACTTGGAGGAGATGCCCAGACAGAAGAAGAGCGCAGGAGGGCTGCAGCTTTTATAAAAGCCATGGCAGAAAGGCGCATTGCACAAAACCCGCATCTTGCCCTTGTCATAGCCGGAGACTTTAACGAAAACCCCGATGAGTATGACAGGGTGGAAGGGGCTTATCCAACAGCACTTATGCTGCCGGAAGCCGGTCCGGGGCCGTGGCTGCTTGTTTCTGGTAATATGGAAGACATGGGCGGCGCCTGCAAGCCGCTTGTTTTTTACGAACCCTGGTTTGATTCGGATGGTTACAGTTACCGCTATAACGGCAAGGATGAACGCATAGATCATCTGCTTTTATCTCCTGCAATTGTAAACGATGATGCCTGTGATTGGAGCTTTAGCCAATTTTGCTGTGAAGCGCCCGGCTTTTTGTTAAGCGCAGACGGAACCCCCCTGCGCTGGATAACAAAAGCAGCCAGCGGTTACTCGGATCATCTGCCCATATCGCTGCTTTTGCTGCCAAGGCCTTAAGCCAAAGCTTTAAAAGAGGCATAAACTGCGAATTTTTACAAATAAAAGGGACTAAGCTCTTGCCGGGCATTATAATGGCTATAGAATATAACATAAAATCACGGAGTGTTTTGATGAGAACCCATAACGACTTTGAAGGCGGCCAGCAAAAGCTTGCCGTTCTGATAGATGCGGACAATACCCAGCCCGGAATTGCGGAGGGCCTTTTGGCAGAAGTTGCCAAATACGGCATAAGCAGTGTCAAGCGCATATACGGAGACTGGACCACCACCAAGTTAAGCCAATGGAAAAGCAAATTGCTGGAATACGCCATTCAGCCTATCCAGCAGTTTTCCTATACCTTTGGCAAAAATGCAACAGACAGTGCCATGATTATAGATGCCATGGATCTTTTGTATACAGAAAAGCTGGACGGCTTTTGTATAGTATCCAGCGACTCGGACTTTACCCGCCTGGCTGCCAGGCTGCGTGAGGCAGGCAAGCTGGTTCTTGGCTTTGGAGAGCAAAAAACCCCTAAACCCTTTTTGTCCGCCTGCGACAAGTTCATTTACACAGAAATTTTGCGCGGGACTGTAGAAGAAGAAAGCCTGTCAAAGGATGGACCAAAACGCAAACTGCCGGGGCAGGACCTTAAAGGCGACAACAAGCTGCAGGCGCTTCTTTGGGATGCCGCGGAAGATTCTGCAGACGAGAGCGGCTGGGCCTATCTTGGGCTTGTGGGCCAATATGTTGCCAAAAGGCAGCCCGACTTTGACCCCCGAAATTACGGTTACCGCAAACTGGCCGAACTTATTAAAGCCAGCAGCTGGTTCGATGTAGAAGAACGCTCCAGCTCAACCGATACCGGCAAGCAAATATACATAAAAAAGAGGTATGCAAAATAAAGTCAGCTTGCCACGGGTTTAAGTTCTATCAGGAGTATATCCAGAAAATCCAGATGGACGGACAGCTGGTCTTTTATGCAAACAAGTGATGACAGTGAAGGAATCCTGTGGACTGTGCCTTCATAGCTGCCTGGATCCAGTTGGATGGAAATGTTGCCGGGAGCGCGGCCTTCCGCTGTCTCAAGCGAGGCGGCAATTACAACAATTCCGGGTTCGTCCTCCGACTTGACCATCCACCATGCATATTCGGCTTCCACATGACGCTTTGTTATTCTGCCGGAAGCAAAAAGGTTCCTGAACCGGGCATGCAGCTTTTCTATTAGCGTATAACCCTGCGCAAACATGGCATCATCTGCCCAGTCCAGGCCGCGGACAGAAAGGCCTGCTTCATAAAGCCCAGACGAGCCGTCCTGAAAACCCATGGTTTCAAATAACGGCCTTTTGGCCCGGCCAACGGATATAAAATGCGCAAAGGCATGACGCAAATGCATGCGCTTGGTCCCCATCACTTTTATCATGGGAGAACCCCATAACCTTGGAGACGATGCTTCCGGTACGTCTACAGCAAAGCAGGCCGAACTTTTTTTGCCGGCAGAAGCAGGGTTTCCGGATTCCGTATTCAGCTCGTCATATATTGCAAAACAGTCTCTGACCAGAACAGCATCAATTCTTCTTAGCGACTCGTTGCCCATGACAAGGTCAAAACCCAGTTTGCCGTAGTCCCTGTATTCAGCCCCTTTTCGGGAGGCAATTATGCCGACACCGGGGTTGCCCTGCTTTGCAATTTTTATGGCTTTGGACAGTAATTTGGCTGTAGGCCTGTCAGAAGACGGGATAAGGCCGTTTTCGTCAAGCAATTCGGAAAAAAGGCTGTCTACTGCATTCATGCGCATAAAATCAAAGCCGAAATTGTCTCTCCAGTACGGAAAAACTTCACAATAATACTCTACTGCTTCCTGGTTGAGCGGAAGGTTGGCAGAAGGCTGCATATTGACGGGCATTTCGTCGTAAAAGGCAAAAGGAGTTACAACGCTGTACGCTTCTCCGCCAAGGTCATTGCCAAACTTGTCCAGGTATGAAAAAACAGGAAATTCTCCGGGGCCGTCGTAGCGCAAAAAGGACGGTATGCCTACTCCGTTTCTTGCATGAGCCGGAACGGGCCACAAACCCTCATCAATGCACAATTTTATGGCCGAGTAATACGCCTTGTCCCTTTTTGCGGCCTGTTCTGGGGAGTCTGACTCGTTGCTTAAAAAACTGCCAATGCCGTAATCGTCCTTTACAGCAGACACAAGAACAGCCACTGCTTCTGCATCCCTCAACCTGTTCTTAGTGCTGTAAGGGTGGTCGGGGTCTGCCATGGCCAAAAGCTTTCTGTCCTTGTCTAATAACACCCAGCGGAACAGGCGGGGTCTTTCCATGGCAATTCTGGAAAACTGGGATGCATAGAATAAAAGTTCGTAACCCACAGCCTTGCCCAAAAGCCAGCAGGCGCTTACAAAAGCCCTAAGCTGTTCGGCCAGGCTGATGCCCTGGCTAGCCAGCGCCGCTTCCGAAAAGCCGGGATCAGCACTGTGCATGTCCAGAGGAGCGTAACACAGTTCAAACTCCACAGGATGAAAAGGAGCCAGAAGTATTGCATTGGAGCTGATGGCAGGCAGCAGCTTTGCTGCTTGCAAAAAGCTTCCGGCCCTGTTGTCATGGGCGCTGGCCCTGATATTAAGCCAGCAAAAACCGGCTTCCAGCATCCATGATGAGTCCGGCTCTTTGGCAAGCCTTTTTTCCGGCTTTGCTTCTTCTTCAAGCTGGGCAAAATACGAAGCAATTAGCGCATCCGGAAGCTTTAGCATGGAGCTTTGGGTTCTGTTCAGCGGCAAGCCTTGCCTGCTTTCGGATAAAAGCAGCCGCGCTTCATTTTTGTCTTCCGCCGAAGCCTTTAATGCTTCACTTATTTCTTGCCAGATGCCCATAGCCTGTTACAAACTCCCGGCTTCATATGTGCTGTACGCTCCGCGGGTTTTTCCGTTCATGTTCCTGTATGGGTTTTTGGAATGCTTTAAAAATGTTTTGTATGCGGCACAGGCTTCATAATAGGCATCCGGTCCCCTGTAAGTGGAAAGTTCGTCGCAACGGTACAGCTCCAAAAGCTCCGGAAAAAGCGGATTAAAAAGAATGTGAGAAATATTGGATGGCGCTATCCTGGGCAGGGCCGCGGGCAGCATATGATAGCGTACCAGAAAGGCTATATCGTCAATTTCTTTTCCGGAATAGGCCAAGCGGCCCAAAAACTTGCGGGCTGCCTTTTCTCCCAGCTCGGAATGCCGGTCAAAACGCCTGTTTCCGGAAGGCAGGGCAGCCGCTTTGCCAATGTCATGGAGCAGAAGTCCAATGGAAAGGCGGATATCCCTGTTTTTGCGATAGCTGAAAGTTTCCATGGTGTGCCGCCAGGCGTCCCCTTCCGGGTGGTAGTCCTTGGTATGCACAACAGAAGCAAGTTCGGCCAATTCCGGCCAGAAGCGTTCAAGAAAACCGCATTTCAACAAAAACTCAAAGCCTTTTTCCGGGTGGGCCGAGCTGAGTATAAGTTCAAGGAGGTCCCTTTGGTAGTCTGCGGACAAGCTGTCCATATTTATGCCATAGTTTTCTGCCTTGGCTGTATAAGCATAGCGGGCACACAGAACTGCCGACTCAAATACAAGCAGCTCGGGCGGAGCGGATAGCGGCTCCAGGTCCGTTTGCCTAAGGCTTTCATATACTCCGTTTTTTCCGTCAAAAAACCTTTTTTCCGGCGAATAGAGGAGGCCGAGTTGCCTGTGGCCAGGGAAAGAAGAGCCATTGAGGCATTGATACAAAATACGGCTGTTGTTTTTGTTCAGTACAGCGTCGGCGTATGGCAAGGACGGGTATTCAAGGTCTTCTGTTACAGAAGCCAGTTCTATGAGTTCGCCGTTAAAATACTGAAACTTTAGCGGGGCTTTTCCCGCGTCAAAGTACTCGTCAAGAGCCGTGAACGAGCAAAGCACAGGAGCCTCCGGATTAAAACACGGTATACCGGGTCATTTTAGCAATAGCCGGAAAAAATCAAAACTTTTTTTTAATTCAATTTGATTCAAATTTATAAAGCTCGTCGGCAACGGGCAGGGTCATTTTAAGATCCTTAAGGAAGTCCGGATCATCTCCCATATCTTCATAGCTGTCACATTCAGGCAGGCGGCGCTTGGTTACTGTGCAGTATTTGTAAAGCTTTTCTTCTCCGCTGCGTTTTTGCCACTTGCCGGCATCACAACGAACCCTTAAATAATAGGATCCGGAACCGGCTGGGCTGTGTACCAGCTTGCAATGAATACAGTTGGCACAGTAAATTACAGGTCTGTGTTCGGCTTCCAATATTCCGGCCACCTTTCCTAGCTTCATACTATATAATGCAGGGCAAGAGGTCAAGCTTTTCTTGCCTCTGTATCATCATCGGAGTGTTTAATGATTGCAACAATAATCAATTCCGTAGCCATCATTGTTGGAACTGCCTTGGGTCTTTTGGCCAAAAAGGGCTTGTCAAAACGCGCAAGCGAAATTGCGTTCGATGCAACAGGGGTTATTTCTCTGGTAATAGGCATAAGCATGGCCATAAAAACAGAGCATATTCTTGCCTTTGTAATAAGCCTTCTGTTTGGCGGGCTTATGGGCTCCGCCATTGGCATAGAAGCCGCCATCAAAAACCTTGGAGAGTTTATCAAAAAGCGATTTGTAAAGAATGATGATATAAGCGATGCCAACAGCAGCTTTGCATACGGTTTTTTGAATGCTTCTGTTCTTTTCTGTGTGGGTGCCATGACCATTTTGGGCTGCTTCAAGGCCGGGGCAGAAGGAGATTACAGTCTTTTGCTTACAAAAAGCGTAATGGACGGGGTAATGTCCATCATGTTTGCTAGCACCATGGGTATAGGTGTAGGCTTTTCCGCATTGTCGGTACTTTTGTACCAGGGGGCGCTTACTCTTTTGGCTGTCTGGGTAAAGCCCTTTGTAAACGATGTAATGCTGAACGAGCTGTCCGCAGCAGGCGGGGCTCTTGTAATGATGGTGGGTATAAATCTTTTGAATCTTAAAAAGATCAGGACCGGCGACTTTTTGCCGGCCCTGGTTTTAATTGTCATATTGTCGTTCTTTTTTGGGACCATACCCATTTTGTAATTTTATTCGGGGATCATGGTGTAAATAAAGCAATTGTCTTCCGTAAGAAATTCCCCGGCTATTGCCGAAAAGAGTTTTGGGCTGGACTGCTCGGCAGCAGTTTTGGCTCTGCCCAATATGTCCAGGTCCAATTTGTTGGATACGGCATTAAGCATGCGGTTTACCCAAAAATCATTGGTTTTGCTTTGGCCCCTAAAAGCCCTGTCAGCAGCAACAGCCACCTGCGCGGCATATTTGGGATCCATTCCTTGGGAAGCGGCTATGGCTGCCTCTGATCTTACTTCTGCAATAAGCTCATCCACCCTTGCCGGATCACAGTCAAATTGCACCAGCAAAGAATACTGTTCCAGCGGGATTTTGGAAAAGCTGGATTTTACGGATACGACATAGGTTCCGCCAAGGTCCTCTCTTAGCGCATCCAAAAGGCGATTGTTAAAGGCCTGGGCAAAGTTTTCCAGGGCTGCTTCTCTGTCCGGGGACCATTTTGCATTGCCGGCCCAAAGCAGCCTTACGCTTGCCCGTTGTTCCCTGGAATAGGGATAGTCTACCCGCCCTCCTCCGCTCCTTGGAAACAAGGGATAGATGATATTGCCGGATTTCTTTGTATCCGGTTCGGGAATGGCGCCGATATGCTTTAATATCAGCTGTTTGGCTGTTTCCAGCTCGAAATCGCCTACAAGCGCATAGGTGAAATCGGCCGGGCTGGCCAGCCTGCCAATAACCAGTTCTCTTGTTTTGTCAAAGTCTATATTTTTTATGCTGCCAGGGCTTACAGGCGTATTTCTGGGATTATCCCCGTACAAATCCATGCTCCATGCCTTTTCAAAGCGGTATTGCGGATCTTTTATTACATCTCCAAGCTGGTCAGCCAGGCGGTCCTTTGTTGCATTAAAGGCCCTGGCATCCCTGCCGGGTTCTGCCGAGCTAAGGTAAACAAGGCGCAGAAGGGAGTTAAGGTCCTTGCTTGCACTTTTTCCTACAATATAGTCTCCGCTTTCCCCTATGCCCCATTGCACAGAAGCCTGGATAGGAGCCGTTTCTTCTTCCAGCCTTATGGCGCTCATGCTGCCCAGACCGGAGCTGCCCAGCAGGATTGGGGCAAAGTTGAGTGTTGTCTGATCCTCTACAGGCAGGCTGTAGTAACCGCCAGGGGACCAGGCTCCAAAACTGACAGCACCTTTGTCGTAATTGGTCGGTTTTAACAAAACCCTTGCACCGTTGGACAGTATGAGTTCAGTAATACCGTCATTGAGTTTTTCTTCCCTTACAAGGCTGCCCGCCTCCGGCATTCTGTCAAACAATCCAGCCTGGTCCGTATTGTCTGGCAAGGCTGATAGTTCGGTCTTTCTTGCAGCCCGCAACAGCTCTTCAAAGACTTCTTCGGTGATTTGCGCATTATTGTCTCCGGTTTTTGCCCTTACGCTTACAAAACCTTCATCCGCTGCCAAAATCAGGCCGGCCATTTTGTTCAATTCTGCAAGACTCATGTTGTCCAGGGTTTTTCTTATATAAATGCTTTCGTTTACAACTCCGGGAACTGGCTCGCCATAACGATAGTTTCTTACATATTCCTCCGCAAAGCTAATGCTTTTAAGATCGTCATTTTCCACACTAAGCGTGGCCAGCCAGCGCCTGTACAGGTCTATTATCCTTTTAAACTCGCTTTCGGTAAAACCATATCTCCTGATGCGTTCCACTTCTTCGGACAGCCTTGCAAAAGCAGCCAGTTCCTGGCCGCTGGCAGCAGTCAGGATAAAGCTGTACAGTCTGGTGCTGCCAAAAAAGTAATCATCATCAAAATAGGCTTCCCGCCATGGCATTTCTCCGCTTCTGCCAAGATTGTCCAGCCTTAGCCTGATGGCTTCCGATGCAAAGCGTAGCTTTAACAGTCTTTCGTAGTCCCCAATTGCGACTTCCGGTTCATAGGGTACTATTTTCCTGTAATTGATTATTGAGCGCTCAAAGCCGGGGTCAAAGCTGGCTATAAAACCCATATCTTTTGTGGGTTCAACAGGAAAATACGGGCGGCTATGTATGCTGCCGTCCCATGGAAGGCCGGCAAACTCTTTTTCTATTTTTTTGGCAACCTTTTCAGGGTTTATGTCTCCTACAACTATAACAGCCATGCGGTCGGGGCGGTAATGCTCGTCATAAAATGCCTTAAGCTTTTCTGCACTGGCATTCTGTACAGATTCCACTGTACCTATGGGCTCCCTTTTTTCGTGGGCAGAGCCTGCCAGAAGGCCGGCTGTTTCCCTAACCCTGGCATCTCCGTCCGGGCCAAGCCCCAGCCGCATTTCTTCCAGTATGACGCCTTTTTCCTTTTCCACTTCTGTAGGGTCAAAAGTGACAGAGCCTGCCCATTCCTTAAGTACCTTTAAGCCCGTATCAAAATAGGCTGGGTCGGACAATGGCATCTGCAATATGAACAGGGTTTCTTCCCTGCTGGTGTGGGCATTGATCTCAGCGCCAAAATCCATGCCTATGGACCTGAGATAGTTTACAAGTTCGTTTTCCGGAAAGCTTTTTGTGCCGTTAAATGCCATATGTTCCACAAAATGGGCGTATCCAAGCTGGTCATCGCGCTCATTGCTGGAACCGCTGTTTACAAGCAAAAACATTACAGCCCTGCCGGACGGGTTCCCGTTATATCGCACATAATAAGTAAGGCCGTTTGGCAAAACACTTTTGATGAGCTCCGGAGCAAGGGGCATCGGGTCGCTGGAAGAATATACATTTCCGCCCGGCAGAGCCATGGCTCCGCCGGCTGGTCTGTACTTGTTTCCGGATATGCCGACACAAGAAGCCATGACAAGTAAAATGGCAGTAGTAAATGCAATATATTTCAGCTGTTTTTTCACAGGCTCTCCTAAATGCATAAAAGTAAAATAAGGATATTGGTCAATACAATTCAATAAGAGACATCTAAAAACTTCAGTTTTAAGATGTCTTCATTTAAAAACATAGCGTTTTCGGTCGAAAACGCAAGGGAAGCTTAAAAAACATAGGGTTTTTAGAGCTTCCCGATATACAGTAAAGCAGCCAAATGCGGCAAAGTTACCGGGTTATGCTTGTCAGGCCTAATTTACAAGGCATTTTGGGCCCCGGCCTATCAGGTCACTTCTGCCGGCTTTTTTAAGGGCTTCTTTTACCAGACTGCGGTTTTCCGGCTTTGTATACTGAAGCAAAGCCCGCTGGCAAGCTCTTTCCTTTGCAGTTTTGGCAACATATACTTCTTCCATGGTCAAAGGATCCAGCCCGCTTCTGTACATGGCCGTAGCCAGGGTTCCCGGGCCCGGATAAAAGTCCTGGACCTGGTCCGGCACAAAAGCACTGTCTCTCAGGTATTCCGCCAGTTCTATGGCTTCTTTAAGGCCTGCACCCGGATGGGCAGAAATAAAATAGGGCACAAGATACTGCTTAAGCCCTAGTTCCTTGTTTGTTTTTGCCCAGAGTTGTGCAAAATTCTCGTAAACCTGATGCTTGGGTTTTCCCATAAGTTTAAGGACAGCTTCCGATACATGCTCCGGGGCTACCCTGAGCTGCCCCGATACATGCCTTGCAGCCAGTTCTTTTATAAAAGTTTTGTCCCTGTCCGCCATGGCATAGTCAAAGCGCAGTCCGGAACGCACAAACAGTTTTTTTACTCCCGGCAGCGAGCGTACAGCCCGCAAAGCTTCCAGATAGTCCCTGTGATCCGCTGCCAGCTCGGGACAGGGTTCCGGAGCCAGGCAGCGCCTGTTTACACAGGACGAGCCGCCGGCCTGCTTTTTGCATGCAGGCAGCCTGAAGTTGGCGGTGGGGCCCCCCAGGTCGTGTATATAGCCTTTGAAACCGGGCAAAGCCGTAAGCAGCCTTGCCTCGTTTACAAGCGAATGTACGGAGCGGCTGGATATGATGCGCCCCTCATGAAACACGATGGCGCAAAAAGCACAGGCGCCAAAGCAGCCCCTTGATGACGTAAGTGAAAAAGCCACTTCTTTTATAGCCGGCACTCCGCCAAATGCGTCATACACGGGATGGGGCCTTCTTTCAAAATGCAGTGCATAAAGGCTGTCCATTTCTTGCGTGGAAAGAGGCTTTGCGGGAGGCTCTTGTACGGCAAACTGGCTTCCTGCCTGTTCGGCCAGGGGCTTAGCTGTGGCAGGGTCTGTATTCCTGTACTGCGTGGCAAAGGATGCGGCAAATAGCCTTAAAGAAGCGCTGTCTGGGCCTGATACTGCTTCGTAAGGAGGCAGCCTGAGCGCATGTTCAGGTAATTCTGTTTCTATGGTTGTTTTCCATACAGTTCCCGGGATGGAGCGCAAAACTGCAGCGTTAAAAGGCCATCCATCGCCCAGGGCTTTGCTTCCTTCTTCATTATACAATTGTGACAGGCGTTTAGCCGCTTCTTTTAATGCATGTTCTGCCATGCCGTATATCAGCAAGTCTGCCTTGGAGTCCAAAATAATGGGCTTTCTTATGCTGTCGCTCAAATAGTCGTAATGGGACATCCTTCTTAACGAAGCTTCTATGCCGCCAAGAATTACGGGTACGCCTTTGTAAGCCTCTTTGCATCGCCCCGTATAAGCTATTACTGCCCTGTCCGGTCTGGCATTGGCCTTTTTGCCGTTTCCAAAAAATGTTTTTATTTTTCCGTCCTGCCCAAGGCACAAAGCCGGGTCGCCTCCGGGGGCATAATCGTCTTTACTGCGCAGCCTTAAATTGGCTGTATACTTGCAAACTATGGAGTCCATGGCCCCGCCGCTTACAAGAAAAGCCAGCTTTGGCCTGCCAAGCAGCCTGAAGCAATCAACCATGGCCGGATCGGGGCGGGCAATTACACCCACGGAATAGCCAAGGCTTTCCAGGTATCTTCCCACAAGGGCAACACCAAAAGTAGGGTGATCCACATAGGCATCGGCGCTTACAATTATAAAATCCAGCGCTGCCAGCCCCTGCTTTTTCATGTCAGCTTTGCTGACAGCCAAAAAACTCATACCATATTATAAACCGGTTTATGCAAAAAAATCACAAGCGGACATGGGCATCCCGGAACTGTTTAGCCGTGGTATAATGCTCTTTGCAAGTGTTTTAAGAGCCAACAAGCTTCGGAGCAGCAGAAATGGCTTTAAAAAAGCGGACGGAGAAATACAATGGGCAGTATTTTGCATATTGACGACGGCAGCTATCCTGTTTTTCATATAAACAGCAAAACAAGCAGCTATATAATTGGCGTTCTGGAAACAGGGCAGCCCGAACATTTGTATTATGGATCACTGCTCAGGCCCATGCAGGACTATTCCGTTCTAAGGCAAAAAAACGATGTGCCCTATAGCAGCATGGTATATCCGGAAGAAAAATACAAAAACATAGGGCTTGACGACCAATGCCTTGAATATTCCGGCTACGGCAGGGGGGACTACAGGGAAGCGGCCATAGAGCTTGTATTTGCTGATGGCTGCAATACCGGCAATTTTGTTTATGCTTCACACAAAATTTATGCGGGGCGCACAAGACTGGAGGGTCTGCCATGTCCGCGGGGCTCTGAAAACGACGCCGAAAGCCTGGAGCTAAGCCTTAGGGACGAGCTGTACGGCATGGAACTTGTATTAAACTACTCTTGCTATCCGGATTACGATATCATTACGCGCTCCGCGCGGCTTTATAACCATTCACAAAGGCCTGTCAGAATAAAAAGGCTGATGAGCAGCCAGCTGGACCTATTTTGCGGGGACTGGAACTTTGTTACTTTTGACGGTGCCTGGGCCTTTGAAAGAAAAAGGCATGAGCGCCTTTTACTGCCCGGTATTTATACCAACGATTCCAAAACCGGCAACAGCTCAAACAGGCACAACCCTTTTGTAATGCTGGCTGCCCCGGACTGCGGCGAGTTTTCCGGAGTATGCTATGGCTTTAACCTTTTTTATTCGGGCAACCATGCAGAAATAGCAGAAAAAACCTTTTACGGCAAAACACGGCTTTTAACGGGTATCAATCCTTTCGGTTTTGAATGGATGCTTGAACCGGGAGCTAGCTTTGGCAGCCCGGAAGCCCTTCTAGCCTATTCCGCTGGCGGCTTTAACAAGCTTAGCCAGTCCATGCACCGCTTTATAGAAGAGCTTGTAGTGCCGGAGGCCTGGGTCAAAAAGGAACGCCCCATCCTGGCCAACAACTGGGAAGCCACCTTCTTTGACTTTGACAAGGCCAAAATCCTGTCCATGGCAAAGGAGGCGGCAAAGCTGGGAGTGGAGCTTTTTGTGCTGGACGACGGATGGTTTGGCCAAAGGAATGACGACACAAAGGGCCTTGGCGACTGGACTGTAAACAAAAAGAAACTGCCGGGAGGCCTGGGGGCCCTGGCTGCCAAAATAAACGCATTGGGGCTAAAGTTCGGGATATGGGTTGAGCCGGAAATGGCAAACGAGGACAGCGAGCTGTACAGGGCCCATCCGGACTGGATACTTGCCTGCCCGGACCGGAAGCCGGCATACGGGCGCAACCAGTTTGTACTGGATCTGTGCCGCAAGGAGGTAAGGGATTATATCATAGAAGCCATGACAGCGGTTTTTTCTTCCGCCAATATTGAATATGTAAAATGGGACATGAACCGCAACATATCCGACCCGTATTCAGAAAGCCTGGCCCATGACAGGCAGGGAGAAGTGCCGCACCGTTACATGCTTGGCCTTTATGAAGTTATGGATGTTCTTACAAAACGCTTCCCCAGCATCCTGTTTGAATCCTGTGCTTCCGGCGGCAACCGCTTTGATCTTGGCATGCTTGTATACATGCCCCAGATATGGACCAGCGACGGAACAGACGCTTATGCACGCTTGTCCATACAGGGCGGTTCTTCTTACGGCTATCCGCCCAGTGTCATAGGTGCCCATGTATCGGACAGCCCCAACATGCAGACGCTCAGGGCTGCCCCTTTGGAAACCCGCTTTAATGTGGCTGCCTTTGGCCTTTTGGGCTACGAGATGGATTTGGGCATGCTGAGCGCTTTTGACAAAAAAGCCATAAAGGAGCAAATAGCCTTTTACAAGGCCAACAGGCAGCTATTGCAGTTTGGGCGTTTTTACAGAAGCTGTTCAAAAGAGGACAAGGACAAAATTATATGGACTGTAGTTTCTGATGACCAGGAAAGTGCAATAAGCGGCCTGTTTCAGGGCATGGCAAAGCCGGGCAGGGGGCAGGATGTACTTGCGGTACCCGGTCTTGCAGCGGATAAAAACTATTCAATCCGGGGCAGAAAGCAATACATAAACGTAAAAGCCTTCGGGAATCTAGTAAACCACGTGCTGCCATTTAAAATAAGAGGCGACGGAATAGCACATACCCTTATATCATCACATTATATGTACGAGATGGCCCAGGAAAACTATACAGCCGGGGGCGACCTTCTGTCCGGTCAGGGAATAGTATTGATACAGCAATTTTCCGGAACAGGCCACAACGACAGGATACGCATTCTGTCCGACTACGGTTCGCGTATTTATGTCATAAAAGCAAATTCGGACATTGAACATTGAACATTGGTCATTGTTCAATGAATAATCAGCAGGATAGTGTCGAGTTTTTGAGAAAATGCGTTACATTTATTTTATGGTATCTGCTTCGCTTATAATGCTTGTTTGTCATCAAGTTGCGGGATGGACTTATTCAAGGAGCCTTTATGAAACGTATATTTTGGATTGCCTTTTTTGCGGCCTTGGCGGCGGCAGCCTATGCTGCAAGCGGCCCTGTTTTTGGTTTTGTGGATTACGCGGAAGGCAGCGCCACCTTTGTAAGATCCGGCAGAAACATGGGAGAGCTGAATATAGGGGACGAAATTCTGCCGGATGACATGATTAAAACTGCCAATGACGGCCTGGTTATAATAAACCTGGATAAAAGTACAGGGATGCGGGGCAGCCTTACCATCAAATCCAAATCTGTTGCATATATTAGGCTTGCCCCCGATGCTACCAGCCCAAAAACCACCATTGAACTCATTTCCGGCCAGATAGGCTCCAAGCTAAACAAAATTGCCGGCAGCCCCAGCCTTCAGGTTCAAAGCGATTCAATAAGCATGGGAGTCAGAGGGACAGAATTTACCATGGCCATGACTGTAAACGAGTCTGTCCTGGTAATATGTACGGATGGGGTAGTCAGCTGCAATGACGGAACAGACAGCCTTGATATAGCAGCCGGCAGGGCGGCAGAAAAGCAGGCTGGGCAAAAGCTAAAAGTGATTCCCGTTGCCATATCCAGTGCAGCCCAGTTTGAAAAACGCTGGTTTGCGGACGAAATAGAGGCATTCAGGGGCAATGCGCTTCGTGCCCTTGCCGATTATGAAAAGCGTTACAATGAACAATTTGCCCGTTTTGACAAAGCTTTTGCCCCATTGCAAAAAAGTGAAGTTCTGGCCAAGTGGATAAGGGAGGACACAGTCGGCCTGGTACCCCACTCAAACGACCCCGCTGTTTTGAACGAAAAAAAAGCCGTAATGAAGGATATACTTGAAACCAGAAAGGTTCTATTCATATTTGAACGCCTATATTACCGTATTCTTGAAGTTGAAGGCATTATTGCCGGTACAACACTGGAAAAAGGGCTTATAAAGCCGGGCTTGTCTGCGGGCGACTTTCTTAAAAAGGTAAAAGCTGATGCGCCAGGCCTGGAAAGGCGGGTGTTTCTGTTCCGCTATGCCGAAAAGCTGTACGAACAGCGCAACCAGGGCGGAGCCGGCCTGCCGGGAATGGGGCTTGGCGATGACGACTTTTTTGGCTCGTCTGACGACTGGGATTTCTGACTTTTGTTAGCCGGATGGTGTTAAGCGCCTCCGGCTTTCTTAAACAGGGGCCATGAACAAAATAAGCGGTCTTTATGCACTGGCGGCTGGCCAGAACAGCTTTGGCTTGGTAAAAGAAAGCAATGGCTATGTGGATATTTTGCTTCTGGAGCAAGCTGAACAGGGTTTTGTTCTGTCCGCTTATTCCGCCCAGACAGAAAAGCTTGTTTTTAAAAACAGGCCTGGGCATGGTATTTCCGAATTTGGGCGCGAAGCCTGCCTAAGCCTGTTTTTTTCATCCCTTTTTTTTAAACACAGCATAAAGACTTGGGAGTATGAGCCTGCAAACGACTTTTATGATCGCCTGCTTAAAGCGGCAAAAAACCCCGCCTCCCAGCCTTTGTCAGACCTTGCCTTTGCATTGTGGGCAGTCTGCGAAACGGCATTGCAGCGCTTTTCATCGGACCCCCAGCTTTTGGAAGCGCTAAAACAATCCCGCGATGATCCGGAATACCTGCGCTTTGCAATGCTTAACGAGCTTTACAGGGCCATGCTTAAAAAACTGCTGCCTTTTGGGCTTGCTGCTCCGGCTTGGCCTGCCAGGCTGAGGGCCAAAATTAATAAAAATGAAAAAATCAGCACAATAGCCAGGCACAAAGCCCAGGGCCTTCTTGAGCGCATATTGTTGCACAGCCCCCGGCAGGTTTTGGAAAACATTCCGTTGCTGTATGGAGAAGAGCCGGGGTATTTGGCATTTTTGCCGGAAAGCCTCCTTGTCAAAACAATGGACAGCAAAAGCTGGACACACTAAACTTGGGGATGAATTAAAATACATGTTTATACAATCCGATACTTTATTAGCTTGTTGCTGACAAAGCTGTGGTCAAAAAGGGGCTGTAATGCTTAAAGCCATTGGTTCTGGGCTAAGAAAGAAACTGTCCTCAACGCTTTACAACCTTGGCTTTTTTTACAATGTGCTTAAGGAAACTGCCCGCTTTTTCAGCCGCAGCCAGGTTGGGTACAAAGTACTCATAATGCAGATACTTTTTACCGGCTACGAGGCTATGCTTATATGTACCATCATGGCGGTTTCTATCGGGGCTGCCATAATAGTGATAGCTTCCAACCTGCTGCCCCAATTCGGTCAGGGCCAGCTTATGTATTCCATCCTTATAGTAATTATTACACGCGAACTGGGCCCGCTTCTTACAGCTTTTGTAATAACAGCCCGTTCCGGAACAGCCATAGCTACCCAGCTGGCAACCATGGTTGTGGCGCATGAAATAGAAGCATATATTGCCGTCGGCCTGAATCCAATATCCTATCTTGTTGTCCCGCGTTTTATAGGAGTAGTGGTATCCATGATGGTGCTTACCATATACTTTAACATGTTCGGGCTGCTGGGTTCCTTTTTGGTGGTTCAGCTTGTAAAACCTATTGCAATAAGCGAATACCTTGGCGGCCTGTTTTCCATACTTAGCCCGGGAGACGTACTGTCAGGCCTTCTTAAGGCCTTTGTGTTTGGCATTATAGTATCAGTAGTTTCCACTGCCCAGGGCTTTGCAGTAAACCGCGCAAGCACAGAAGTACCCGTTGCCGGAATTAAGGCTGTGGGTCAAAGCTTCATATTTCTTTTATTAAGTGACGTAATAATAACTTTGGTGCAATATGCCTGAATTGTATGCTGTCGAACTTAAAGAAGTAAAGGCGACATCGGGCGGTTTTGAAGTTTTAAGTTCCGCCAGCGTGGGTTTTCCGCAGGGCATTTGCTCCGTGGTGATGGGCCAGGCGGGCTCCGGCAAGAGTACCCTGTTAAAAGTGGCAGCAGGACTTGTGCCGGCTGATTCGGGCTATGTTTTATGGCAGGGAAAAGACCTGTCCGCACTTGGCAGGAAGGATGAGCTGGAGTTCAGGTCAAAAAGCGGTTTTGCCTTTCAGGATGCGGCTTTGTGGGCTGATACCAGCATTCTTAGAAATGTGATAATGCCATTAAGGATACACAAGCCATGGATGGGAGACCGCCTTATGGCCCAAAAAGCCGCTGATTTGCTTAAAAAACTAGGCTATAGAGAAAGCCTTGCTCTGAGACCGGCAGAGCTTTCCATAGGAGAACAAAAAATTGCGTCAATTGCCAGGGCTGTCATCCATGATCCGGAAATACTTTTTATGGATGATCCCACTTCCAGCCTGGACGAGGATGCCGTGGACAGCCTGTTTGCCTTTCTTGAAGACTTTAATGCAAGACACAAGACTGTAATAATCATGGCCAACAGCTCTGAGCTTGCATACCGTTTTGCCGACAGGCTGGGAATAATTAAAAACGGTTCCATGATGACTTTTGGTACTTATGATGAAACGTTGGAAAGTGCGGAAGAAGCCCTTTACGGTTCCATTGCAAGGCTTAAGGCCAGGGGTAGCAGGAAAAAAGCCGGAAAAATTGCCAACGGTCACGGGAATTCCGGATGGAGTGAAGCATGAAGTTTAAAATAAGGTATTCCGACCAGATAGTGGGGCTTTTCATAATTGTGGCCTTTGTTTCCTTTGCAGTCCTTATCATCATGCTGGGGGCAAAGCAGAGATGGTTTGCAAAAGATTACAAGTATGTAACATCGTTTCAGTCTGCTGCAGGCATAGGCCCGGGCAGCAACATAATGCTAAAGGGCTTTGTAATAGGCAAAATAGACAAGTTGAGCCTGAACAAAAACAACACTGTGGATGCTCAGTTCCATATTTATGACAGTTTTTACAGCAAGGTGCGGACATACTCGATTCTGGAGTTGACGGTTTCTCCTATTGGCCTGGGTACCCAGCTGCTTTTCCATCCTGGCAGCGGTGACGAATTGCTGGAAGAAGGCGCCTTTATTCCGCTTGCGGATTCCGAAGAAGGCCAAACGCTGGTAGAACTTGGTCTTGTGGAAATTCCTCTCAAGGATGATACCATTACCCGCTTGTTGAGCAATATAAATCCAGTGATGGAAAACATAAGCAGGACTGTAGTAACCCTGAACAGGACCCTGACAGAAGTCAACCGGGTTATTGCAGGCCAGAGTACAGGCCCCCTGGGCAGTATTGTTGTTGATGCCAGTACAGCCGTTGCGGCCTTGCCCGATACCATGGAGCATGTCAAAGGGCTGGTTTCTGATGTAAGAGAAAACGCGATGCAGCTGCTGGAGGAAACAACAGGCCTTATTTCCGAGTTCAAAAGCATAGCCGGCAATCTGAATGAAACTACAGAATCCATGCGCGACCCCAAAGGCCTGGTAACAAAACTGCTGGATCCAAAGGGCTCCATAAAAAAGTTTCTGGATGATGACGAAGCCCTATACAGGAAAGTCAACAGCATGATAGGAGAGCTGGAGAAAAGCTCAAAGAGCCTTCAATCCATCATAAGCAGCCTCAACTCGGAAATGCCAAAGGTGGCCAGCCTCTTAAACGAGACAAAAACAGCCATTGCCAAGGCTCAAGACGTGCTTGAGGGCATAAAAAACAATCCGCTTATCAGGGGCGGAATTCCGGAGCGCATGGATCTTGAGCCGTTAAGAAGCTCCATGAGGGAAGGAAGTTTTGAATGAAAAACGGGGCAGGCAGTTTGTTTGGTTTGAGTTTTATAACAATTCTATTTTTGGCTTCTTCCTGCTCATCCCTCCCCAAAACCGCAAAAACTGCAGTTGCAAGCAAAAATGTTGCTGCAGAATATTCCGTCATGGCCGACAAGTTTTTGCAGGAAGGAAACTATGCTTCTGCTCTGCAGTTTTATGGTGAGGCCATTGATTCCGCCTTGTCCGTGGATGATGTAGCGGGGGGCATAAAAGCGCGCAATTCCTTAGGCAGGGTGTATCTGGCTATAAACCGGCCGGCAGACGCGGAAAGGGAATTTTCCGACGCGCTGCTGGACTCCAGGAACCTTGGTGACGAAGGCCTTGTTGCATTGTGCCTGTCCAATCTTGGAGAGCTGCGCTATTTGCAAAACAGCTACCAGGAAGCGGAAGCGCTGTTTCTGGAAGCAGAAAGCCTTGCAAGCAAGAAAGCTGTTGCATCAAAACCGGGAAACGAGGAATTGCTGGCAGTGATATATCATAACAAGGGAGTAACTGCCATAGCCTTGGGCAGGCTGGACGAGGCTGAAGCCCTTATTTTAAAGGCTGCGCAAAGCAACGAAAAGGCATATCGCTGGACGGAACTTGGCTCCAATTGCTACAGCATGGCTTCTCTGTACAATGCACGGGGCAACTTGGACACGGCTTTGGCCTGGGCCAAAAAAGCGCTGGATTCCGACAAAAAGGCGGAAAATTCCACTGGCATTGGGCAGATCTGGAAGCCCTTTCCAGGCTGTCCGAACGCAATGGAGAGTTGGGGCCTGCGCTGGACTATAAACGGCGGGCTTTTGGAGTATGGCTTTCCATTAACCGCGCAAAAGAAGCAGAATCCTGTCTTGACGGCCTTATACGCCTGTCTGCGGCGCTGGGCGAGCATGCTTTAAGCGACAGGTACAAGCAGCAGATTAAAATGCTCAAAGATTATGCGGAAAACATGTAAAGCCCCAGTTGGCGTGCCTAAGGACTAAATACCTATGATAGTGCCGGCAAAGGCTTTTTCATTCAAAATGGCTTTCAGGTTTTCCAGATCCCTGCCCGCCGCGCATATTACCTTCATGCCAAGCTCTTCTGCCCGCCTGGAAGCTATAGGGTCAAAAGGAACATTTTTGCCAGGCAGCCATTCGTCCCCCACCATTAGGCGGAAATCCTTCCAGGAAATTCTGTCCAGGGGCTTTGCGGACGGATCTGTCTTGGGGTCAGCTGTATATACCCTGGCTATGTTGGACAGGTTTATAATGACGTCAGCCTGGAAACGTTCTGCCAGGATTACCGAGTCGTAGTCGGTGGAAAAGCCTGGCTTCCAGCCCCCGGCTACCAGAACCCTGCCGCCAAAAACAGAAATGCTGGTGGGGTCGCTAACCAGCTCGTGCGGGCATAGGTCCAGAAAAAGGCTTTTTACAAGCTGTGCGTTCAGCCTGGTAGCCATAATGCCAATCCAGTCCTGGGCATTAGGGTCGGGGTCCTGCACGGCTTCCCTGTATGCCCTTTGCCAAGCCCTGGCGGGGCCACCCCCCCCAACAACCAGTATGATGCGCCTTGTATCATCGCTGTCCAGCCATTCGCGGACAAGGGCTGCAAAGTCCCTGATGAACGGGGCATCCGGCAGCTCTGGAGCAACAATGGAGCCGCCAAGGGATATTACTTTTGTCATGGACCATGCCTCCTTAGCGTGTTTATTGTATGTTTAGGAAGCCTTCCTGTAAAGTCCGCACCCAGCCGGGCCTTGCCAGGCTTTTTGGATAGACTTAAACAGCAGAATTGCGTTAGGGTATAATTAACAAGGAGTATTTTTATGTCAAATCCTGTGGCAACATTTAAAACCAGCGCGGGTACCTTCAGGGTGGAATTATTTGCAGACAAAAGCCCCCTGACTGTACAGAATTTCATTACTTACATAGAAGAAGGTTTTTACAACGGAACTATTTTTCATCGCGTTATACCAGGCTTTATGATTCAGGGAGGGGGCTTTACCCCCGGCCTTGTGGACAAGGACAACAAGGCTCCCATCAAAAACGAAGCCGACAACGGCATAGCCAACAATCGCGGCAGCATAGCCATGGCCAGGACATCCGATCCTCACAGCGCTACAAGCCAGTTTTTTATAAATGTGGTAGACAACAAGGCTCTCAACTTCAGATCCAAAGACCGATCCG
>JAKPMS010000029.1 GCA_029548805.1 Spirochaetota bacterium | reverse complement strand
GGCCGTATCCTATCTCGAATACAAGGCTTCATGGGATCCTGAAAGGCTGGTCCGGGAAAGCTCAATTAAAGCGCTCGGAGATATAGGCGGCAAGAATGCACTGGACTTCTTGTCAAATTTTATGGAAGACAAAAAGCAGGGAGTTCAGTACAGGGCCTTGGCCATGGCAACGCTTGTGATGAAGGGCGGGGATGAATACATGCAAAAAGCATTGCCTGTTTACAAGGGCAGTGCTGTTGAAAAGGACAAAAGCTTTTATACAGCATGCACAATACAGATAAGCCAGATAAACGAAAGCAGCGCACTGGAGTTCATAGAAGTAATGCTTGCGGACAGGGATTTTTCCATAAGGCTTGGTGCGATAGCATGGGCAGAAAGAAACGAAGCAAAAAGCCTTCTTGCCGTATTAAAAAGCATGCTTGGCTCCGATGACAATGAAGCGGTAAGAAACAGGGCTGCCAGGGCTGTTTTGCGGCTGGAATCCTAGCCGCAGCCTAGTCCCGGTCTTTTTCCTGCTCGTGAGCGGTACCAGGCTGGGGAATTTCCTTGAATCCCGGAAATTTGATACTGCCAAGAAGTCTGTTAAGTTTTGCTTCAGGCGCTTCATACAGCCCGAAAGAAAACAGTACTTCCTTGCCTTTATGGTTGACAGCCCGAATTTGCCTGTCAAGACAATCCTGAATGGCTTCGTCATAATCAGGAAAGAATTCCATTTTTGCAGGTACAAAGGTCAGGCTGTCCCCGTCAAAGTATACATGGCCGATATCCCTAGGGAAGTAAAAAAGAAATATCAAAAAGTCGCTGTTTTTGCCTCCTACAGTCGCTTTGCCGCCGGCATGAAGCGTCTTGATATTGCGTTTTCCGATATTGGGGTTTTGCCATTCAGCTTTTAACACCAGCCTGACAGAGGCAGCCCTTTTTATGACCGGGCTATAGCTGATTGCCTTCCGGGGTTCAGCGTTTACTTTAACTTCGGCCGGTTTTGCAAAAGGGCTCTCATGTATATGCATTGAGGAACGGTATGCCGCAAGGGCACTGGCAGCATCCTGTTTTTCAGTTTTGGCAGCCTCCCGCAAAGCCCTCTGTTGCATGACTGCCGGTTCCCTTTTGCCAGGTTCCAAACCCGAAGCAGCTAAATCCTGCCGCTTTTGAGCTGAAGCATGGTAAGCCAAATCTTGCCCGGTTTTGTATGTCGCATCCTGGCTGTTCATCCGGGTTCGGCTTGTCGCCCCTGAGGCGGTCGCCCCTGAGGCGGTCGCCCGTGAGGCGGTCGCCCCGGCTGGGGTGATAAGCGGCAAATTTTGGCCAGGCGAAAAAGCACTTTTGCTTCTGGTTTCTGCCACGTCGGCAGAAGCATCCACAAAAGCCCCAAGTATAGGTTCCTTGGATTTTTGCTCCACTTTTCTTATATAAAAAACAATCGCAAAAATCAAAGCCAGGAATAAAACCAGAAGGGCGATGAACAAAACGACGATACCCGAGCGCTGCAATATTGAAGAAAACAGGCTTTGCTTAAGGGTAAAATTGATGCTGGATATTGCGGGACTAACCCTTAAGTTGTCCGCGAATCTGGGTTCAACCAGCAGGCTTACCGGTCCTTCTTTTAAATTGGCGGGCAATTCAACCAGTATTTTAAGTGTTTCTGTTTTTCCAGCCGGAATTTTTGCAAACACCTTTTTGGCCAAAATATCTCTGCCGTCCTCCATCAAAAGGCTTTTAAGCTCGACAGACAGGTCGCTGT
>JAKPMS010000021.1 GCA_029548805.1 Spirochaetota bacterium | reverse complement strand
GCAGGGCTCCGTTCCTTACAAAATCCAGCCTTAGCCTGTCTAAAAGACAAAGCTGTTCATCATTAAGCTTTAGCCCATCCCTTTTCTGGTACAAGTACTCTACCCTGGCAAACAGCCCCTCATGCAGGCTTATAAAATTCTGGTGGGCAGCAATCTTTGGCATCAGCCGGCGTTCCACTTCCTGCAAGGCTTTGCTGGTTTCGCTAGCTGACAAATTGAAGAATACTCCTGCTATAGATGAGAAAAGCTCTCCGCTGGAATCCATTGCAGCCAGGGTGTTTTCAAAATCTGGCAAAGAAGAATTTGCCGCAATGGCTTCTATTTCTGCCCTTTGGGCTGCCATGGCTTCTTCAAAAGCCTGTTCGTAATGCTCCGGTTTGATCTTGTCAAAAGGCGGAAGCCCGTATTGGGTATTCCATTCAGTTAATAGTGGGTTTGTGTTCATAATATGCATTATCTACAAAAGCTATAAACGTGGCAAGAAAAATTTTTAATGAAGACCTCTCAAAACTGAAGTTTTTAGAGGTCTCCTATATCTTGTATGGCACCGGACAAGCCCATACAATACCTGGTTGTATTTTTTATAAAACTGCATTTGCAACAAGATTTGGGGAACCAAGTATGGTTTGCATAAAAATTGAATACAAGTTTAGAAATTTGTTGACTTTATTATAGTATTCCTGTACCTTTTTGCTTGTATTTTAACAAAATAACCATGTTTAGTGTTGTTTTATTGCTTTGGAGGGAAAATATGAGCGAATTTCTGCAGGAAGACAAAGCCAAAATTGAACAGCTTAAATCCATCATAGACAGGCTTGCCCAGGGAGCCAGCCCAAGCGAAGTAAAAAAAGAGTTTCATGACCTTATTAAAGAAGCCGACGCTGCAGAAGTAGCTGCCATGGAGCAATCCCTGATTGACGGAGGCCTCCCTGTAGAAGAAGTACAGCGCTTGTGCGAAGTGCATGCGGATGTGTTTAAAGCCGGACTGGAAAAGGGAATAAAGGCCGACAAAATGCCGGGTCACCCCATACATACTTTTATGGCAGAAAACAAGGAAGCCAAGAGGTTGAGCCGGGTTCTTGGCCGGGCAGCCTGGTTAGGCGCTGCTTCCATCAAGGAGGCTGCCGAAAGGCTCAAGCCCATAATAAGGCATTATGAACGCAAGGAAAACCAACTGTTCCCCTATCTTGAGCGCACGGGTTTTACCGGGCCATCCAAGGTGATGTGGGGCAAGCATGATGAAATAAGAAACGCTTTTAAGGTTTTGGACGAAAGCCTTGCCGCATCCGACAGCAAACCGGCAAAAAAACAGGCCAAAGAGCTGGCACATAAAATCAGGACCATGATTTTTATGGAAGAAAGAATACTCTTTCCTAACGCACTAAAACGCATTAGCGAAGAAGAATGGGCAGAAATACGCAGGGGAGAAGATGCCATAGGTTTTGCCTGGGTTAAGCCTGGGGCGGAATGGGACCCGGAGCTGGTTGGCAGGCAGAAATCTTCCATGTACAGCCATTTTGAAGCTGCCATTGCTGCTGCAAGCCCCGGCCTCGGCCCAGAAAACCGAGGCAAAGCCCTGCAGCCAGAGCTGCTAAACCTGGCAGTAGGAAAACTTCCGCTGGATTATCTTAACCGTATCCTGGTTTCCCTGCCATTCGACCTATCCTTTGTGGATGCCGACAACAAGGTTTTATACTATTCCGATTCTCCGCACAGGATTTTTCCGCGCAGCCCTGGAATTATCGGCAGAGATGTAGAAAACTGCCATCCGCCCAAAAGTGTTGCAACAGTAAAAAAGATAATAGAATCATTCAGAAACAAGGAAAAGGACAAAGCTGAATTCTGGCTGGAGCTGGGCGGAAAGTTCATTTATATTTCTTACAAGCCCATATTTGATGACTCCGGCAAGTATCTGGGTACCTTAGAAATGAGCATGGATGCCAGCGAACTTCGCTCCTTGCAAGGGCAAAGACGTCTTTTGGACTGGTAATTTTTTTGCTTGTAATTATGGATGAATGGCTAGATAATAATTCTTAAGACCTTAAAGCCTGCCCGCAATAAACGGGCAGGCTAGCTGCCTTAACACTTTCC
>JAKPMS010000014.1 GCA_029548805.1 Spirochaetota bacterium | reverse complement strand
GCACTTTTGTATACCATATATTGTATGAAGCCGCTTAAGCCTATACAATATATGCCAATATTTTTGTAAAACGGGCTCTGACACTAAGATTTGGGGAACTATACATGTTTGACAAGCCGGAGTATTTTTTTCTGTTCCCCGAAGCTTGCCTGCATCAAATTATGTCTATTGCTTTGTTGCTGCGCTTGGCATGGCACTACCCTTTAAAAGGCTTTTGTTGCACAAGTTCAGGATGAACCTGGCATGTTTCCATCCAAGCTTGCCCTCTCCCATCAGGACCAGCGTTCTTACAGGCATTTCTCCAAAAGAGCGTATTACCATCAGGGCAGAAGCCTTGTCATGCTTTGGCACTTTTACAAAAAACCGCTCAATTATGCCAACTATTATACGGCCGGCAAAACTGGACTTGAGTTCGCATATTGCAGAATTGAGGTTATAAGGCCGCCTGGCCTGCTTTTCCGGCAGCTTTCTGCCAAGCAGGGCCTCAAAGCCCGAGTCTTGCACCCTGTATGGGCCGGCAACTTTGGCACTGTAATAAGGGGCTAACAAGGATTTCAACTCTTCTGGAGGCTCTGCCATGCTGTCTCCATCTATATACAGTTTGGCTTTAAGGCGTATATCCCTGGACGAAGCACCTATGCGTATTTCAAAGTTGCCTGTTTCTGTCTTCCAGCCACTGCGCTCATAAAAGGCAAAAGCCCTTGCATCCAGCTCAAACTGCAGTTTTTTTTCTTCACCCGGCTTTAAAAACAGCTTTTCAAAGCCTTTTAGCTCCTGCTCCGGCCTTGGCATGCTGCTTTCTTCGTCATGCACATAAAGCTGAACCACTTCGGCCCCTGCCAGCTGTCCGGTATTTTTTACAATGCAGCCAAGCTTGAGCAGCTCTCCGGCTTTTATTTTGCTGGATGACAGTTCCAAAGCCGAGTACTCAAAACGGGTATAGGAAAGACCGTGTCCAAAAGGAAAAAGCGGTTCAACTTTGGCCGTGTCATAATAACGGTAACCCACAAAAATGCCTTCCTTGTACAAGCTCTGTTCAATGTCTCCAGGAAAGTACGGATAGGAAGGATTGTCCGCCAGGCTTACAGGAAAGGTCTCCGCCAGTTTGCCGGAAGGCGAGATTTCTCCATACAGGATGGCAGCCAGGGCTGATCCGCCGGCTTGGCCTGCCAGATAACTTTCCAGCAGCGCGTCCACCTTTTCGAGCCATGGCATTTCTACGGGACTGCCGTTGGATAAAATGACAGCCAGTTTTTTGCCGGTCTTTTTTGCCTGCTCGCCAAGCAATGCTATAAGTCTGTCCTGGTTAGATGGCAGTTTCATGTCCGTCCTGTCAAAGCCTTCCGCCTCTTTTATGGAGGGGAGTCCCGCAAAAACCAGGCTTACATCGGATCCCATGGCCAGTTCCAAAGCTTTTGCTTCCAAGGCCTCATCTGCCAAATCTGAATCAAGCAAAAAACCGGCAGCATAGGGCAAGGCTTGCCCGCAGGTCTGTGCCAAAAAATCATAAGCCCTGTCCAGCCTGGTCGGATTTACTAAAGAACTGCCCGCCCCCTGGTAGCGGGGTTCCTTGGCAAAAGGTCCTATTACAGCCACTTTTAATGAAGGCTTTAGCGGAAGGCAATTATTATCATTTTTTAACAATACAATGGATTCTTCCGCGGCCCTTTTTGCAATGGCGTGATGGGCTTCCAGCTTGCAGGCGCTTGTTTGTTCCTGCATAGCTGACTGCGGAGCTGACTGCGGAGCTGACAAAGCCAGTCTTGCCACCCTGGCAGCGCATTTGTCCAGCTCTGACTTGCCCAGCTCCCTGTTTGCCAGGGCAGCCATAAGCAGGTTGTCATTGGCGCCTTTGTTCCCGGGCATTTCCAGGTCCATCCCGGCTTTTATGCCGGCTATCCTGTCGTTCACAGCACCCCAGTCAGAAACCACAAGTCCCTTATAGCCCCATTCTTTTCTTAGCACTGTATCAAGAAGCCAACTGTCCTCTGACGCATAAACTCCATTCAGCTTGTTGTAGGAACACATGACAGTGGCGGGGCAAGCTTCCTTTACGACAGTTTCAAAGGCCGGCAGGTATATTTCTTTTAGCGTTCTTTGGTCCACTATAGAGTCTGTCAAAAGCCGCCAGGATTCCTGGTTGTTTGCAGCAAAGTGCTTAAGACTAGCCCCTATTCCCCTGCTCTGCAGACCTTTTACAAAGGCGCTGGCCAGCTGCCCAGTCAAATAAGGGTCCTCGGAAAAGTACTCAAAGTTTCTGCCGCATAATGGGCTGCGCTTGATGTTTATGCCAGGCCCCAAAAGTACGGCTACTCCTTCTGCCAGGCATTCTTCTCCAAGGGCTTCTCCCAGTTCAAAAAGCAGCTTTCTGTTCCATGAACATGCCATGGCTGCAGCTGTAGGAAAGCAGGTGGATGGATGACTTTGTCCGGCTCCTATGTGACTGTCCCGTTCCAGCTCTTTTCTCAAGCCATGGGGTCCGTCGGTAATCATTATGGACGGAATACCAGCTTTTGGCATGGCCTTGGAGCGCCAAAAGCCGTCTCCGCTAACAAGGGCAATTTTTTCTTCCGTGCTTAAAACTTGGATTTTGTCCAAAAAACTATTGTTCATTTTTATTTCTTTCCCGAAGCTTGGTGTTTTTTAAAATTATAGCCTAAAAGCAATTACAGTGTAATAGCAAAAAAATGTACTTCCCCAAAGGACTCTTGGCAGAGCTTTGCTTCAGGTCCGACTATGCCAAAGACATGAAACCAGAATTCAATGTACGTCAGGGCCCTGACTGATACAACTTGGGCTGTTGTCCAGAAACAGCGTTTTTGTTATATCGGAAGGAATGGTTTCAAGCACCTTTCTGGCTATCTCCTTTCCTTTTTTGGATGCATTTTTAATTTTTGCCTTGTCAATATACCTTTCCATTGTAAGGCCAAAAATTATATCCGGGATTTCATCCCATGTAATGCCCTTAAATAAACCCCTGTTTTTTTCTATGATCAATATTCTTTCCACGCTTGGCGGTACATAGTTGTCAAAAAGCAGCAGCAGGTCCGGTTTGACGTCCAGCTTGAAAGCCTTGGCTATGGAAGAAGAGCTTTCTACTCCAAGGCTTTTTATGCTTTCCATGTAAATTTCCAGTTCCAGGCATTCTAGATAGAATTGTTTGCAAGGCTGGGACATAAAAAATTCCATGCAAAGTCTTACCATGGCTGCGGAATGTGACAACGGCGATTTTTGGGTATTGTGCAAGTTTGCCAAAGCTGTTTTCAGGTACTTGAGGTATTCGGTCATTATACATATGGCTATGTTTCGCTTGCTCCTAAAATGGTAGGTGGACAGCCCAAGGCTAGTTTCTGCCGCTTCTGCCAGCTGGCGCATGGTTGTAGCCTTGTAGCCTTGCCTTATAAAAAGCTCGTTTGAACATTCAATTATTCTTGCGTCTCTTCCGCCGTTCATCGGGTAACTTGTCCTTATTGAAAATAAAAGGGGTCAGAATTATTAGGCAACAGCTTGTGTATATTTTTTACTTTTGTCAACAGGCTGGACAGCGCAAGTTTGATATTGCGCTGTCCATAGGCAAACTTCAATAAATATTCATGCCTGCGTTGTAGCCGCCTCTTATAGCATCAAAAACTTTGCCGCTTCTAAGGCAGTCTCCAACCACAGAAAATTCAGGCGCCCAGTTCCGCATGGCTTCTGCTTCGGAATTAAGAGGGGCCCTGCCAACTGCAATTATTACCGTGTCGGCCGCTACAAGGCCTTTTACGCCTTTTTCGTCTTCTATGACCACAGCATCCTGCTTAATTTCTACTGCTTTTGTTTTAAGCATGGCTTTAAAGTTGGGGTGTTGATCAATCTCCTGCATCAAGGCTTCCCGCCCCCTGAAATTCCCGTCTCTGGCCAGGGAGTCAAGCATTTCTATTACAGTTACATCCTTACCCTTCATGGCCAGTTCAAGTCCGTCTTCAGAACCGGTCATGCCGCCGCCAATAATTACCACTCTTTTGCCTTTAAGCTTTTTGTGGAGTTCCAAGTCCTCACTTAACAATACATGCGGAAGCTCCACTCCCGGTATGCGGGGTATGATTTGCCTTCCGCCAAGGGCTGCAACAAGCACATCTGGTTTATGCAGCTTGCAAAGCTCCTCGCTAAGCGCAGTATTCAGCATTACCCTAATGTTTCTGTTTTTTACCCTGTTGATAAGTGATTCACGGAAGCGCGCCATGTCAAATTTGAAGCTTACATGGTCCGCAGTAAGCAGGGCTCCGCCCAGCCGGGAGCTTTTTTCGCAAAGTATTACCTCATGCCCCCTGTCAGCTGCCGCTATGGCAGCCTGCATTCCCGCGGGTCCTCCGCCGGCTATCATTACCTTGTATCCGCGCCTTGGGGCATCCCACAGCTTTGCCTGGAACTCCCTGCCGCAGCTCGGGTTTACTGCGCATTTCATGGCGCGGCTGGCATAGGGCAGCAGGGATACAAAGGTTTCGCTTAAGCATACATTGCAGCGCAGGCAGGGTACTATTTCGTCACAGCGGCCTTCCTTTGCCTTTCTGGGCAGCTCCGGGTCAGCCATCAGGCCCCTTACCATGCCCATTACATCCGCTTTGCCTTCTGCAATTAGCTTTTCCATTTCGTCCGGGTAGCCGACGCGGCCCACGGTAACTACAGGAGTCTTTACATGCTTTTTGATGGCTTCGGCTATGTCGGCATTGCAGGCATGGGGCAGGAACATGGTGGGGAACATCCTGGGTACTGTGTCCTTTTTTGCAAAACTGGAAACGGACACATGTATAAGGTCCACCTTGCCGTCCAGCATTTTTGCAAACTCTATGCTTTCCCGTATTTCTTCTTCTCCGTCCGAATCCACTTTGCCAGAAAAGCGGAACTCAATGGGAAAGTCTTTTCCGCATCTGTCCCTTATGCGCTCTATTATCATAAGAGGCAGCCGTGCCCTGTTTTCCAGGCTTCCGCCAAAGCGGTCGGTTCTCCTGTTTTCAGACGGAGAAAGGAACTGGCTTATGAGCCAGCCATGGGCTCCATGTATCATGCACATGTCAAAGCCGCCCACCTTGCCCATGTATGCAGCTTTGGCAAAGGCTTCTACCACTTCTTCTATTACGGACTCGTCCATTTCCACAGCCTCGTATACCTGTCCGTAGCGCTGATGGGTTCCGGCACTTGCGCTGTAAATAGTAGGGCCAGCGGTATACTTGGGGTTGGCCCAGTGGCCTGGATGTATAAGTTCTATGGATGCTATGGCCCCGTGCTGCTTTATGGCATCCGACACCTCCAAAAGGCTAGGAAGTACATCCCTGTTGTCAAGCGGAGTGGTCCTGTCGTGGGCCTGTCCTGTTTTTTTATGTACGTTGGTTTCTCCAACCGTAACGATTGCAGCTCCGCCCTTTGCAAAGGCCCTGTACATGGCCACATTTTCCTTGCAGAAGTATCCGTTTTCATGAGTGTCCGAAAAACCCATGGGGGCTGCCTCTATGCGGTTGCGCATGGTGAGGGGCCCTATTTTAAGAGGGCTGAACAGATGCGGGTATTTTGGATGCATTTCTTTTTCCTCCGGACTTTTGCTATACAAGTACAAATTCATTTTTGTCTATTGCTCCATGCGGGCAGGAGAAATAGCATATGCCGCATTCGTTGCAGCCGTAATGGTCAATCTTTGCAACATCCCCGTGCATGTGTATTGTGTCCATCATGCAGTTTGTAACACATATACCGCAGCCTGTGCATTTGTCATTTATTTCATAGCTCCATGGACGGGGCTTTTCTCCGCCAAACGAGAATCTGGCCCTTGCTATGGCATCTGCTTCATATACGTGAAAAATTTCTCCTTCACCCTTTTCAAAACGGTATACCTGAAAATTGGACAGGTCCTTGTGGTACATTTTTTTTGTGCCCTGGTTCTGAAGCCAGTAACGCTCGCGCACGCTTTCCCTGTCATCCTTTACCAGCCATCCGCTTATCCTTACCGATACCACATCTATGCCTACTGCACTGCAAAAGGGGAGTTTCTCCATTTCGTCATAAAAGTGCTTGCCTCTGGATGCGCCTACATAAAGGTTTTTTTCGTCATCAAGATAATGTACTTCCAGGCCGCGGTTGGTGGGTGTCCTGCCGTCAACAGCAGTGCTGGCAAAAGACATGTATCCCAGCTGTTTTACAAAGTCAAAAGCGGCTTCTTTTATTTTGTCGTTCGGATCGCCGGGCTTGATGCCCAGGCATGGTGGTCCTTTGTACAATTGTTTCTCCTTTTTGGCCCGGCGCCGCGGATTTTTTGGAATGCCGCGGCGCTATAAAACTCGGGTTTTGACTTGCCCTTTAAAGGTATCAGGCCTCTTCGTAACTCATTTCTATTTTGACCTGTTTGCCGCCCTTCAGCTTGCTCATGCCAAATGCCCATGCAATGGCAATTATGGTGTATACCACCATGCCTATTTTCTGGGCAGGGTTTAGTATAAGGAACAGGAAGTATTCAAACACGATGCATACCACAAAGGCTGCAAAGCAGATAAAGTAATAAACTTTTAAGTCAACCTTGAAGAAGGATTTGTCCCACAATTCCGGAAGCGCCTTTGGCAGTTTTACAAGGGTGATGACCACAATCAGGGTGCCGGCATTGGCAAGGAAGGTGCCTGCTGTTGCTATGGCATCCACATCCCAGCCGGTAATCAAAATTATGGAAGCCATAATATAGATGAAAAGCAGTACCCAGTGGGGGGTATTGAAGCGCTTGTTGATGGCTCCAAACTTTTTGGGCAGCCAGCCGTCATTGCAAGCCTGGACTACGGGCGGGGGAAGCCAGCCCATAAGGGCGTTCAGGCTTGTAACCAGTGCTATCATTGCACCGCCAACTATGAAGAACCAGTAAAGGGGAACCGGAAGAACTTCTGCAGCCACCCTTGCAAGGGACTGTCCCTGGATTTCGTCTACGGGAAGCACGCCTGCTGCCACTACTGACACCATCAGGTAGATTACAGCCACTACAAGGGATGCCAGCAGTATGGATATAGGAATGTCCCTTGTGGGGTTTTTGCTTTGGCGGCCAAAGCTGACTATATGTCCGGCTCCTCCGCATGCAAAGTTCATAAGGGCTGCGGCATACATGATTCCGGCAAAGCCGTTTGTCATGAATCCCGGCTGCTGAAAGAAGCCAGGCTTTACATGCTTAAAGCCAAAGAAAGAAAATATGAACAATGCCACCAAAAGCACTACAACCATTATGTTCTGCGCATTTGCCGCAACTTTGATACCTACCAGGTTAAGCAGGAATATTACGGTCAGGAGCACCATGGCCACAACAATAGGGTTGGCTGTGGCAGAAAAGGAGCTGAAATAATGGGCAAAGGATGTACAGTACAGCGAAGCTCCAAAAAAGTTGGTAAGCCAGAAAGCCATGTAAATTCCTGCAAACACTTTGCCTCCGAGCAGGGCAGCAAGGGTGTATTCCCCTCCGTTCATCCGTACTGTTGCGGAAGCAAAGGCTTTGGGCAGTATGGATATAAGAGTCATGACTGAAGAAAGCAGAAGTGCAATGGCGACAGAACGGCCTGTAAGGCCAATGGCTATGCCAACTACCGACATTATGCCGCCGCCGATTACGTTGCCAACCGCTATGGCTGTCAAGTCAAAACGGCTTAATACTTTCTCGTGGTCCTGGGCTATGGTTGCCATAAAAAACGCCTCCTCGTTAAAATTATCTTGAATTACTTGTCTGCTTTTACATACTGCCCGTTGCGCTGGTGATATTTTATGCCGTCTATATAGCGGATATAATCGGCTCCAAGCATTACGGTCAGAAACAGATGCGGTCTGTCTATACGGTTCCATTCAAACGGGCCGTGGGGTATGCCTCCGGGAACATAAATGCAGCAATTGTCTGTTACTTTGTACGGTTCTCCTTCTATATAGACAGTGGCTTCTCCCCAAACGGCATTTACGTCATCATCTTTGTGGTTGAATGAAGGCATAAAAAAGATGAGTTCGTCATTGTCATGCACATGCTCGCCGACTATGGGGTTTACTGCCGGAATTTCGTAGAACCATGACAGGCTGAAGTTTACGTTTCCTTCCGGAAACAGTTCGTTGTTTGCATAAGTCTGCCCAAGGGTTCTGCCCGTTTTCAGATTGCCCATGTGGTCATAAATAGAATCCAGAATGGGTGGCCTGTAACTTGGAGAAATGAACAGGTGGTCCCATTTTCTGCTTCCCATAACACCTCCTTGAAAAAAAGTTTTTGAACAGCGGATAAAATCGTTAAATTTTGACCTATACATGTTCAATAATAAAATCGTACTATACATGTTCAAATCTGTCAAAATTTATTTTTGATTTTTTGCAATAATGTGTGTAAACTTAGGATATGCGTTTTTGCCTGATTGTTGGAGCCAGTCATGAGAACTAGCAGGGTTTTTGTTGCCCTCAATCTTGACAAGGCCCTTGAAGAAGCTTTGAATGCCTTGTCGACAAGCCTTGGTTTGGCGGGCTACAGGAGCATAAAAAGCGATCAGATGCATCTTACTCTTTATTTTAATGGAACGGCCAAAGAAGAAGACATACAATTCATTATGGATGCCATGGATGTTCTGAACGAAACCAGGGAGTTTCCTGTAAGTTTTACCAGCCTGTTGGCATTGCCAAACATGCGCCAGTCAAGGCTTGTTGCCACAGAGCCGGGAACAGGCAGGGCTGAGTGCTCGGAAATACACAAAAAGCTTACAGACAGAATAAAAATGCTGCTGCCGGTGGATGCTAGGCCTTTTTTGCCCCATGTAAGCCTCTTAAGAAAAAATTCCGGCAAGCCCCAGGCCGTTATGCTGCCGGACATCAAAGCGCTCACGGGCAGGGTGATAGCCTGTACTCTTTATGAATCCAGCCTTTATTCCTCCGGCCCCGTATACAGGATTCTTAAAAGCATAGCTTTTTAAAAGCGCCGCTTTTTAAAAGGAGCGCTTTTAAAACGGGGTAGGCATTTTCATTTGAGCGCTGGATGTTGTTTGTGGAGGGAGCAGTTATACCGGCTCCGGCAAAAATCCTTCTTCTTCTATTGCCGTCTGCAGTTCCTGGCTTCCAAAATCCCTTTGGACAAGGCGTGCCAGTTCTGCCGCTGCGTTAATAAGCTTGAACAGTCTGGCGGATATTTTTTTAAGCTCATCATAGTCCAAGCTATCGTCTTCTTTTAACGCATGCACTATTGCCATATTGAGCCCCGCTGTTTGGCTCATAAGCTCTGCCATATGTTCCATCAGGGCTTTGTAGGAATACTCCACTTTTTTGTCTGCCATGGTGGTAAGCGATTCTACAATGGACATTATGTTTTTTAACGAATGTACCATCATCGGGTTGGGTTTGCGTTCCACTTCTATGCGCCAGTTTTCAAAGCGGATCATGGTTTTTTCTATCATGCGCTTTAGCTCGATATTGCTAAGCTCGGGCTCGCTTTTTTTGATTTTCATTCTATGGCTCCTGGCGCGCTGCTCTGTTGTTCAAAAAAAGCCCCTTTCGGGGGAGGCCCAGTAAAGGGGGAGACCCCCGAAAGGGGGAGACCCCCGTAAGGGGGAGACCCCCGAAAGGGGGAGGGCTAAAATACAAAAACCTGACTGTCAGGCAGGATTCTTGGCCATGAAGTCCTGCATGAACTGCACCGTTGTCTCCACGTCTTTTATGGTTACCGCATTGTATGCAGAAAGGCGTATGCCACCCATGCTTCTGTAGCCCTTGGTCTGCACTATGCCTGCAGCTTTGGCATCCTTGACAAACTTATCATCCAGCTCCGCTGTCGGCAGTTTGAAGTCTATGTTCATAGAGGACCGTGAATCAGTATTTGCAAGTCCCTTGTAATAACCCTTTGAGTTGTCCACCATACCGTACAGCAGTTTCTGTTTTTTATCGTTCATTTTGCCTATGGCTTCCAGTCCGCCGTTTTTCTTTATCCAGTTCAAAACCAGGTTGAGTATGTATATAGAGAAGCATGGCGGGGTATTGTGCATGGAAAACTTATCTTGGTAGCTTTTGTAGCCAAGCATTGCCGGCAAGCCGTCATGGGCTTTGGCCAGGAACTCATCCTTTACCGCTACAACGGTTACCCCCGATGGGCCCAGGTTTTTCTGGGCTCCCGCATAGAACAGGCTGAACTTTGTAAAGTCCAGCGGGCGGCTGAATATGTCGCTGGACATGTCGCAGCAAAGAGGTTTGCCTTTTACGTCTGGTATGTAGTGCCACTGGGTGCCTTCCACCGTGTTGTTAGATGTATAGTGGACATATTCCGCATTGGGGTTGAGCTTCAGCTCGCCCTGCTTTGGTATGGCCACAAACTTGCCGGAACCGGCTTCCACTTCCATGTTGGCCGGGTTGCTTATCTTGCCGTAACGCTTGGCTTCCTTTGCCGCACCCTGGGCCCAGTTGCCTGTCAGTATGTAATCCGCCTCTTTGCCTTCTCCCAGATAGTTCATGGGCAGCATAAGGAACTGCATGGACGCTCCGCCTGTAGTAAAAAGGACATGGTAGTCTGCAGGAAGGCCGGCAACTTCACGGAAAAGGTCCATGGTGCCCATGTGGAGCGCGTCATAGTCCTTGCCCCTGTGTGATACTTCCATAACAGAACAGCCGGTGTTGTTCCAGTCCAGCATTTCGTCCCTGGCCTGCTCCAGCACTTCCAGCGGGATGCCGGCGGGCCCGGCACTATAGTTAATAACTCTTTTCATGACTTTCTCCTTGATTTATTTGCCAGCGTATGCTTTGACCCTGTCAACAATACAGTCACCCAGGCGTACAAGATTTTCTTCTGTTGATGCGCCCAGGTGCGGAGTCAGCAGAACATTGGGTGCAGCAAGCAGTGCCGAGCCTTCCGGCGGTTCCTTGTCAAATACGTCCGCAGCGTAGCCCGCAATTTTGCCATCCTTAAGGGCGGCCACTACATCGGCTTCCACAATGGAGGGCCCGCGGCCGGTGTTTATTATACGCACGCCCTTTTTCATTTTGGCTATGCTGGAACTGTTTATCATGCCTCTAGTTTCGTCAGTCAGCGGCGTATGAAGGGAAATGTAGTCGGATTCCGCCAGCAGTCTGTCCATGCTTACCATTTCTGCCACCGGGCTGGACTTGGTGGTTCTGGCCACAGCAATGACCTTCATGCCAAAGGCGGCCGCCCTTTTGGCCAATTCCTGGGCAATGCGGCCAATTCCTATAAGCCCCAGGGTCTTGCCCATAAGCTCTGTGCGTTCCAGCTCCTTTTTAAGCCACTTGCCCTCTTTCATGGATGCGTCTGCAGGGGCGATGTTAGACGGCATGGCTATCATCAATGCAAAAGCCAGCTCTGCCACGGCCACGCTGGATGCTTCCGGAGTGTTGCTGACCTTAATGCTCCTGGCTTCAGCATAGGGTACATCTATGGTATCCACTCCTACTCCACCCCTGATTATGAACTTCAATTTGGGGGCTTTGTCGATTATATCCTTACCGACCTTGGTTTTGGAGCGCACAATTATTACTTCTGCTTCTCCCACCCGGCCCATGTCCTGGGTTACTTCTCCAAAAGCTTCAAGCCTGCCCGGCAAATCCGGCTTGAAAGCATCAGCCAACAGTATGAGCATCAATTCCTCCTTAGTTTATATGCATCTTTATATTCATTCACATGAAATGGTCAAGATGGCGTAAAATATATTATCATTTTGCTTTTGCTTGTCAAGAAAAAGATGGATGGCGGTTGTTTCTGCCTTTTAAATGGGAAAATTGTGCTCATTTGAGTTCAAAATTCATAAATGCGGCTATGGTTTTGGCGTTGTTTTCCAAAGCTTCCTTTTTTTTAAAGGGAACAGAGTCCAGCAAATAGCTTTCTCCGTTTTTCAAATCCAGAATAAGGCGAAGCTGGGAGCCCGGAGGCATTTTATGGTCCTCCACCATGACGCTTTGGTTCAAATAGCCTTTTCTGAAAAGTTCAAGTCTAAGCTCTTTCACTTCTTTGGCAGAAAATACTGGGCCCTTATAAAGAAAAAACAGGCCCATGCGCCCCGAGCACTTTCCGCTGCTTTTATTGAATAACCACTTTTCTTCATAAAAAAAGGAAAAAGCCGTAACGGCAAGGATAATCCACCCGGGAATACCGGTGCCGCCAGACACAAGGATGGCAGCCAGAACTGCCGCAAACATGATTGCGGACAGGCAGCGGTACCACAGGGGTATGGCAAAAAAAATATTGGCGCCTTTTTGGCGAACGGACAGGGCTATGTTCATGCAAAAATTATAGACCGCCAGGGCAAAAAAAGTACAGGTAGCTTTTATGCTATCCAGGTAGGGGCCAAAAAGGCTATGCTGTCTACATGAAACAAAGACTGCTCGCAATACTTTTTTTAAGCGTTTCATGCTTTTTTGCCGCAGCTGGAACAAGCTTAAGCCCTCCTTCCAGCGCTGTAAGGGGCGAGCCGGGATTTTTTATACTGAGCCATGACTACAAGAATGAAAACATAGGGGGCTTTTCATTGCATATTGAATATTCTGACAAAAGCCTTGCTCCTGTTTACTACGCTGTAGAAATGACCCAAAAGCCTTATGGAGGAGGTTTTATAGCAGGAAGCCATACTGCTGCCAAAGGGATGAATAAAGCGTCAGTTTTTCTGGCTGCCTTTCCCGTAAGGGCGCCATTGGGCCTTGCAAAGGCAGTGGTTTTGGCGTCAGACGGCAGCAAAATTGCAGAATGCAGTTTTGAAGTCAAAAACAGGATTTTTTCAAAGGAAAACCTTTACCTTAACAGCCAGCTTACAAGCCTAAGGATAGACCCTGACCCAATAAAAACGGAGCAGGCCAAAAGATATCAGGAACTTTTGGGCCGAGTGGACCCGATGGCGGATTACCTGGACAGTGCTTTTGTAAGTCCCTTGGACAGCAACAGAATAACCACGGAATTTGGCCTTACAAGACACTATTTGTACTCCAATGGCAAAACGGATGTAAGCGATCATAACGGAATTGACTATGGCAGCCCAGCGGGCACTCTTGTATACGCTGCAGGCAGGGGCAGGGTTGTAATGGCGGAGAACAGGATAGTGACCGGTAAAACTGTAATACTGGAGCATCTTCCAGGAACCTATACAATATACATGCATCTTGCTGATATTTATGCAGAAGCAGGCAAAATACTTAAAAGGGGCGCTGTACTGGGTACGGTCGGAATGACGGGCCTTGCTACAGGGCCCCATCTGCACTGGGAATTGAGAATAAACGGCCAAGCCGTTGACCCGGAAGCCATGCTGGGCAAATGGCCTGTTTTTTGAAAAAGCCGCATTCCCGCTATTGACAATTTTATACGGATTCATAAAATACATAACACTGTCGAGAGGGGGTGATTTTAATTAGCCAAATATTGATAGACGATAATGAGCCGCTCGAAAAGGCCATAAAACGTTTCAAACGCATGGTCGAAAAAGAGGGCATTATCCGGGAATGGAAGAAACGTGAATTTTTTGAAAAGCCTTCCACAATCCGCAACCGCAAAGAAAAGGCCATGAGGCGCAAGCTTATGCGGAAGACTCGGAAACCCCGTGATGGCAAGGCATACTGATAGATCCCTGCTTGAATTTTGCCTTAATGGACCCTGCAGCCTGTACTGCCGGGTCTTTTTTTCTTGACCAACATAAAATTCTAAACTAAAAATTAAGCTTGATGAGTATATTCCCTTATGAAATAGCTCCGGATTTTGAGCGTAATACAAAGCGGGCCAAAATTTTCCTTGTTTTTTTGTTTTGGCTGCTGCTGATTTGCGGACTGGCTGCTTCTCGCATGGATTTTTTGTTCATGGTAAAAGGACTAAAAACCATTATAATAAGCCCGGATACCCTTATTAACGATTATACCAGCCTGGCCGGTTTGGGTCCCGCCTTTTTAAATGCGGCCCTTTGTGTTCTTGCTGCCCTGGGCTTGTTAAAGGCAAGCTATGCATCCATAAGCGGTACAGCAATAGCCGCAGTCTTTATTATTGCCGGTTTTTCGCTTTTCGGGAAAAACGTGGCCAATATATGGCCCGGCTTTCTGGGCGCATATATTTATTCCGCTGTAAGCAAAAGGCCTTTTGGAGAAAACATAATAGTTGCGCTGTTTGGTACAGCCCTTGCTCCCTTGTCCAGCGAAGTCGCGTTTGGGCTGGGCTTGCCATTGCCGTGGAATTATGCTGCTGCGGTATTTATCGGAGCTTTGGCAGGTTTTCTATTGTCTCCGATATCAAGGCGTACTCTGGATTTTCACAGGGGTTATAATCTGTACAACATGGGCTTTGCTGCGGGTTTTATTGGAACTGTTGTTCTTTCTGTAATGCATGCCTTCAACCTTAAACTAAAGGGCGGTTTCCATTGGGCAGATATTGATGCACTGCCAATACTGCCAATTATAGCGGCATTTTTTACAGTCATGATAATAAGCGGCATGTTTTTGGATCCGAATTGGCTTGGCTCCTACAAGAAGCTGTTGTCTTCGTCCGGCCGCCTGGCAAGTGATTTTGTACGTATGTACGGTTTTGGCGCCAGTCTTGTAAATATGGGCATTATGGGGCTTTTAGTATGCGGTGTAATGCTGCTTATAGGAGCTTCATGGAACGGACCAATGCTTGGAGGCCTTTTTACCATCGTTGGTTTTTCGGCATTTGGCAAGCATCCGGGAAATACTTTTCCGCCCATGCTTGGTGTTGCATTCATGGCCATGATAAGCCGCTACGGGCTTGATAATCCCGGCAGCCAGCTGGCTATTCTTTTTTCCAGTACGCTGGCGCCAATCGCTGGAGAATATGGTGTAGTGGCGGGATTCATAAGCGGAATGCTTCACCTGGTGCTTGTGCAGGTTGTGGGCAGCCTTCATGGCGGCCTCAACCTTTACAATAACGGGTTTGCTGGAGGCCTGGCAGCGGGCCTTGTGCTTCCTGTGCTGGAATGGACCAGGACCTGGAGGAAAGATGAAATTTGATGCGGCCCAGCTTATGAGGGTTGCCGAGGAGTTGCTCAAATATCTGTACCTTAAAGGCGCCAGATCTGTAAAAGTGGCTTATGATTTTGGCGACGACAGATCCTTCTGCGCTGTATCCACCAATGACATAGTGCTGCCTGCCGATGACGAGGACTATCTGCGGCGTGTTTTTGAAGGGCCGGTACAGCCTGAGATTGCCAGTTATTACGGAACATTGGTAGGGCGCCGCAGG
>JAKPMS010000013.1 GCA_029548805.1 Spirochaetota bacterium | reverse complement strand
ACCCAAAGCCGCAAAAAGAAACAAAAGGCGCCGCAGGCCAAAAGCCGATATTGCAAAGCATCTTTAAGCCCGAGCTGAGCCCGAGCTGAGCCCGAGCTGCCGGACTCTGATAATAAAGCAATAAAATTTTAATGCATAATTAGCTTACTTGACACAATGCCCGCATTTCCCGGATGATTAGCTTGTGAACGTCGAACGCCTTAAAGGATTATCGATGGATGCCCTATACGCCCTTGCCGACAAAATGGGGCTTGATCTCCCTGTAAACCTGGAGCGCATATTTGTTGTTGAGGCGCTGCTGGAAGCATTTGAGGAAGACAGCGCAGAGCGCAAGGTATCCGGAAATGACGCCGCCCATATAATAGAAAAAAAGTATTCAGGCTCTGAACTGGATGAAATTGATGCATCGCTGGATGCAGCTCCCTACATTGCCAGCCGGTATAACGAAACAATTATTCACGTTATAGCCCGGGATCCGGAATGGGCCTTTGTGTTTTGGGATGTAAAAGACGATCTTTTTGAAGAATTAAGAGCTAGCGCCAATTTTTCGCATCTGTTTTTAAGGGTTATCAGGGATCCCCGTTCCGGCGACAAGCAAGGCTTGTCTTTTGAAGTCAGTGTTGGAGATGAAGATGCCCGTTGGTATCTGCATTTGCCGGATGACGACAGCTCGTACAAGGTGGCTCTTTATGCCCGTCTGGGTTCAAAATCCAGACTTTTGGCAAAGTCGTCTGTATTACATATACCAAGGGCGCTTATATCTGACAAGTTGTCCGATTTGGACAAATCCGCCTCAAAACTGGCATTTTTATCCGGTCTGGCAAGCCTGGAAATAATGCCGCTTCCTGATCATCATCCTTCCCGCATCCTTGGCGGATCCATTTCTTGATGGAGGGCTCTTGTGGATAGAGCTTATATAGCACTCGTATTGAACGGCCATCTGCCTTTTGTCAGGCAGCCGGACTACAACCATTTTCTTGAGGAAAAATGGTTTTTTGAGTCCCTTTCAGAAACCTATCTGCCTTTATTAAGGGTTTTTTCCAGACTGGAACACGATAAAATACCATGGAAGCTTAGCCTGGCCTTGTCTCCAACCCTTCAAGCCATGCTTGGAGACAAATTGTTGCAGACCAGATACAGGAGCTGGCTAGTTTCCCAACTGGAACTGGCAGAAAAAGAGCTGGAACGCAATACCGGAGACCCTGTTTTCTTGGAAATGTCAAAATTCTACAAAAGTTTGTACAGCAAAAACCTGGAAGACTTTAGCAATTTGTATGACAGCAATCTTTTGGGAGCCCTGGATTTTTACTTTAAAAAGGGGCGGATAGACTTGATGACTGGCGGAGCAACCAATGCTTTTATGCCAATATACAGGGATCATCCGGAAGCCCAAGCAGCCCAGGTAGAAGCTGCTGTAGTATCCTTCCGTTCGGTATTTGGGCGTTCGCCTTCCGGTTTCTGGCTTCCTCAGCTTGGCTGGTATCCTGGTCTGGAAAAATTGCTTAGTGCTTACGGGCTTCAATACGCCGTTGTATCCACTAGGGGGGCTTTGCTTGGCAAGCCAACCCCGCGCTATGGCTCTTACTCTCCCGTTTGCTGCCC
>JAKPMS010000187.1 GCA_029548805.1 Spirochaetota bacterium | reverse complement strand
GTTGTTACTTTCCCGTAGCTTGGACCATACCTGGTTTCTTTTATCTCAAACGAGGAGGGTATGACAACAATGTCCGTATCCACCTTTGATGACATCAGCTCCGCTTTATATGCCGAGATCATTCTTCTTCTTCCGTCGTCCGACTCTCTGTTGTAGGCTCTTGCCCTGTCCGGGTTGGCCTTAAAAAGGCGCTCCACATCCAGATACAAAAAGAATTCGTTCCAGTTGCCTTTTTGCCTGGCTTTAATGGTCCGGGCTACCACTTCGTCCGGGCTTATTCTTTCGGCTTTTATTACTTCAAAGCTTTCTGCCCTAAAAAATTCCGCAACAAGGGGAGTCATGGGACCGGGACGCAGGGACAGGGACAGGCTGTTGGATTTTATGCTTTCGGTTATGACATGGCTTTCCAGCAGCTCCGGATAAAAGATGCAACTGACTACATAGGCTCCCGGCTCGTCAAGCTTTACATACCCGGCTACGTCATCTACAAAGGAATACTCCTCTCCAGGCAGCAAAACCATTTCCCGGTAATATGCCGGGCTGCTGGATGCCAGAGCCCTTTTAAGCATTTCGCTTGGTTCAAGCTTACGGTTGGAAAGGGTTTTTACTTCAAAAGCAAGCGAACGCCTTTTGTCGTCAGCCAGCCTGAATCTCAAAGGAATGCTTCCCTTGTTCAATATGCTTACCTTGACAAATACTTCTGATCCCGGAACGTATACCTTTTTGTCATAATAGCTTATGGTCAGGCTTGCCTGTTCGGAGATGGAAAGCTCGCCGGCAGCCATGGATGCAACAGCCATGCATAGAAAAGCTGTTATGACAAGGGCCGAGAAAATGCGTTTTTTTGGATACACTGCCAAGTCTCCTTGTATCCGCCAACCATATTCGTGTAACATGAGAAGGCTTTTAATCCAATTTTTGGTATCCTTAAAATATTCCGGGGTTTCAAGTTTTTATGCTTTTTGCCCTCGGGATATTTTGGATGCCCAGATTTATGGTGACATCCAAAAAAAGAATGTTTTGGATATCCCCTTTATTTATCGGACAAAACATATGAACTTATTAAATCTGGACACAATAACTGCTCTTTTTTCCGGTTTTGGACCCATGCAGGAACTGCTTGACAAAATTGCTAGTAACAGCTTTCCGCTTGATTGCTCGGAGCTGGAAGCTCCCCTGGCTGCAATAGTGGCCATAAATATAAAAAATAGCTCTTTTCCAAACAAGAAACAACGGATCTTTGTCATTACACCCGGAGACAGCGAAGCGGAAGCTTTTGCTTTTGACTGCAACAAGCTCGGGGGCAATGCCATGATCCTGCCTTGGTGGAAAACAGCTGCCTACAGGCCCGTGGAACCCGGTTCGTCAATTTTTGGCCAGCGTTCTTCCGCCCTTGCTTCCATGCTGGCTGATGACGGCCCCGGCATAATTGTTGCCTCCCAGAGAGCGGCAATGACTGGCTTGCCACCAAGAGAGCTGTTTGAAAGTTATCTTTTCCGTGTAAACAAGGGAGACAGGCTGGATATAAGCGCTTTGGCTGACAGTCTTGTCTCCTGGGCCTATTTGAGAGTGCCCCGTGTCAGCCTGCCTGGCGAGTTTGCGCTTAGGGGAGAGGTACTGGACCTTTTCATGCCCGGAGACAAAATGGCGCTTCGCATAGTGTTGAACTATGACGAGGTTGAAAGCTTGAAATATTTTGATCCCGTATCCCAGGCTTCCATGACAAACAAGCTGGATACAGTGCTATTAAGACCGGTAAGGGAGTTCATCTGGACAAAGGAATTTGCAGATAAAGCCGGCAAGGAGCTTTCCGCTTTGCCTGGACCCAAAAACAGGGATCGCCAGCTTTATATTGATGGCTTGGTGGAAGCCCTGGCCAATACGGGAGAAGCAAAGGGAGAAGAACTGCTTTATCCGCTGGCTGCAGGCAGGCTTTCCAGCGTTTTTGACTACAAGGACAAAGGCGACATTGTAATCTTGCTGGACAAGGAAAGGCTCACAGGCCAAAGCGAGGCAGTAAA
The DNA here is from genome assembly GCA_029548805.1 of Spirochaetota bacterium. Lineage (GTDB taxonomy): Bacteria > Spirochaetota > Spirochaetia > Treponematales > UBA12059 > SZUA-370. The sequence goes on along the minus strand of JAKPMS010000187.1, from coordinate 9,387 downwards.
AAAGGAATACTCGGGTTTGTACAGAAAAGCCTTGCTGGAAAGGCCGGTACCTCCTCCGGAGAAGCTTTTGCTTGAGTTTGAAAGCCTGGCTGCCGCTTGTGACAGAACCATAAGCAGCTGGGCCCTGAATGACAATGAAGCAAAAGGCAGATTGGCTTTTGGCAGCGAGCCGGCGCGTTCATTTTTTGGCAATATAAAGTACTTTAGGGAAGAATCGTCCTCTTTGCTCAAAGCAGGTTACAGCGTCCATGTTTTTTCCGAGAACAGCTTTCAGGCTGGACGCATTGCGTCCCTTGTCTCTGCGGAAGAAGGCAGCAGCGACCCAGACTCCAAAAAGCCAAGCGCTTTGTTTGTTTACCAAGAAGCCCTGTCTGCAGGCTTTTCCATACCTTCTTTGCGTTTGGCTTTTATTCATGAAAGCGAAATTTTTGGCAGACGAAAACGGGCTCCAAAATCCCTTAAAAGCGCCAGGTCCAGTATCATCGACAGTTTTGTAGAACTCAATCCCGGTGATTTTGTGGTGCATGTCAATTATGGAATAGGAAGATTTTCCGGAATTGAACGGGTAAGGGTGCTTGGAAATGACAGGGACTATATAAAAGTCGAATATGCAGAAGAAGAAAGCGTTTTTGTTCCTATTGAGCAATCCAATCTGGTGCAGCGATATATAGGCAACGAGGGTGATGCACCGCGACTGGACAGGCTTGGCTCCAAAGCCTGGGAAGGACGCAAAACCAGGGTCAGAAAATCGGTGGAAGATCTGGCAGAACGGCTTATCCGAATTTATGCAAGAAGAAAATTGGCCAAAGGTTATGCCTTTCCTCCGGATGGAGAATGGCAGAATATTTTTGAAGCGGCTTTCCCTTATGAAGAAACGCCCGATCAACTGAGCTGTATTGAAGACGTAAAAAGGGATATGGAATCTGAGCAGCCCATGGACAGGCTTGTTTGCGGGGATGTCGGTTACGGCAAGACCGAGGTGGCCATGAGGGCGGCGTTCAAGGCTGTCATGGGAGGCAAACAGGTGGCATTTTTGGCCCCAACCACCATTCTTGCAGAGCAGCATCATGAAACCTTTAAGGAACGCTTTGGAAATCTGCCGGTAAGCATAGGAATGCTGTCCCGTTTTGTGGACAAGAAGCAGCAAAAAAATGTATTGGCTGGACTGGCTGCCGGATCCATAGATATTCTTATAGGCACTCACAGAATTTTGCAAAAGGATGTAACTTTTAAGGACCTTGGGCTCATGGTAGTAGATGAAGAGCAGCGTTTTGGAGTCAAGGATAAAGAAAGGCTAAAGGAATTAAAAACAGGCGTTGATTGCCTGGCTCTTTCTGCAACCCCTATACCCAGAACACTGCACATGTCCATGCTAAAAATCAGGGATATGTCCGTTCTTAACACAGCTCCAGCCAACCGCTATCCCATTCAGACTGTTGTTGACGAGTTTGACCCCGATCTTATTGCCAGGGCAATAAGAAGGGAGGTGGAAAGGGACGGCCAGGTATATTTCCTGCACAACAGGGTTCAGTCCCTGGATGAAACCATGGCTTTTATCCAGCGCCTTGTGCCGGAAGTCATTGTGGAAAAAGTACATGGCCAGATGGATGCAAAAGAGCTGGAAGATGTCATGTACCGTTTTATCCACAGAGGTTTTCATGTACTAGTTTCCACAACAATTATCGAAAACGGAATAGACATAAAAAATGTGAATACCATCATTATTGACCGGGCCGATATTTATGGTATCAGTCAGCTGTATCAGCTTAGGGGCAGGGTAGGCCGCTCGGACAGCCTGGCTTACGCATACCTTTTGTATCCCGACTCAAAAAGCCTGTCAGAAATTGCTATGAAACGGCTGCAGGCTATCTCCGATTTTACCGAACTTGGAAGCGGCTTTAAAATCGCCATGAAAGATATGGAAGTCAGGGGCGCTGGCAATCTTTTGGGCAGACAGCAGTCCGGTGATATTTTTTCTGTGGGCTTTGACCTGTACCTGAAATTGCTGGAAGAAGCCGTAGCCAAACTGTCGGAGGATGGCTACAAGCCCGAGGAAGAGCCATATCTGGAGCTTGATTATTCAGGCTTTATTCCTGATGAATATATAAGCCAGGGCTCCATAAAAATGGAAATATACAAAAAAATAGCATCCATACTAAACCAGGAAGACCTGGAGGCTTTACTTAAGGAGCTGGGAGACCGTTTTGGTCCGGTGCCGGAAGAAGTTTCCAGCCTTCTGGCCCTGGCAGAAATAAGAATTCTGTGCAAACGCTTGTCCATAGCAACTCTAATGGAACGCAGGGGTTTTGTAAGCATAGAGTTTTCCAAGGTGTCAAAAATTTCTGTGGAAAGGCTGTTGCGCCTAATGAAAGAAAGCGGGCAAAAAATCAAACTGGATCCGAATAAGCCCAATATGCTGATGATTGCAACCGGACCCATTGGCTTAAGGGAAAAAAGCGAGTTTATACGGGAAAAACTGGCTGCCCTTGCAGGCTGAAGTATTGGCTCTATGCTTGTCCGGAAACTTTTAGCTCTATGTTTTTTTGCCTGTGCAAAAGTTCATTTATGCGGTATTTTTCTATGATGCTTACCAGTTCCGGAGAAAACTGCAGCATGGCTTTTACCTTTTGTATTCCATGTTGCAGCCGGGCCAGCTCTGTAATGGTACAGGTAACAGAAAACTGACTGCTTTTAAAAAACAGTTTGACAGTCAGGGTTTTGCCCTGATCAAGAATTGGTCCATTCATGGGTACCAAAAACTCAATGCTGTCACTGGCAATGGAAAAAATTGCTACTTTGCTTTGATCGCCGGCATAAGCCATAAGGGCATAGTTATTGAAGCCCATAATGGAAGAACTTTGCGAATTAATGGGAATGGCTTTGGCGCTAAAATCGTTGTATTCGACTTTAAGCTTGTCCAGCAGCATAAAATAATCGATCAAAATGGCTTCAAGATCTGGCGGGCAGGGTTTGAAAACCACTTCGATTAGCCCAAAATTTTCTCTTCCCTTCATCGGGTTAATGGCTTTTATAAAACAACGAGCAAAAATTTTTATAGGGTTCGGATTGTTTGCGGCCTGAAAAGCCAGGCTCAGGCCGGACAGGCTGTTTGTAAAGCGTTGGAAAAAAGACTGCTCCTCTTTTGAGAAAGCTCCCAAAAGAGTTGCTCCTGACAAAGATATTCTGTAAGGAGCGCAAATAATATTGTATTTTTCTATCTTTAGGTAGCTTTGTTCTGTTTTTAGGCCCATGTTTAATTGGGCAAATGGAGTTATGGCCGCCAGTTCATCTTTGTATTGGAGTTTTAAATCTGCTTTTGATTGCATACTACCTCAGTATATTATGTCAAAAATGCATTAAAAGCCAGAAAAATCGGCCATGCCGGACATAACAAATACGCATGGAATTTTTGCCTTCAATTCGGTATTCTTCCATTCTGAAATTGGCTTTATAATGATTTTTTCCTCTTTTGTAAGCAAACCCATGGCAGCGCACAAAATTGTTTCGGGTCTCAATACTTTGCATGCGCTTTCTTTTATTGAGGCATTACGGTAAGGAGTTTCTATAAAAAGCTCTGCACTTTTTTCTTTTAGAGATCTTTTCTCCAGCGATTTCAGTGCTTTTTCACGATTTGCCCTGTCAGCAGGCAGATAACCATTAAAGTAGAAACGCTGGCCATTCATTCCGGAAGCCATAAGCGCCAATAATATGGAACTGGGACCAGGCAAAGCTTTGACGCTTATGGCTTCACGGCTGGCCATGGCCACCAACTCTGAGCCCGGGTCGGCAATGCAAGGGCTGCCTGCTTCCGACAGGAGCCCCGCATCTAGTCCGGCTTTCATGGGGGCCAAAAGGCTGTGAATATCCGATGCCCTGGTATGCTTGTTCAATATATAAAAATTGGAACTGTCCAAATCTTCGCTTTTCATTATTGAACTTAGAAAACGCCTGGCAGATTTTTCGTTTTCTACAATAAAATTGCGCAATGAGCAAATGGTATTGATAACCATTGGGGCCAGTTCATCCTGGGCTCTTGAGTCTCCAATACTAACCGGAACAAGAAACAGCTTGCCATTCATATACCGGCTTCCAGTGAAACACTCAGGAAGGCTTCAAGATTGGCAGAAAAACGCCGTGCCTTGTCTTCAGAAAAACCTGCAGCTCTGGCTGCCAAAAAGCCGTTCTGTTTTGCCATATCCATATCCCTGGCTGCCAAAGGCAGGCGTTTGCCAGCAAGGGCCAGCTCCAGGTTCCTGTCCCTGGCCAAGCGTTTTCCGGCTAAAATCAGCCTGGCTTCTGACAGTATATCTTTTTCAACCCTGGCACTGGCTGCAAAAGTGGCAGGGCAAGGTTCTCCGGCTTCCATATTACCCATAACCTTAATGGCCGTCGCATTCCAGTTACTTATCGGTATTCTTATTCTGCTTAAAATGGAAGCTGATGGAAAAGCTGGGCTGCCATCCTGATTTATGAAGTTTTGCATGCCTGCCCATCTGGCGCCATTTTTGTCGCGTATCTCTATGGCTGCATCCATGCATATTAGCGGGGCAAAGCAGGTCATAAAAAAGTCCTTGGCAGCCAGGTTGCCTCCAATGGTTGCCATATTTCTTATGGTTGCGCTTCCTATTTTACCAACAGCCGTTCTTAGAGGCTCCAGGCTGAGTGTTGCAGGCAAGTCCAAAATATCAGCAAGACACACGCAAGCTCCAAGCTCCAGATAGCGGTCTGTACGCATAATTGTCTTGAGCTCATGAATATTCCCCAGGTCAATTATGCTTACTGCTGCTTTGCTGTTTTCCCTGGCAGCCCGTCGGTATAGCAGGGTCCCGCCGGCCCAGACTATGGCTTCGGGCCAGCGCTTAAAAACAGCAACAGCATCATTCAGTGTTTGGGGAGCAGAAACCTCGTCAACGCGCATGGCTGTATTTGCCTCCAAAACGTGACTCCACCGCCGCTTTTACTGCCCTCAGTATTACAGAAGGCGTTGCACAGCGGCAATAAACAGACGACATAGTGTCTTCAATGACTGAATCCAATGGCCTTGTGATGGAATCCAGAAGTGAACCAAGAGCCATGGTATAGGCTTTGTCACAAGAACCGCAGAACTCTATGTCTGTTTGGGCAAAAGCCTTTTCACATTCAATAAAAGTACTGGTACTGATAAAGCCTTCGTAAGTTATTATTTCGGAGGATCTCAGTTTGAAAGCAGGTATCAAACAGGAATTTACAAGGCGTCCGTTCATAAATACTATGCATTTACCGCATACGCCAATTCTGCAGTCGCTGGCTATGCTTTTTAATTTGAATTGATCCCGCAAAATATCTGTAAGGCAGTCCACAGGATCAGTTTTAATGCTTACATCTTCTCCATTCAAAATAAAGTCAATGTTCATATGGGTTTTTATACCTTTCTGCCAAGCCCATGGGCAGCATGTTCCATGGTTTATCTAGGGCTTGGCTTAGGGCATTCGCAAAAGCTGCAGGTATCAGGCTGTAAGCCAGGTCTCCAAGGCCTTTAGGGTCATCGTCATCATCCAGAAAATCCACCACAATAGGAGGTGCTTCCATAATTTTGGGCAGCTTGTAGCGCCAAAAATCATTCTCTGTAGCAGAAGCGCCTGATAAATCTAGGCATTCTCCCAAACACAGGCCCAAAGCCTGCGCTGCATCATGCTTGAGTGACCTCATGGCAGCCTCTGTAGAAAGTATGTGTCCGGCTTTTACTACTATCCAAATTCCCTTTACTATTGGGGCCAAGTCTATGGAATCCAGCTCCAGTTCTGCAACGGCAGCTCCGAACGATGCTCCTTCAAGCGGATTTTCAGTTTTTGTTTTTCCGCTTTTTCTGTATATTTTTTTTACTGTTATGGGCAAGGCTTCTCTGAAACGCTTTGCGGCCAGGCTTTCGCAGGCAGAAATTATAAGCTTTGTGGCCACAGTGCTTCTCCTGGACATGGTATTGGGCCCGGTGTCAGGAACCATGTCCGTATCCGGGTTGGTAATAATTACTTTTTCGGGCTTTATGCCCAAAATGCTGGAACCATATGCCTTCCATATTTCCAGTGTGGCCTTTGATTCCGGGGCAAGACTGGTTTTTATGTACAGGCTGGAATCTTTTGCAAGGCTAAGCTCGACTGCGGGGGCTTCAGCTTTGGAACGCTCAAGAATGCTCGGAGCCATTTGCGGAACAAAGGCCAAGCCAATACCAAAGCCCGGTGCCGATGCCAAATTGCTGTTGCCTTTTCTTATAAGCTCAAACGAAGAACGCTTGCGCGGATAATCCGATATAGCTAGAAGCCGGTCTGTAATTTGCCTGTATGGTATCGTGCGTTTCAGCTGGGCACCCTGGCTTTTGTCGCCTTTTGTTGCCATGTTTATGGCACGCCATTCCGATGGATCCATGTCACAGGCTGTGGAGCATTCTTCTGCCAGCCTTTCCAATGCAAACTGGGTAGGGACGCTGCCAAATCCTGTAAAAGCACCCATGGGAGGCAAATTGGATTCCACAGCCCTGCTTGTTATGGAAAAGTTTTTGCAGCTGTATGAAGAAAGAGCTGCCCTTGAGCTTCTTGCAGTCAGTATAGACGCAAAGGGGCTCTTGTATCCGGTATTGAACATTATTCTGGCTTCCAGAAAGTCCAGTTTGCCTTTTTCGTTCAGGCCGGCTCTCATGGAAATTCTGGCGGGCGCCCGTTTGCTGGTATATAGAAAATCCTCAATTCTGCTATACCTGAGCATGGCAAGCGAATTGGCTGCCTGTGCAGCCATGCCCGCATGACAGGCCAGGAGAGCCGGATACCACAGTTTGCCATCCAGATGGTGGCCTGCCTGAATGGGGCGAACAACAACATTTTCCTTGTTTGTTCTAAGTACTGCTGCAACGGAATCCCTTACCAAAAAGGGCCACTGTGTTGAGGAGTATACAACGAGTTTTCCTTTTTCCGGGATTGCAATTGCGGCTTGGGCTTCCGGGTAATAATGATCCTGCGGCCCCATATAGTATTCGCCTTCCACTATTCTGTGTGCCCTGCCGCAATTGCCTGAAATGAATTTTTCTGTACTTTTTATTCTGGATGAATTGCAGTATTCAAAGTTGTAATCCGGGGCTTCTTCTGTAATGGCAATATTGCATTGCCTTACAGCATCCGACACTGAGGCCCTGTCCGGACCCGCTATTATGGCTATGGCCTGTCCTTTGTAATGCACCCGTTTTGAGTCCAGAACAGGTACTTTTGTATCAGAAATATCTATGGTTTTTGAACCAGGAATATCCTTTTCGCTTAAATAGTAATAGCCCTTGGCCATTTTTGGCACTTCAATTTTTTCTATTACGCCCCTGGGTACGGGAGAGCGTAAAATGGCTACATGAACAATATTTTCAAACTGGAAATCATCAAGCCGCACAATTTTGGACAATTCGGTTCCTGCTGCTTGTTTCATCCCGTCTGCCTTTTGTTTATGATGGACAGGACCGTATTTGCGACCCTTTCTGCCAAAGCCATGCCCATGCCCTGCCATATCGGCAAGCTTACGCTCTCCTCAAACATGGCTAGTGCATTGGGAAAAGAATCTGGGCTAAGTTCGTAGCGTTTTGCATAATAAGGCATGATATGGAGCGGAATAAAATGGACAGAACTGCCTATGCCGGCTTTGGCCAGTTCTTCAATCATTATGTCCCTGTTCATTTTTTTGCTGTATTTTATCCTTAGCGCATATAGATGCCAGGCGTGGCCGTCTTCTGGCAAAATGCCTCTTGGAGGCAGGCTTAGCCCTGGCTGGTCACGAAAAGCCTCGTCATACAAAGAGGCTATGCGTTTGCGCTCCAGAAGAAAGGCATCAGCCTTTTTTAACTGGACCCTGCCTATGGCAGACAATATGTCAGGAAGATTGCACTTGTAGCCAGCCTCGGTAACGGCATAGCGCCATGATGCTTTTTTGGATGTATAGCGATCCCATGCAGCCCTGTCAAAGCCATGCATTCTCATTTTTTCCACTCTGGAAGCAAGTTCATCATTGCTGCTTACCAACATGCCACCTTCTCCCGTGGTAATTGTCTTTGTGGCATAAAAAGAATATACACCAATATCTCCCAGACTGCCCGCAAAACCCTCTTTAAGCCTGGAAGGGAAGGAATGGGCTGCGTCTTCCACTACGGGTACCCCGAACTTCCGGGACAGGGCAAGAATGGCATTCATATCGCATGGCAGCCCTCCCACATGGACAACCATAATGGCTTTGTATTTTTTGCCTGATGACAACAGCTTTTCAAGCTTTGCAGGGTCCAGATTGTAGCTGCCGGCAGCTGTGTCACAAAATTCCACTTCTGCACCCAAATGTATGGCGCTGGCTGCAGTAGATGTAAAGGTGTATGGGCTGGTTATTATTGTATCATTTTTTCCGGCTTTTAATGCTTCCAGCGCCAACAGCAATCCGCTGCTGGCAGAATTTACTGCCAAAGCATGTTTGACCCCAACAAATTCGGCAAATTCTTTTTCAAAGGCCAGAGTTTCAACTCCTGTTGTCAGCCAGCCGGAGCGCATAACCTTTAATACAGCTTCTTCTTCTTCCGCTCCAATAAATGGTCTGGCAAATGGCAAAAAATCAGTATTCTGGTTCAAGTGGTTTCTCCTCAAGACTGGGTATAAGGCTTCTTAGCCTTTCTCTCAGGGCTTTTCTGTTTCTGTAAAGAGCTATCTGCTTGTCAAGCGGGAAACAGCAAGGTTCAAGGAGTTCTATAGCTTCTTTAATATTAATAGTCATGGCCGGGCGTTTCAAACGCAATATACGGGCCGATCCGCTTTCTTCAAGCTGCTCGTCAGGCGCATGCAATTTTTCTTCGAGGCGCTCTCCGGGGCGTAATCCTATGTATTCAATTTGTATGTCCTTGTTAGGAATATGGCCCATAAACCTGATTACCTGCTCTGCCAGTTCACGAATCAATACAGCTTCTCCCATGTCCAGTATGTATGAATCGCCTCCGTTTCCGGTGCCTCCAGCTTTAAGCACCAGGGAACATGCTTCAGGAATGGTCATAAAAAAGCGCTTTGCTTCGGGGTCGGTAACAGTTACCGGCCCTCCTGCAGCTATCTGCTCTTTAAAAAGGGGCAATATGGAGCCCCTGGAGCCTAGTACATTGCCAAAACGTACCACTATATAGTGACTGTCTTTTTGGGCCCTTGTTTGGGCATCCATTACCATCAGTTCTGAAAGCTGTTTTGTTGCTCCGTATACACAGCGTGCTTCCACGGCTTTGTCTGTACTTATAAGTACAAAGCGTTTTACTTGAGCTTTTAAAGAAGCATCAATCAGGTTTTTCGTTCCAAATACATTGTTTTCCACTGCTGCTATGGTATTGGCCTCCATCATTGGAACATGTTTGTAGGCTGC
>JAKPMS010000176.1 GCA_029548805.1 Spirochaetota bacterium | reverse complement strand
GTTGTTCCATGGTATAAGAAAGTTTTCCAGTTTTTCTATGGAGTCTATTTCTGTGGAGGGATATCTTGCGCTTACATTTACTTCTGTAACTCCATCCGTCATGGCAATGGAAGAACTGCCTCCAAGGATGCGTCTTACAAGGCTGTTGATGCTTGTAATGTTAAGGCTGCCAAAACCTCGCAGGGTTTCTTCCCTTGGAGTAAATATGAGTTCGTTGCTCATGGACGGAGAAGGGCGCACGTTTACCCTGTTATAAATTCTTGACTCGTTCAGCGTTCTCTGCATGTTGTCAAGGATTCCGGCCTTTACTGTGGGGTCGGGGCCGTACACGCTTATCTGCATGGAGTTTACCATGGGCAGGGGCAGGGCTGCAGGATCCCAGGACTGTATGTTGAAGTACCATGGCCCTTCGCTCAAAAAGGTTTTTTCCAGGCGGTTTATGGCTTCGTTTACATATTCCGGTCCTTCAAAGTCTATAAGCAGCTGGTTGAAGCGCCCTGAAATGCTGGAATAACTTTTGTGCGGCAGACCCGCAAGGCTGGCAGCCAGCTTTTTGTTCAGCTCCGGCATAAGAACTTTTATTATGTCTTCCGTTTCCGTGTAATCGTTATGGCTAAAAAACAGCACTACCCTGTCTGACTGGGGTTTGCTCATTATTTCTTTTGGAATTTTTGGAAGGAGTACATAAACCGCCAAGCCCATTGCAACAGTTACAAGCAGCAGAAACATGGCAGAGTTGGCCGGCTTTCTGATCAATACAGCCAGGATTTTTCTGTACGCCCCGGTAATGCGGTCCATGACCGGTTCGGAAATCCTGGCAAAGCCCCTGGGGCCCGGCTTTCCGGAGCCCGTTTTGCCCCTGCCCAAAAACAGGTAAAACGCGACCATGGGCACTATGCTCAAAGATACATAAAGAGAACATAACAGCGCGAACACCACCGTTTTTGCCTGCTCGCCCAGTATGGCATTGGCAAGCGGGGCAGAAAAGGATAGCGGCAAAAATACAAGCACAGATGTGAGGGTAGAGGATATTACCGGAGCTCTTACCTGTCTTGTGGCATCCATTACCAGCTGGCGCCACATGCGCTGGTTCAGGTCGCTTTTGTCCTGCCTGCGCCAGCGGTGTATATTTTCCATTACCACAATGGTGGAATCCACTATCATGCCCACGGCCAGTGCAAAGCCCCCAAGTGATATAAGGTTAAGGCTTACTCCAAAAAGCTTCATCAGTATGAATGACAAAAGTATGGATATGGGTATGGACGTTGCAATGATAAGGGTGTTTCTGGGTTCTCCAAGGATCAGGAAAACAATTATTATGGCCAGGGCTCCGCCTATAAGAGCCGCTTTTATTACCTGGCCTATGGAACGGTTAATATATTTTGCAGGGTCTACATATAGTTCAAAACGGGTGTCTTCTGGAATTTTGCCGCTTGCCCTGGCTTCTTCCATTATTTTGAGCAGGTCCTCGGTCATGCGGTTAAGGTTTCCGCCGTCTATGGGGCTTAGCATGGCCTGGATGGCCGGGTCGTTTTCTATAAGAAAAATGCGTACAGGAAGGGAATAGCGTATGTCAATATCCGCAATGTCTTCCAGGCTGACTATAGTGTTTCCTATGCGCTTTATTTCTATAGACGGCAGTCTTGCAAGGCTTTTGTCACTTTTGGAATAGCGCACGCTGTAGCGGGTCGATGCGTCCCTGAGCGTTCCCAGCGGCTGAGCAGCCAGCCCCGCCTGAAAAGCCGTGTTTACATCGTTTATGTTTATGCCGTAAGTTAGCATGGACAGCTGATTCAGCGTTACATTTACACGCAGCTCTTCCAGTCCCGACAGGGATATTTCCTCTATGTCTTCTATGGTTCTAAGCTTTGGTTCCACGTTTTTTGTAAGCATTTCCATAAGCTTTTCCGGAGTCTCCGACACGGAGCTGGCTCCCATCACTATGTAACCCGCGTTTTCTCCCTCCCTGAAGCGTATGCTGTAGGAATCACGGAGATCGGACGGAAGGCTGGAATTGACCGACTGCATGACGCCTTCTACCGAGCTTTTGGCGTCTGCGCTTTTTGTCTTCCAGCTAAAGGTCAGGCTTACGCTGCTGGAATCGCTGGAGTAGCTGGTTTCCATCAGTTCTACGCCATCAATGGCCTTTAGCCTTGTTTCTATGCTGTCCGAGTAGTTTTGCTGAAAGTCAATTGCGGAAATACCAGGGTGGCTAAAGCGCACGGTAACCATGGGCCTGCGTGTTTGCGGGTACATCATTACCGGCAGCCGGCTTGCCATCCATACTCCAAGGATGCACAGCAATAATGAAAATACTAAAAAGCCTACGGGTTTTTTGAATATGAGCTTGAGCATATCATTGACCCTTTTTTAAGGCTTCCAGGTAGTCCGGCAGCTCCAGTCCTTCTTTTTCGTAGCCTGTAATCCTTGTCAGATAAAAGCTTCCAGCGCTAAGGCCCGAGGATATGAGGGCGTCGTCTCCAAAGGTTTTGGCTGTAGTTATGCTTGCAAGCTGAAGGCGCTGATCCTTGTCCAGAACCCACAGCATATTGCGTCCGAAGCGCCTTACTATAAGGTTTTGCTTAACAAAAACACCCCTGACACTATCTACCGGTAAATCTATAAACAGTATCATTCCGGGCCTGGCATTGGCCTGTTGAGGAAAACGCAGTTCGGCTCTGAACAGGCCCGTGCTGTATTCGGGCTCCGCAGAAACGGATACAAGCCTGCCTTTTAATTGGATGTTGCCGGCTGTCCTGCCGGTCAGTTCAGCTTGCGGCATGGCAGCAGCCCTGAATGCATCTTTGTCGCTCAACAGGGCAACAAGCTTGTAGGCGGAGTCGTCAATCAGCGTAGCCACATTGGCGCCCGCCTTGACTTCCGCGCCTTCTGTAAGCTGTATTTCCGACACAAGGCCGTTAATCCTTGCAAGCACCACAAAAGGCCTGTAGGATTCCCCGGGAGTATCCCTTACCAGGGTGGCCAAAGCCTGGCCTTCTCTGACCCGCTCTCCAACTTTTACATGTACCTTGTCTACAAAACCGGAGATTCCGGCTGTATGCACTATGCGTCTTTGCGGTTCAAGGCGGCCGCCCACGGTTATACTGCTGGTCCTGGTTTCCACCACAGCTTCCTGAAAGGGCCCGCTTTGCCTCCTGTTTGCCTGGGTGCCCTGTGGGGCTCCCTGTGGGGCCCCTTGCTGGGTACCTGGCTGGGCGGTCTGGCCCGGCCCGCTCCTAGCCCCTTGAGCGCCAGGCCCGCCAGGAGCTCCGCCCGGACCAAAACCCTGGGCATAGCTATGTATGACAACAAATGCTGTCAATATTGCAAAGGCAGAAAGCTTCTTCATAAAAACTCCGGAAACTACAGTAGATAATGTTTAGTTCTATGAAGCTTAGTGACAACTAAAATTTTGGCAAAAACCATACTATATATGGTATATACCCCGGCAAATTCATACAATACAAAGTACTGAACTAAAAAGCCACTAATCTTCTAAGAACTATATAAATAATTGACACTATAGCATATATATTAAATGCCATAAGAAGGTTACAAGGCTTTTCATAAGGCCGGGCTAGTAGAAGCTGCTTAGTTCTATGAAGCTTAGTGACAAAGGCAATTTTGTCAAAAGCCATACTCTATGTTGTATATGTCCAAATTGTTCCATACAACACAATGTATAGAAGTAAAAAGTCACTAAGCTTCGAAGAACTACATAAGGGACTATACAGCCTGCTATATATAACCCAGCTTGGCTGCTTGCGCCCTTAATTCTTCCCGGAACTCAGGGGCTGCTATGGAAATAAGCTCCTTGGCCCTTTCCCGCACGGTACGCCCGCGCAGCCTGGCTATGCCGTGTTCGCTTACAACATGATCTGTGTAGCTCCTGTGCAGGGTTACAGCGCTGCCTTCCGGCAGGGTAGGTACTATGGTGCTGACTGTGCCGTTTTTTGCGCTGGAATAGCATGCAATGATGGACTTGCCAAGCCTGTCAAAACCGCCCGTAGCTCCCTGTGCGGTGTCGGACTGGCCGCCGGTGCCGGAATACTGGTTTGGGCCAATGGATTCGCTGGAAACCTGGCCTGTAAGGTCCACCATAAGGCAGGTGTTTATGGAAACCATCCTGGAGTTTTTTGCCACTATGGCCGGGTCCACCACATTGCAGCCGCGTAAAAATTCTACAGACACGTTGCGGTCCAGCCAGTCATACAGTTTTCTGCTGCCCATGGCAAAGGTGCATACCGACTTGTTTTTGTAGTATGCCTTGCGGCGGTTGGTTACAACCCCCAGCTCGTACAGCTCCATCATGGCGTCCACAAACATCTCTGTGTGTATGCCAAGGTCCTTTTTGTTTCTTAAAGCCAGGGCTGCAGCATTGGGTATGCCGCCAATGCCAAGCTGAATGGTGGAGCCGTCTTCCACAAGCTCTGCTATATGCCCGCCAATTGTCATGTCCACCTGGCTGGGGCTGGGTTCGGGCAGGGTGGGGGGCTCGTAGTCGGCTTCCACAAAATATGTAACCTCGTCCACCCTCAGCTGGGTGTCTCCGTAGGTCAGAGGCAGGCGGGGGTTGACTTCCAGTATTACATAGCGGGCTGCTTCCAGTATGTCCTTTTCGTAAGTAATGCCGAGGGAAAGGCTTACATAGCCGTGGCGGTCCGGAGGGGTGCAAGTGCCCACAAATACCTCCGGCGGCCTTGCGCGGATTCTGTCGGCGGCAGAGCGGTGCAGCATGTTTGGCACATAGCTTACCGTACCGGTACCAGCCTTTATGGCAGCCCGGGAGCCGGGAGCATGGAACCAGCTGGCCAGCTCAAAATGGCCCTTCATCTCCGGCAGCATGTAAAAGTCGTATGGCTTCATGGTTAGCACGGAGAATACCCTTACCTCCCTGACTTTGGGCGCCAGGGTATGGAGTTTTGACATTACGGCCTGTGGTTCGCTTGCGCACTGGGCCACGACCACGTCGTTGCCGGATTCTATGCACTGTATGGCTTCTTCTATGCTTCTTAGCCTGTTTTTGTATTCAATATCCCATTTGCCCATTTGGCTGCTCCTTTTTGCGTTAATAAGGGGAGCTCTAAAAACTTCAGTTTTTAGAGCTCTACCGTTATGTAAGTATAAATCCGTAAGGATTTATAAAGGGCACCTTGAAAAATCAAACAAGTTTTTCGAGGTGCCCATAAATCAATAAATAAAAATGTTGGATCCAACTGCCAGGCCGGCGCCGCTGGCACAAAACAGCACCTTGTCTCCGCGCTTGATTTTTCCGTCCATGACTGCATCATGAAAAGCCATGGGTACACAGGCGGAGCCGGTATAGCCGTAGCGCTCCATGGCCGTAGGCGCCAGTTCCCTGGGCCTTCCCAGCTCGTCCATTACCTCCCATATTACAGAGCGGTTTATCTGGGTCAAAACAAAGGAAGAGACTTCTTCCAACCCAGTCTTTGTATCCTTGCACAAGTCTCTTATAAGCTTGGGCCACAGTTTAAGGTTCCTGTCTCCGGGCAGGCGCTGCAGCAGCTCAAGGCCGTATTCGCCGCTTTCCAGCAGCTCCTTTGTTACCGGCTTTCTTGTGCCCCCCGCATATACGCCTACATAATTCCATTGGGTGCCGTCTGCTTCAAAGCGGCTGCCCAGCCATGCGGATGCCTCATGGCTTTTTGCCCTGGACAAAACCAGAGCCCCGGCCCCGTCCGCAAAAATGGACCAGCCAAAGGCATCGCCCGGGCGTATGTGCGCTGGCATGTTGTACAGCCCTACTACCAGTGCATGCCTTATAGCCTCGTTGCTGGCCATAAGACTTGCGGCCGCTTCCATGGCGCTTACAAAACTGGCGCAAGAAGCCCCTACATCAAACACAAAGGAATTTTTTTGTCCAAGCTGCAGGCGCCCCTGCAACAATATGGCTGTGGCCGGGCTTATATATTCGGGTGTATCGGTGCCAACAATAAACAAATCCACGTCCATGGGATCCAGAGCGGCATTTGCAAGCGCGTTTCTAGAAGCTTTTTCCGCAAAGTCGGCGCTTGTCTCGTCAATATTTCTTAACTTGGCTATGTGCCGTTCCTTTATGCCAATTTTTGCTTCCAGCTTTTCCGCGTCAAAGTCTATTCCTGCCAGTTTTTTAAGCTCGGAATTGTTTATGCCCTTGCCGGGTGCATAAATGCCGCTTCCGCTTATTTTAATTTTTTTCATATAACTGCTCCTTTTGGCTAGAATCAAAAAGTCCGCCGGAAAGCAAAACGGCCAGTTCTTCTGCCACTGCCCTTGCATTCCCTGGGGATTCCCTAAAAGCGACTTCCAGTCCAAAATAGTGGGAAATACCCATCAGGTACTCTGCAATACTGCCCAAGGCAGCCGGGTCATCTTCCAGCAATTCTGCCCTGATACCATCCTTGCCCATTTTTAGATAGCCCTTTTTAAAGGCTTCGTAATAAGCCAGGGCCGTTTCTGGTGCAACAAACTCGCATTCCCGCACCAGGTCATAGCACCAGTTATCCAGCGAAATATAAACGCTGAATAAAAAGAGGCCCTGAATTTCCCGCTCCAGCCTGTTAAGCTCCTTGCCAAGATGGGAGCTTATAAAATGCCTTATTTCCCTTCCTGCTGTAATCACCTGTTCTTTAAAAAAGCTTTCTTTGCTGTCAAAGTAGGTGTAAAAGGCTCCTACAGAAAGCTTGGCGGCATCGGTAATTTCATGGATGTTTACCTCGTTATAGCCTTTTTCTGCAAACAGCTTTTTTCCTATATTAAGTAGCCGCTCCCTGCTGGAAGCCGACAGTTTGATGGCAGGGGGGCTTACCGTTATGCCAAACACCTTTTCTTTGTCCATGGACAGCTCTGCAAACAATCCCTTGGCAGCCAGCTTGACCAGGGGCTTAAGCGAAATGTCTTGCCCGTACAGGGCCCTGCGTATGGCTGCATAGCGCATACCGCCAATGGCCACCAGGTATTCCGCAATGCTGGCTTCGTGCCCCAGGATTTTTGACAAAACCCTTCTGTACATGGCTGAAAGGCGTCTTTCGTATTCTATATAGCGGTACTGGCCTTCCCTGAATATTGTTATAAGATCGGGGTGCTCCCAGGAAAAGCGGAACACGATGTCGGTCATGTTCGAAAACTTGTCCTTGGTGCTGTTTCCTTTTATATGATCCAGCGCTTCTTCTATGCTGGATATGACATTTTCCAGAATTTCCAGGAACAGCTCTTCCTTGTTTTTCCAATACCTGTAAAAAACCCCGTTGGACAGCCCTGCATTTTTGCAAATTTCTACTATTGATACAGAGGAGTACCATTTTTTTGAAAACAGCACTATGGAACTGTCTTTAAGTCGGGTTCTTGTATCGCCGTTTTCTGCCACTTATACTCCTTGAATGAGGACTGATTCAGTTAATACGGATGATTATAATTCACATAATTGGAAATGACAACAGAATCTTTTAAAAACCTTCAAATTATTAAAAATTATGCTTGACATATTGTAAAAGCTATAGAATATATAAATGAGAACTGATTCAGTATTTAGGAGTATTTATGAAGATAGGCATTAGCGGCATTGGGGTTTATGTGCCGGATGAGTATATGAGTTCTGCCGACCTTGCTTTGGCAAGCGGTTTGCCTGAGCCTGTAATTGCAGAAAAGTTTGGCGTAAGGCGCAAGCCTGTAGCAG
>JAKPMS010000149.1 GCA_029548805.1 Spirochaetota bacterium | reverse complement strand
GAACTAGCCGGCTTTGACAGCGCAGACAGCTTTATTGAGGCCATTGGCAGAGGGCAGCTTTTTCCTAAAGCAGAATGGGCGCCTCTTATTTTTTCGGAAGCAGCCAATGGTGACAGCGCAGCTCTGGGCATAGTCCAGCGTTGCGGAGAAGAGCTTGGCTTTTCCGCCTTGGCTGTTCTAAACCAGCTTGGCATGGATTCTTCCTTTTTACCCCAAGCTTTTCCCGTTGTCTTGTCAGGCAGCCTGTTCAGGCTGAAACCTTCCCTTGCCAAAATTGTGGAACGCACGCTAATGGCTCATGCTCCTTACGCTTCAGATTTAAAGCTGATAGAACTCGCTGCTCCACCCGTCAGCGGAGCCATAATTTTTATAATGAATGAACTGGGCATGAATACTGATGAGCTTAGGCCAAATTTGCTGGAAACTGCTTCCGCAATTAACACAAAAACCGGGGATGAATAAAACTTTAATTTTTGAAACAGCGCGCTGATTGAATCTGCTATCAAAAAGTGGCATATTTTGGTTATGATCCAGAAAAACCGCTTTTATTTGCTGTTCTTTTTGCTTGGCATACAAACGCTTGTTTCTGCACAGACGCTTTTTCAGGCTGACGATGCAGCCAGAAAGCGCCTGATAGACATAGCCATGAAGTATCGAGGTATACCCTATATATACGGAGCTGAATCGCCTTCCGCTTTTGACTGTTCCGGTTTTGTCCGTTATGTATACAGAGAAGCCTTTGGTTTGGAGCTTCCAAGAAGCTCCAGGGATTATCCCGCATCTGGCTTTCCTGTTGACTGGAAAAAAGCCAATATAGGGGACGTTTTTATATACGATACAGTGGGGGGCAAGCCCAGCCATGTATCCATTTTTGCTGGTAACGGACAGGTAATCCATGCTGTTTCTTCCGGGCCCAAAACCGGGGTTATCATTACTCCTGTTAGTGACAAATACTGGTCTGCAAGGCTTATAGCAGCACGCAGCTACCTGGCAGCTGCACCAGCCGGATCCGCAGCCAAGCAGGAAGCAAGCCCCGTTTCTGCAGCCCGAACAGGCAGTTCTGGTGCAGGGAAAACTCCTCCAGCAGCTGGCCAGCCCGGTCCTGCCGTTTCCGGCAAGCTTGCCGGCGATAAAGCGGCCGAAACCGTAATTTCTGATTTGGGCATAGAAATTCCTGCCAAAAAAACAAGCGAAACGGACAGGATACCCACTGCTGCCGGTACAAGCCTGGCTTTTACCCTCACAAACGCCAGCGGAAAGGATTCCGGTTTTACAGTGCTTTTCTTCAGGGTAAATCCAAAAAACTACAAGCTGGAGCCCATTTACGAAGAACGCATCAAAATGAAGATGAAAGAAAGCTTCGGTTTGCCGCCATATCGCTTTGACGAAGAAGGCAAATACAAACTGGTAGTAAAGGACAGCTGGGGCAACCAGCTGGTAGACAGGGAGTTCATGGTAAAAGAATGAATGTAGTTCTTCGAAGCTTATTGACTTTTAATACTATACTATATGTTGTATAGAACAATTTGAACGTATACAGTATAGAGTATGGCTTTTGACAAAATTGCCTTTGTCACTAAGCTTCATAGAACTAAGAAAAATGAAAGATGTTCAGCCAGCTTTTGGCGCAGTTACGGCTTCATGATTACCATACAGCGTTCATCGGGCAAAAAAGGCACTGCCACCGGCTCAATGCGGGCAAGGCTGTACAGGCCTTCTATTTCTTTTAGTTCTGCTTCAGCCTTGTCTTTTTTGCCCTTGTAGGCAAGGATATGACCATTTGGAGAGCATAGCGCAAACACTTTTTTGAAAAGCTTGCGCTCAAATGGCCTGAAAGCCCTGAAGGTAACAATATCATATTTGCCCTTTGCCCTTTCTGCCTGCTCTTCCATTATGACAACATTGGCCAGCTTTAGCTCTTCCTTTACAATATGCAAAAAATTTATACGTCTGGTCATCCTGTCAATAAGTGTTACTTGGGTATTTGGCAAGGCTATAGCCAGGGGTATGCCAGGCAAACCTGCTCCGCTGCCCACATCTACAAGACTGGCAGTGCCAAATGCTAAAGCCAGGTCAGAAAGCCCCGCATTTACTGATTTAGGCAGCAGCTTTTGTATCATTGACAAAGGAGCAAGGCTGTCCAGTATGTGCTTTATTACTAGCTCGTCTCCGCCTGCACCGACCAGTTTCATTACGGGATTGTACTGCTCTATAAGCGCAACATATTGCTCCAGTTTGTTATATAGAAGCTGGTTGGAAGCCAGGCCTAGTTCTTTTAGTCCGGAATACAACAGTTCCATAATCAGCGCTTTAAAAGCCTAAATATTTTTATAGTTCTTGGAAGATTAGTGGCTTTGTAGTTCAATACTATGTATTGTATGAAGTTGCCTATGTATATACCATACAGAGTATGGGTTTTAACAAAATTGTATTTATCACTAAGGTTCATAGAACTACATAATATTTTTATTGGCAAATCCAATTTTCCCCCCTTGTATAGTTCCCGGAAGCTTAGTGATAAAGGCTATTTTTAGAAAAAAGACCAGCCTGGTTGTATAAACCCTAGCTGCGTCATACTATATATAGTATGAAAACCAAAAGCCACTAAGATTCAGGAAACTAGATAAAAGCTGCTAAAGCATGCTAGCTATTTTATACTATAATTTTAAAAAATACTGCAAAACAGTATGTAGTTCCACGAATCTTAGTGGCTTTTCAGTTCAATACTTTATATTGTATGGATATGACCAGGCATATACAATACAGGGTATGGTTTTGGGCAAATTCGTATTTGCCACGATTCTTCAAGGAACTATAAAAACAGTACGGGCAATAGTCTTTTAAATAAAAAGCTTGGCAATAATTTCTTTTGTTTTGGAGGAAGGTATGATTATAGTTGCTGCAATCTTGGCTGTAATAGCTGTTGTTTTATTGTTTATAGCACGGTCCCACGGGAAAAAGGCACTGGATATTGGCAGTATGGAGACCAGCACTGCCAAAGACTTAATAAGCCTTGCAGAAGATGTAGCCAAAGAAATAGGAGCAGGTTCTTTCTGCCAGCAAGTAGAACTGAAAGGTGTGGCCGAAAGCGGGCAAAGCCTTAAGTCGGAAATGACGGTTGAACCCTGTGTTTGGTATCGCTCCGTAGTAACAAGAGAATACGAAGAAAACTACACGGAACGGGATTCGGATGGAAAAACGACGACCCGAACAAGGCGGGGTTCGGAAATAGTTTCCAGTAATGAACGCAGTATTGTATTCGCTCTAAGGGATGCCAGCGGCAGCATAGCGGTGGATCCGGATGGCGCAAGCATAGACTCAGTAAAAGTGCTTTCTAGATTTGAAAACGGGGAACTGGGAGCCGGCTTCTCGATTGGCTCTTTCAGATTTTCTGTTGGAGTACCCGCGCGTGGCAGGCGCACCCTGGGCTACAAGATGGAAGAGTTTATACTGCCCCTTGGCAAAGACCTGTATGTTCTGGGAGAAGCCAGGGACGAATCAGGCAAATTGAAGGTTGGGAAGCCCTCAAAAAAGGGAGCAAGGTTCATTATAAGCACAAAAAGCGAAGAAGAATTGCTTAAAGCAGCCAAAGGCGGACAGAAAGGCTTGAATATTGCCGCTATCGTTTTAGGTATAGGGGCTATAGTTATGGCTGTTTTTTCATTTTTCAAATAAACAATTTCTAGTTCCCCAAAGCTTAGTGTAACAGCTCTTTTCACTAAAAACGCTACTATATAGCGTATAGGACAGGGCGGCTTTATACAGTATATAGTGCTTATCCAGAAAAACACCAATCTTTGGGGAACTTCATTTTCTATTGCCTGCCTACAGGGGCGGTAAGAACGGCAAATTCTTCCTGCCCGTCCAAACCAAGAATTTCATCCAGTTCTTTTTGCCTGTAATCAGCCTGGGCTACGGTTCCAAGATCCAGTGCTTCTGCAGCACTATAAAGGGCTTGGCAAGAAATGCCGGCATCTATAAGTATTGTTTTTGCGGCTGTAAGCGGGTAACGCCATTCAGTACGATATGGTACAGCAGTCCACACAAACAGTGCGGGGCAGTTCCTTAGCTGGGCCGAAAGGGCTGTGTTCATTTTTTCATCCAGGTCCAGCCATCCGTTTTGGTCAAGCTGAGCCCCATCTACCAGTTCTGCTTTTCTGATTTGGGCAAGGCTGTTTTCCAGCGGGATATAGCGATACAAACCAGGAGCCAGCCCGTCCACCTTTCTTGCATAAACGATAAGGTCCATAGGATGGCGGCAGCCGCCGGAAGGCACGGTTCGGAAGGCATTGCCGTTTTTTACGGTTTTTATTCCGCCGCTGGCCCACAAAAGAAAGGACAGCTCTGCAAGGCTTAGCCCTTCCGGCTTGTAGCGGCGGCGGGAGCGCCGGTTCTGTACAATGTCAAAATAGTCTTTTTTTACAAGACTTTTGTCTGCTTCTGGTAGACTGAACAGGGACGCTCCCGCCGCCGGGGGCTCGGTATAGGCCGGCATTGGAAGCCCTTGGTCCATGTCCGACTCTTCACCCGCATGTTCCCAGTTGGACTTTAAAAAGGCCCTGCCTGCTTCAATACGGGTCAAAGCGGCCTTATCCAGGCTTACATGGCGGCTGGCAGTTTTGATCTGCCCCTTCCTAATTTCGTCAAGGTCGTTCAGAAAGCTTTTTACATCTTCTTCGCTGGTATCCCAGCTGCACATGAGCCTTACCGAACCCTGCTCCCAGTCGTAGAAAAAGTGTTTTTTTCTTAACTCGCCTGCCAGTTTGCCGTCCATTTTGGCAAACACGCCGTTTGCTTCTGCCGGGTAAAGTGTATAAATGCCCCTTGATCGCAGGCCTTCTTCAAGAAGCCTGGCCATGGAGTTGGCCTTTGTGGCATTTTGTTTCCATAGATCGTCTTTAAGATAGGCATCGAACTGTGCAGAAATGAAGCGCATTTTGCTGGCCAGCTGGAGTCGGGTTTTACGCAGCCTTATGGAATCCGTTGCCAGGCTGCGTTTTGAGAATATTATGGCTTCTCCGTACATAAGGCCGTTTTTTGTAGCTCCAAAGCATACTGCATCAGCTCCGCCCTTGCCGTCTATATCCATGCTGAAGCCCGATACTTCTGCCAGGGACAAGCCTGTTGCAGCCGCGGCATTTGCAAGTCTGGCTCCATCAATATGGATAAAAAGGCCTGCTTCTTTAGCTATTGTAAAAAGTTCAGCCATTTCAGCCTGGTTGTATATTGTTCCAAGCTCCGTGGGTTGGCTTAAGGACAGCATTCTTGGGCGGGGGCGGTGTATTTTTTTATGGGCAAGCAGGGCTTCTTTTAAAGCTTCTGGTACAATTTTGCCAGCTTTGGTTTCTACCCAATGCAGTTGCGCACCTATGGCAGCTTCTGGAGCAGCACTTTCGTCGTCATAAATATGGGCAGATCGGGAACAGAAAATTGCATCCCCGGGGCTCGCGTAACAGCCCAAGGCATATACATTGGCTCCGGTGCCATTCAGCACAAAGCGCACTAGGGCATTTTGCCCAAAAAGAGAAGCCAGTCTTGTCTCTGCGCCGCTGCTGAGCGGGTCGTCACCATAGCCCACAGCATGGCCGAAATTGGCTTTTGCCAAAGCTTCCATAACTTCCGGGTGAGTTGTTGCATTATTGTCGCTGGCAAACCATCTGTGTTCCATTTTCTAATCCCTTTTTCCGCTTACTTTTATTATATGGTAGCCAAACTGGGTTTGTACTACATCGGATATGGATCCTACTCCAAGACTTTTGCATGCGTTTTCGAACTGGGCTACCATTTTGCCCGGTCCGAACCAACCCAGATCCCCTCCGGATGATTTGGACGGGCAGGTGGAAAACTCTCTTGCAAGGGACGCAAAGTCTGCCCCCTGTTTTGCCTTTCGCATCAGCTCCTGGGCCAGAGACCTGTCCTTTACAAGTATGTGGCTGGCTCTCCATTCCATATATTTCTCCTCCGTGTCAGCTGTATTCCGCGTGGAAAACAGCTACATCCTTTACAACCTTTTCAAGGCTAGCTCTGGGCGGCAATATTGTAGTTCGGAAGTGGGCTGTACCGGGCAGCTGGCCAAAACCGGAGCCTGGAACCGTACAAATGCCCTTTTTTTCTAACAAGGCCATGCAGTATTCATTATCTGTTCTGCCTTTTGGCAATTCAAAGCGCGGAAAAGCATACATGGCTCCGGCTACTTCATTGCTTCTGAAGCCCGGAATTGAATTAAGGCCGTCAGCAAGCAGTTTTGCCTTGATTTTAAGCTCTTCCAGTATGGCATTTTTTTCCTGCCTGTACAAAGGCAGGCTGGGGCCTCCTGCAGGAGGAGGGCATACCATGCCGTAAGTGGCCAGCTGGCCTGGCAGGTTGGAGCAAAGGCTTACAGACTGCATTTTCAGCATTTGGGCAGATACATCAGAGGGCAGGTTTCTGGTTTCTACATAGCCACCTCTCTGGCCGCATTCACCCAAAAAGCCCTTGCTGGTAGAATGAAAGCTGAAAAGGCTTACGGATTTCTCGCCAAGCTCTGCCATGGCTTTGGCAAAAGACATAAAACTTGCGCCTTCTTTGTATATATTGTCCTGGTAAACTTCGTCAGCCAATATGCTAAGGCCGTGATCTTTTGCAAACTCTATGACCATTTTGATATTGGAAGCAGCCAAAACCGAGCCAGTGGGGTTGCCGGGGTTGATGACCACTATGGCCTTTGTTTTTATGCCTGCCTTCTTGGCTGTCTCTATGGAATCTTCCAGCAAATCCCTTGACATGGCCCAGCCATGCTCTTCATCAAGATAGTAACCCACAAGCCTGCCCTCAAACATGGTAATTGTGGCTGAATAAAGAGGATACTGGGGTACCGGAACCATTATTCCGTCATTTGTACCGGCAATCAGCATGCGAAGTGCAGCCTGCACGCCTTTTGAAGCTCCGTCAGTAAGATAGATCGAGTCCGGATCGCTTTCGATTCCGTCCCTGTTTTTTATAAAAGCGGCTACTGCGTCCCGCACAAACTTGAGTCCCTTGCTTTCCGAGTAGGCTCCAATGCCATGTTTTGAACCGCTTATAAAAGCTTTTGCGGCAGCTATTGCATCCGAAGGAAAAACTGAGGCAGCTTCTTTGGCAAGGTCGGGATAGGCACAAAGAGCCAACAGCTGTCTGTTCCAGGTTATGGGCTTTTGTGCAAGTGCCTGAGGGTTTCCAATATTGCAATAAATTATTTCCATTCCGCTTTTTTCAAGCTCCTGGGCTCGGGCCACGATAGGCCCCCTTACAGCATACTCCGTATCCAGAACAGCTTTGCCAATATCTGCAATTGTAAGCGCCATGCTTTGCTCCTTAATTTTATATTCTGAAATTTCAGAAAAACAGGCATATATTAACACGGGAAAAGCCAAGCGCCAAGAACTAAATGATATTTAAAAACAGAACTACAAAAAGGATTATATACTCGACCATTACAGCCTTGCTGGTATAAACTAAAAGGGTGAGCAAAACCTATGAAACAGCGCAAAATGCGGAAAAAGCTTTTCTTGTTGGTATAAGGGACAAAAATATTGGCAAGCTGGAAGGGGATAGCCTTCTTCTGGAACTGGGCAGCCTGGCTTCCACTCTGGGCATAGAGACTGTAGGTACAAGCCTTGTCACTCTTAAAGACAAGAACCCGGCCACCCTTCTTGGTTCCGGCAAGGTGGAAGAGCTTGTCAATTTGGCCAAAGACGTTTATGCCGATTCCATAATAATTGACGGGCCTTTGAGCCCAATTCAACAGCGCAACTGGGAAAAAATTTCCGGCCTTTCTGTATATGACCGATCGGAACTCATTATAGATATTTTTGCAAGCAGGGCCCGAACCAGGGAAGCCAGCTTGCAGGTTGAGCTGGCCAGGCTTCGATATTTTCTGCCCAGACTGGCCCATTCATATTCCGGTTTGCACAGGCAAAAAGGCGGCAGTTACGGTACAAAAGGCAGCGGCGAACAAAAAATAGAGCTGGACAGGAGGGAAATATCCAGAAAAATTTCGGATATAGAAGAAGAGCTGGAAGGGGTAAGGCGCTCCAGATCAGTACAGCGCAAAAAACGTGAACGCCTGGCCATTAAGCGTGCTGCCTTGGTTGGCTACACCAATGCCGGAAAGTCGTCCCTGCTTAATGCTATTGCCCCAAAAGCGGAAGTATTGACCGAAGACAAGCTTTTTGCCACTTTGGATCCCACAACAAGGAGGCTTGACACTTCCGGCGGATCCATACTGGTAAGTGATACAGTGGGCTTTATAAGAAGGCTCCCGCATGGCCTTATAGAAGCATTTAAAGCCAGCCTGGAAGAAGTAGTAGATGCCGACTTGTTGATACATGTGGTGGACCTGTCCGATCCGGAAGCGGACATTCAGGAAAAAGCAAGCCTGGAAGTTTTGGCCGGCCTGGGGGCTGATTCCTCTAAATCTTTGCTGGTTTACAATAAAATTGACAAGCTTGCCAATAATATTAACACAGTCCAAAGGCCAGGAGCCATATATGTATCGGCAAAAAGCGGCAAGGGTATTCCGGAGCTGATTGCAGCCATAGAAGCCGCGTTAAGCGAGGATGAAAAAGAATTGCTTTTGGAGATACCGGCCAGGGATTATGCCGTTGCAGCCCTGCTTTACAGGGAGGCCAGGGTCATTTCTGAAGAGCATATAGGCGAGCTTACAATTATCCGCTGCAAGCTTCCAGACAGGCTTTTGTCAAAAGTAAAACCTTATATAAAGCAGGCTTAAGCAAAAGGTAGTTCCTTGAACCTTAGTGGTTTTCAAATTCGATACTTTAGGTAGTATGAAGCTGACTGGCTTATACAATAAGGAGTAGGGTTTTTGGCAAAATAGTATTTATCACTAAGGTTCAAGGAACTATATACGCAAAACAGCCATGCTGATTACGCTTTTGTATAATACTGGAGCAGCTGGACCATATAGTATATTTTTTTATATGACTCCATCATCAAGTCCTTAATTGGGATATCAATGGAATTTTCCACATCTTTCCAGTTCTGTATAAGTTCATGCCTTGGTTTTGCATAATCCTCGATAAGAGCTTTAAGGTGGCGGCCGACCGTAATAAGATTGATGGCTGCGCGATTGATCAGGGCTATGGCCTTGTCATTGACATCCTTTAGTATTTGTCTTAGGTATTTTATGGAATCCCTGTCCCTGTCCACTTTGGCCATGGTATTGCGCAATTTTACGTTTAGGAGCCCGTCATCACCAAGAGAGTCGTCAAATTCGATTATGTCTTCTGAAACTTCCAGCAGAGAATGATATGCATCGGATAGTTGCTGTGACTGCAGTAAGGTAGACCATTGGCCGCGGATTAAAAGGGTATCCACAATCTCCCTGACATCTTTTTTAAAATAGTCTATAAGGTAGGCTTTAAGGAAATTAAGAGCATTGGTTTGCGTAAAACCGCCTAGCATGCGTTTGGCATATACGCTGTTTGCTTTCTCTGTGTAATTTTTCATGCGGAGAACTATGCTTGTTCCAAAAACAGCCTTGGAAAGCTCGTCAATTTTTGAATTCCTGCGTTCCTGCACGATTTTTTGTATGGTTATCGCAGCCTGATTTTTCAATTTGTCCAGATAGGGTTCCACTATTCGTTCAATAGCTGGCTTGGGAACAATGGACAGAAGAGGATCCTGGGTAATATGCATAAGTATTTGCTCAAGAACTCCCGAGTTTTTTACATCTTTAAGAGCAGGTACAAGTTTAAGCCAGGAGTCCACCTGGATAACATCCAGATTTTTATACTCCTTTAATGCATTGAATATCCGTTTCCAGTCCGCATCCATGTTAAGAGACAAAAACACTTCCAGAAAATCATGGATATCGTCGCTGATATAGTCTCCGGCTATGGCTTCAAATTTGGGGTCATAGCTGAAACTGCGTTCACTGACATTTGAATCAAATTTTTTAATCAAAAAGAAAAAATCAAAATTGATAAAATTGATGAAAGACAGGATTGTGGAATAGGCATTGTCAATTTGCGTGGTTTTTTCGGAATCAAACAATGAAAAAAAGGAAATCATTGTCTGCTTTACATGTTCCTGCAGCTCTTTAATGCCTATTTGCTTTCCCTTTTCCTGGATGTTTGACTCATACAGGGCTTCGGCCATCAATTTTTGTTCTTCTGTCAGGAAGCTGTCTATGACAAAGCTTTTAAGAACCCCGCTTTGTGCCGCGTTTGTCAGTACCAATTGTGCCGGAGCAATAATTTTGTAAGTTTCGTAAAAAAACTTGGCAAGCCCCGGAAGAGCCTCCAGAGATCTGGGTTTGTAAAACTTGTATCGGGACCTGGACAAGTCTTTGCCTATGGTTTTGACCAGCCTTTTTTTATCCGCGTCGGGTTCGCCCATTCCAAAAAGGCCCAATACTTTTCCCAAAAAGCTGTTGGAAAAAGAAGAGTCAGAGCCCGACTTGTTTTCTTTTTTGGCAGAATTAGTAGTTTTGGCCATATATCAAAACCTTACTATGGCTGGGCTTAATCGTCAATAAGTATGGACAATTCTCCAGAAGGAAAGCATTTTGCACCTTCGCCGTTTGCATTGTCTGCCAGCAACAGCTGGCCATGATTATCGATACCTATCAAAAAAGCGCTGATCCTTTTTTCTTCTAAACCTGGGCGAAATGTGATTTTTTTGCCTTTCCAGGCCAAAAGCTTTTTATATTCATTCAGCCAATCCGAAGGGTCATTTTCCAGTTCAATAAAAGCTGCAGACAGGAGTCCGGCCAGCTCATAAGGTTCTAAAGTTTTTCCCGTAAAAGTCATGATGGAAGCCGGCTTGCTTCTGTAATTGCCATAAAAACGGCTTTGCTTGCAGTTTAAACCTATGCCCGCATATATGGTTTTTCCAGAAGCTTCGCATAAAATTCCGGCCAATTTCCCGTTATCCAGCAGAACATCGTTGGGCCATTTAAGTTTTAGGCTTTCTGAAAAGTCAATGCTTTGGTTGCTTGCCCATGCTTTTAAGGCTCTGACAGCAGCCAGTGCAGTTATCATGGGGAGCGGGGCCATGCCAAAGCATTCCGCGGGGAACCAGTAAGTTGCCAGAAGGCTTTCAGCTGCTTCGCTTAGCCAATGCCTTCCGGGCAGTCTGCCCCGGCCGCCATACTGCCTGTCTGCCATAATGAGGCCATATTTGGATTCTGCAGAAAGCCTTCTTGCCTCATCCATGGTGCTGCCCGTATTGTCAATTTTGTATGCCAAGGCCTCTTTATGCGGGAAGAGGCCGGGGCAAAGCTGAATCTCACTCATAGCTATCCAAAATAACTGCTAGCAGGAATCTGTTCAAGGCTGCTGTTTCTTTTATAGTTCCCCGAAGATTAGGGGTAAATACAATTTTATCAAAAGACCTACCATATAGTGTATAAGAACAATCAGCTTCATACTACCTAAAGTATCGAATTGGAAAACCACTAAGGTTCAAGGAACTACACTTTTCTTTGCTTGTTATAACAGCAGGAAGGCGGGATGATCTGTAAAAAGCCAAGCATTGAACAATCATTACTTTTTGGGTAAAGTCCCATACATGAATGCTATAGACAGAACCAGGAACTTCTGCATTATTGCCCATATTGACCATGGAAAATCCACATTGGCAGACCGATTTATAGAGCGGGCCAAAATTGTGGATCAGCGCAAAATTCATACCCAAATGCTGGATAATATGGACATAGAAAGGGAAAGAGGCATAACCATTAAAAGCCAGGCAGTGACCCTGTCTTTCCTTTCAAAAAATGGCCAGGAATACACCCTTAATCTGGTTGATACACCAGGGCATGTGGACTTTTCCTATGAAGTTTCCAGGGCTATAAGCTCATGTGAAGGCGCCATACTGCTTGTAGATGCCACGCAAGGAGTGGAAGCCCAGACCCTGTCCAACATGTATATGGCTTTGGAACACAATCTGGAAATTATTCCGGTAATTAACAAAATAGACATGCCTGCTGCCGACATAGAAGAAGCCAGACGGCAAATCAGCCATGATCTTGGCCTTGATGGGGATGAAGCCCTTTGTGTATCAGGAAAAATGGGCTTGGGTATAGAAGAGCTGTTAGAAGCAATAGTGGAGAAAGTTCCGGCGCCCAGGGGCAAAATTGATGCCCCCCTTACCGCACTTGTGTTTGACAGCCATTATGATCCTTATAGGGGTGTTATAGTACACAGCCGCCTTTTTGACGGTCTGATCAAACCCGGAATCAAAATACGGCTTATGAATAGCGCTGCGGAATATGAAGTGGAAGAAACCGGGCTTTTCAAGCTTGGGCTTGCTAAAACATCAGAGCTGAAAGCCGGCGATGTAGGGTATTTTATAGCCGGAATAAAGACTGTTTCTGATGTCAGAGTTGGAGATACCGTAACAGGAGTTGACAACCCGGCCTCATGTGCGCTTCCGGGGTTTAGGGATGTCAAGCCTGTTGTGTACAGCTCCATTTACCCCATGGATACAGCCGACTACGATGAACTTAAAGTGGCAATGGACAAGCTAAAGCTTAATGACGCTTCCCTGGTATTTGAAAAAGACAGCTCGGTGGCTTTGGGCTTTGGTTTCCGTTGCGGATTTTTGGGTATGCTGCATCTGGAAGTGGTGCAAGAAAGGCTTGAAAGGGAGCATAACCAGGCCATTATTATGACAGCGCCCAGCGTTCGTTACCGCCTGACTTTAAGCCGTTCAGAGCATCCCATAATCATTGACAACCCTGCAGACTATCCGGATCCGTCACGTATAGAAGTTGTAGAAGAGCCGTACATAAAAGCGCATATAATTACCCCGCTGGCCTATATCGGAAATCTTATTACCCTGTGCATCAACAAAAGGGGCAGCCAAACGGGTTTTACCCACCTGGACGAAAAAAGGGTTGAACTGGTTTTTGAGATGCCGCTTGCAGAAGTGCTTTTTGACTTTTATGACAAGCTTAAAAGTACCAGTAGGGGCTATGCCAGTTTTGATTATGAAATAATTGATTACAGGGTTACGGATCTTGTAAAGCTGGACATACTGATTAACGGCAAGCCTGTGGATGCCCTGGCTCAGCTTGTTTACAAGCCTTCTGCCCAGGACAGGGGCAGGAAGGTTTGCGAGCGCCTGAAGGACTCCATGGACAGGCAGCAGTTTAAAATTGCCATTCAGGCTGCCATTGGCGGCAGCATAATTGCCAGAGAAACAGTAAATCCTGTGCGCAAGGATGTGCTTGCAAAGTGTTACGGCGGTGACATAACCAGAAAGCGCAAACTGCTTGAGAAACAGAAGGAAGGCAAAAAGCGCATGAAAATGATAGGGGATGTTGAACTTAGCCAGGAATCTTTTATGGCTGTGTTAAGGGAGAATGAAAGCGACGAACGGCGCTAAAATTGTACTTCTATGCATTGGCTCCCGGACGAGTCATGGCCATTTCTAGCCTTCCACGCCAATAAGCCACCTCTGCTGAGCATCTTTTTAGGGCATCAATTTCCAAAGCCAACACCCTTTCCGGATCAGGAAAATGCGCAAATATGTAATTGCAATCAGCCAGAAGCCTTTTGATCTTGTCCTTTTCCATACCATGGCTAAGAGCGGCTCCCAAGCGGTCCAGTAAATGCAGCTCATTTTCTAAAAAGGATATTGCCGCTTTTTTGCAGTCTGGGCTTGCAGCCCTTTGTCCAAATGTCCTTTGCTTTTCATTTTTGACATGGCTTTGGACAAACAGCTCTGCCGTTTTTACAGCAGCTTTCAGGTCCAAAGCATAATGGAAAGGTAGGGGATATGTATTGCTGTTTCTACAATCTATACACAGTATTCCTTCGTTTTTTGCTTCTGTCAGCTCCAAAGCTGCCAGTTCCGCATACATGGACAGGGCAGGGTCTGTAAACAGGCCGGGCCTGAGCTTGGATACTCCGCTCCGCATAGCTGCTTCCCAGGAATTGCGCTGCTTCCACAGTCGTTTTTCCAGCCGCTCTTCTTTCAGCCTGGCAGGGCTCCCGGAACAATGAGTTTTTCCCTGTAAAAAGGAAAAATCCAGGCCGGCAGCCAGGATAGGTCCCCCCAGAATTCTGGCTATTCTTATAGCCAGAATTCCTACAGACGCCAGAGCCGGAATAGGATAAACAGGAAGTCCTCCCCTTGCAAGCCGGGACAGAAAGGCAGATTCAGTCCATTCGCTAATGCAAAGGCAAAAACTGCCATTTAAATTTTTGAAGGTGCTTGGATGGCTGGTCAGGTCTACTATTGCGGCTACACCATCACCGCTTAAAGGAAGAAAATCTTCTGTGTTGTAAACCTGGGCTTCCAGACAAACTATTGCATCCGCTTTTATTCCTTTGGAATAAAGTGCGCCAATGGCAGTATCTGCTGCCAATATGAACAGGCTGCTTCTTACTTCTGCCAAGTCTTCCAGAATAAGGTCCAAAGAAGGCCCTGCTCCGCATACCAGAACCGGTTTTTGTGCATTTTCAATTAGGCCGAGCCTATCCCAATCCATACTGGCCAGATTGTCAATAACATTTTTAGTCCATAGACGGCCCATTTTTATCATGGCCAGCCTGTTCCGGAATCTGGCGGCTATTTGACTGTCTATACTGATTTTTATTTGACTATACAGCTTTTCATGAATTACCCATCCGCCAGAAAGCCTAAGTTCTGTGCAGCGCCTGAAGCGCAGCCCAAGAGCCTGCTCAATATCATTCATGGCTTGTATGGCATCTGCCGCTTTTGATATAAAGCAGTTTGGAGCAGTACTTTTATACAAGTCGTACAGGGCAGGTTCGGCTTCTATGCACAAAACCGCACTGGATTTGGGTATTGCATCCAGCAATTCCCGTATACCATAGCCCAGGCATGGGGATGGGATCAAATATAGTGTGTCAGCTTCAATTTTGGTATTTCGGACAGTTTCTGCAGCCTGAAAAACGGGGTTTCTGCTGGAATATAGCCAAAGCTGGCCATATTTTAAAGACAAACCCCTGCCTGTATCCACCAGCAGGGGTCTTTCTACCGCCATTTATTCCGTCAACTTAGTTATACAGCTTTGCAAATGCCTGATAGAAATTGTCCTTTAGCTGCGGGCTTGCCAAAATTTTAGAAGCTACGGCTTTGGACAGCTCTTGCTCAACAACAGTCGGATAATAAGCTTCCAGAAGTCCAAGCATGGCATCTTCTACTGTCACTTTTTCCTTAAGCTTGATGACTATAGCGTTTCCGTTTATTACCAGGGGCTTGGAAACTTCATCGGCTTTCAGTGAGAAAACTGTTTCAAAAAATCGTTCGTTGCGCTCGGCACCGTTCAGCTCCGCTTTGTCACTTGTGTCAAGGGTGCCAAGCAGGTTGAAATTGCCAAACTGGGGAATATCCAGGGCATTGCCATAATTTATTGGAAAAGGTTCTGTGGTTTTAATGCTCAGATTTGCATTCAAGGCAGCCTTTTCAAAGCCGGATTTTGCAGCTTCCGCAAAAATCTCTGCCCGTGCTACTGACCAGTCTTCTATTCTGCCACGTTCATAGCGCTCAAGGTATCTTGATACTGTTGAAGAAAGTTCCGTAGAAGAAGTATCTATTTCTTTTACCTTGCTATCCAGCCTGTAAAAAACCCAGGATCCGGCATAGCTTTCATAGACCGGGGATATTTCTCCCTGTGGCAAAGCCAAAATTTCATCCACATTTTCCGCTTTGCCCAGTTCCGCCCTCAATTCCCAGGCATATTTTTGTCCAAGGGATCCGCCCGAAGCGGAATACATGTCTTTTGAATAATTTTTGGCCGCTTCTTCAAAGCTTAAGGCTCCGGAAACAACTTTGCTTCTTATCTGCTCGGCTTCCTTGGCAGAAGAAGCCATGGTTATTTGGGAAATGCCAAATTGTCTGAACAAGGAAGCATTGGCTATAGCATAGGCTTTCAGCTCTTCTTCCGGAAAATCGGAAAAAGGAAATACAACATAATCTATGGATCTTCTGTCTTTGGATAATTCAAGGATAAAAGCCTGCTCGTCTTTACCTGTCATGTAGGATACAGAGTCACTCGCAAACCTGCTTTTTAAAGCATTCAGTTCAATGTCCTTTCGTAAAGCAATTTTGTCTGTATTGGACATTTCCCTGT
>JAKPMS010000131.1 GCA_029548805.1 Spirochaetota bacterium | reverse complement strand
GGCAGGAGCCAGTCCGCTACGAACCCTTTGATTTTATTGTACGCGTATTGTCTATTATGGAACGTTGGAGCAAGTCTGCCTTTTTGTTTGGCGGCAGCCCAAAAAGCATTGCAAATGCCACAAAAAACATAAAAACCACCTTTCCTGGCCTTAAGCTGCTTGGCAGCCATTCCGGCCGTTATTCTTCTACCTTTCACACCCAAATTGTGGAAGCCATACGCAAGGCGGCTCCCACAATTCTGCTTGTAGGCAAGGGGGTACCGGGGGCAGAACGCTGGATTCCAAGAAACATGAAATACTTCAATGCGGGTCTGCAATTATGGTGCTCGGATGTATTTGATGTTTTTGCAAAAAAAAGGCAGCGCCCTCCATCCGGCCTTTTTGCTGCCGGTATGGAAGGCCTTTATTACTGGCCCAGGCGCCCGTGGACCTTTTTCAGAATTCTAGACTCGCTGCGCCTGAAAACCATTGCGCTTTGGTACAGGCTAAGGAAAAAATGAACAATATTTGAAGCCAGATTAGGAGAGAAAAGCATGGATGCCTACAATAAACGCAGAAAGCAAATGGCGGAAAGCCTGAACAAACAGGGGCTTGCTATGGCCATGTTTGAAGACACGGAAGGGCGCAGGGACCCGTCCATAAGATACTTTAGCGGACAGCCCGGAGACGCGCTTTTGTTTATAAGCGCTTCCGGCCGTTCGCTCCTTGTGCCATGGGACGTAAACATGGCACAAGCAATGGCAAAAGTGGAAGAAATGCTTCCTTACGGCGATTTTGGAAGAAACCCCGTAATGGCATGCGCTGGGGCCCTGGAACGCTTTGGCTTAAAAAGCGGGCTTGTGGACCTTCCATCCATAACCCCCTACCCCATGTACATTGATTATGTGGAAGCATGCCCAGATCACGATTTCCGCTGCACAACAGACGGCTCTTCCAAAACTGCGGAAACCATGAGGGCGGTAAAGGATGCGGAAGAGCTGGCAATTTACGGCAAACTGTCCAGCATAACAGATGATGCCATGGATGCGATAGAAAGCGGGATAAGGGAAGGCAAGTTCAAAACGGAAACTGATGTAGCACTTTTTATTGAACGCTATCTAAGGGAGAAGGGCTGCGAATCAAGCGGTTTTGACACTATTGCCGCCGGCCCTTCCCGCAGTTTTGGCATTCATGCCTTTCCTTCTTACACTGCTGCCCATTTTGCAACAGAAGGCATGTCCATACTGGACTTTGGCCTTGTTTACAAAGGCTATACATCGGATGTAACCATGAGCTTTATAAAAGGCAGGCTAAGCCAAAAACAGCAGGAGATGGTGGAACTGGTAAGAAAAGCCCATAATTTGGCAATTAAGGCCATAGCCCCCGGGGTAAAAAGCCGCGATATAGCGCTGCTTGTAGACAATATATTTGCAGAAAAAGGCTATGTCATGCCTCATGGCCTGGGCCATGGAATAGGACTGGAAGCCCATGAGGCTCCCGCGGTAAGAAGCAGGGAAGACAACGACTGGGTTTTGGCTCCCGGGCACATCATAACCATAGAGCCCGGGCTTTATGACCCAAAAGAAGGGGGAGTAAGGCTGGAAGATGATATACTTGTTACAGAAAACGGATATGAGTTGTTGACACATTCCCGTATTGTAGAATTTTGAGCCATGACAATCAGCAGAGAGAAAGTCATAAAACGGGCTTTGACAGTCAGCCTTGTTGGCAACGCAATTTTGGCTGTGGCAAAAATTATGACAGGTGTTTTTGCCAATTCTCTGTCCGTGCTGGGAGATGGCATTGATTCTTCCGGCGATGTCCTTATTTCTGTTATCGCGCTTATAGCTGCTTATATAAGCAGCAAGCCTTCCGATCAGGACCACCCATACGGACACAGCAGGGCAGAAACTTCTGCAACTACCATATTGGCTTTTATTATTTTTTTTGCCGGCGCCCAGCTGGCTATCAAAGCCGGCAAGTCCATTTTTGGCGGCACGGAACACAATATGCCGGATAGGGCAGCGTTATGGGTAACAGCCTTCTCTATAACAGGAAAGTCGTTTTTGGCATGGCTGCAGTATCATTCCGGCAAAAAGGTATGTTCTTCAATACTGCTTGCAAATGCAAAAAACATGTGCGGCGATATTCTTATTTCCTGCAGTGTTCTTTTTGGGCTTTTTCTTACAGGAATATTCCATGTCCAACTTGTGGATTTCATAATAGCGCTGTTGGTGGGTATATGGGTAATGAAGTCTGCCATGCAAATTTTCAAAGAAGCCAATGATGAAATAATGGATGGCAAGGCTGACCCGGCCCTTTACAAAGCCATTTTTGAGGCTGTCAACTCTACATACGGAGCTTTTAACCCCCACAGGGTAAGAATACGGCGCATGGCAGCCATGTACGACATAGACCTGGACATAGAAGTGGACGGCACAGCCAGTGTTTTGGAAGCGCATGCTATAGCCCAAAAAGTGGAGCAATCCATAAAGGAAAGAATAGACGGGGTTTATGACATAGTGGTCCACATAGAACCCAAGGGAGCAGGCGAACATGTGGAGCAGTACGGACTTAACGAAGCATGTTTTCATGATGATTGACTGCTCCCATCCCGGCCCGTCTGCTTTAGCAGACTATCCTTGACCAATATCAAACTGCTGTATATTCTAAAGCAATCCCCAATATCCAAAGGCGCTAAATGAATTATTCAGATCCAAACAAGCTTGGGCTCCTGGCCTGTCCTGGGGGCGCGCGTTTTGCAGAAAGAGTTATTCGCCGTCTTTCCACTATCAACCGCCACAAGTTTGACCGCAAGGTTCAAGTTATGGCTGAACGTTATCAGATCAGCAAGGAACAGGCTGTAAGACAAATAAATTTTGCCAACGATGTGGCTTCAAACCTTTTGTACATACCGGGCCATATAAGCGAATACCGCGCCCCCCGGCTAAAAATAAATGCCCGTCACACCTGGTTCCCGAACGGCGAGATAAAAACGGAAATTCAGGACTCCATACGCGGCAAGGATGTGTATATTTTCCAGGATGTTGAAAACAGGCAGCCATGCATATTCAATGACGGACAGCTGGAACGCTGCATGACTGTAAATGATCATGTATTCAACCTGCTTGTTACCATTGATGCAGTAATTCAGGCTGGCGCAGGCCGCATAACCCTGGTAATACCTGCCTACCCATATTCCAGGCAGCACAAAAAAAAGGGCAGAGAAGGTCTTACGGCAGCCCGCCTGGGACAAATTTTTGAATATTATGGGGTAAACAGGATTATTACCCTGGATATACATTCCAGAGAAATAGAAAACTGCTTTAACAAGCTAAGGCTAGAAAACCTTCATGCATCATATCAGATAATAGAAAAACTTGGTACCATTGTGGATATAAGTGACGACAACCTTGTTGTACTGTCGCCTGATACCGGAGCTGTGGACCGAAACAAGTTTTATGCCAGCACAATGCAAAAATCCCTTGCCCTTTTGTACAAGGAAAGGGACTATTCAAAAGTTACCAAGGATGCCAATGACAGCAATATAACCGAAATTAAGCTGCTGGGAAAAGTCAGGGGCAAAACAGTGTTCATGGCTGACGACATGCTAGGTACTGGCGGCACCCTGCTAAAAGCCATGCGCTATCTTAAAGAAGAAGGCGCCATAAAGGTAATTTGTGCCGTATCTTTGCCCCTATTCTCAGCAACATCTATAGATGATTTTGACAAGGCATACAAAGAAGGCCTTTTTTACCGAATAATTGGCACCAACGCCATACATCACAACGAACTCTTAAAAAAGGAATGGTACATAGAAGCCGATGTATCAACCCTGTTTGCACAGATTATTTCGCTATTGCATCACAACCGCAGCCTTTCACCCATGCTGGACAACAGGGACATAATTGCCAAAAAGGTAAAAAAGGTCATTGCTGCCACATCTGCACAGCAGCCATCGTTGCCGCTTGATACATGAAGATAATAAAGCTCCCGGATACCATACATGCTTTTCTTTTGGATATAGACGGCACTCTTTACAGCATGCGGCATTATGTCAATTATCAGACAGATGCATTGATACGGCAGTTTGCCGAATACAAAGGCCTGGAAGTAAAAGAAGCTGTCAGGCTTGTTGAAAAAACCCGTCAGGAAGCCAGTCTGCTGAATGGGGCAAATACCAGCCTTGCCAATATAATGGCCATTCTGGGCGTGGATATGGCCACCAGCGTGCAATGGCGAAAAAGCCTGTTTAAACCGGAAAACTATCTTGAACCGGACCCTGCTTTACGGCTTGCATTGCTGAAGCTTGTGGAACCAAACTTGAATGATAGCGGCTCGCTTTTTGCCTGTGGCAAAGAATGGAGTGCTGACAAAAAAA
Source organism: Spirochaetota bacterium (assembly GCA_029548805.1). GTDB lineage: Bacteria > Spirochaetota > Spirochaetia > Treponematales > UBA12059 > SZUA-370. Next base: position 1,981 of record JAKPMS010000131.1, on the reverse strand, counting down.
CTGCTGCCATGGTAAAACTGGCTGCTGTTACCAACAATCCTCATAGTGTTGCAGAGGCAGGGTTGACAGCCCTTGGGGTTTTGGATCTTTTTGACGCCGTTATCGGCCTTGACGATACCATGAAAAGCAAACCGGACCTGCAACCCTTTATCCTGGCTGCAAAACTGCTTGGGATTAGCGCGGAATACTGTGTATCAGTGGGGGATCGCTACGATATTGACCTTGCTCCAGCCCTTAAGCTGGGCATGGGCGCAATACTGGTAAATGGTGCGGAAGACATTTATGCGCTGCCCGGCAAGCTTGGCCGGAATATTTCAAACGCTGTTTCTTGAGCATATGGGACTGTCCATGTTCATGGCTGCATAATTGCTTTATCCGCCTATAAATATTGCTAAACAGCAAGCATTATCCGGCAACAGGACATATCCGGAGCAGGGCAAGACAAACAAAGCGCTTTTTGGTATATTTTTCTTATGGTAAAATTAAACAGTAAAAATTCGGCCCTTTTTTTTGCGCTTTTGTTTTATGGCTTTTCTATGTGTTTTCCTAACCCGTCCAAACCCATAAGCAATACAAATACCATTGTTCCAAAAAGCGCCAGCCTGTTCCAGTTGCTTGACAAACAAAAAGCGGAGCTTCTTGTGCAAACACAAAGCATAAGCAAAACTTCCTATACTGCCGCTTTAAGCCTTGTTCCCAATCACCCGCTGTTTGATGATTTACTGGAAATGATCAACAGAGAAGCTCCCGATATAGTTGTGGAAGCCCTTTTTTTTCTTCCACAGGACATAAGCAAAAGCAGCTATACCGTGCTTGACATTTACAATACCCTTAGAGCCATAAGCAGGCTTGAAGGCCTGGAGTATTATTCGGTTACACGAGGCAAAACCAGGGTTTTATTCGAGTACTCAAGAATCATTTCCGATGCCAACGGCCTTAATACAATTGCCGACAAAGTATTTGCGGAATTGCCGCCAGGTCCCGAGCAGCTTTTGGTTCGCCAAAAGGATGCCAGCTTTGGAGACAATATATACAAGCTAAGCATGAAAAGCGGAGATACTTATGTAAGCCAGGAATTCGCCAATCTTTCAGACATCAAACTGGGCTTTATAAAGGTAGCGGAATCAGCCAATGCCAAACTGCGTTTGAACGCAATACTGGCCCAGGAAGGCATAGTTTTTCACATAGTATCCAGCACTAAAATATTGAAATTTCCAGGTGTCAGGGGCAAGCTGGAGGCATCATTTGAGAACAGGGCAAAAGCCCTTTTTTCCTGGTTCAAAGCAAATTATCCCGTTAGCTGAGCGCCAAGTGCTTTGACCCCGGCTTTTGCTGCAAGCTGCCTAATCCAGAGCTTCGGCCTCGCTTACTTCTTCGCTTTCATCCTTATTGGCAAGCAGAACAGCCGGAGCTTCGTCACTGTTTGAAAAGCTCAGGTTTTTCATAATTTTTATGAACAGTTCGGTTTTCTTTTTGGACTCCGCCAATGATGCAAAAATTTCCTTGTTCCGGGGCCCGCCAATGTTTCTTATATTGCTTATCAAGTCTGGGCCAGGTTGTTTATAGTCATCCAGCAGCTCATCAAGCACCTGAGCCAGCATCTGGAACAGGTTTGTTTCGTCCTTGCATATATCGTTGGCTTTGTAGTTTATCTCCTTTACCAGTTTGATCAAAAGCTGCTCAATGTCCTTTCCGCGCTTGAATTCTTCAACATAGCGCTTTAAGGTTTCTATGCTTATTCTGCTGCTGTTTTTCAATTCTGTTTCAAAGTCGTTAATGCGTCCGGCTGATTTGGATATCTGGAACAGTATGTTTGCAAGGTTGTTTTGAAAGTCCTTTTTTTCAAAAAAACCCTCCACCAGCAATTTTTTTAAAGGCTCTTTTATTTGGGTTTCAAAAATTCCGTTTACATAAGTCTTTAAAATGCTCATGGCCTTTACATGATCAAAACCAATTGTGCTCTCTTTTCTTAAAAAAGCGT
>JAKPMS010000120.1 GCA_029548805.1 Spirochaetota bacterium | reverse complement strand
TGGCATCGATTTTATGGAATTCGCGGCCATATACCAGTTTTGTTTTAATTCCGTATTCGGATAAAAGCTTACCCAATGCAAATGCAGAAGCAATGGCGTCAGGATCAGGCACATCATGGGGCTGAATCAGTATCAATCCAGGAGCCTTTCTTAACAGCTTTAGCAAATCATGGATTTTGGCCAACTTGTTCTCCCTTATACAAGAATAGCATGCTTTTGGGCTTGCTACTATGCAATAATAGCCGTCGTGTATATAATTCCCGGCATAAATATCAGAATACTAATTGTTATTATATCAGCTTTTGGAGGATAAAATGAACCCGGCTTTGGCGACCCTGATAGAACGCGGTTTTGTGCAGCAATGTTCCAATATTGAAGGGCTTTCTGATTTGATGGATAAGGAGCCTGTAACCTTTTATGTAGGAGTTGACCCCACCGGACCATCCCTTCATATTGGGCATATGGTGCCTTTTTTTGCTTTCAGGCATATGTGCAATGCTGGCAACATAGGCATAGCATTGCTAGGCGGAGGGACAGCAAGAATAGGCGACCCTTCCGGCAAAACCGAAATGCGTAAAATTTTGAGTTATGAAGACATTGATGCCAATGCCGAGCTCTTTAGTGCCCAGATCGACAAGTTTGTGAGCTTTGACGGTAAATACCGTTTTCCTGACAATAACAAAAACTGGCTGGCCAATTTGAATTACATAGAATTTTTGCGTGATATTGGCAAGCATTTTTCGGTAAACAGGATGCTTACATTTGAAGCATACAAACAAAGGCTGGAAACCGGTCTTTCTTTTATAGAATTCAACTACCAGTTATTGCAAAGCTATGACTTTTTGCAGTTATACAAACGTTATGGCTGCAGGCTGCAGATTGGCGGAGACGACCAATGGGGAAACATTGTGGCCGGAATAGACCTTATAAGGCGTATTGAGGGTGTAGAGGCTTTTGCGCTTACCTTTCCTCTGGTGCAGACCAGCGACGGCAAAAAAATGGGCAAGACAGAAAAAGGCGCACTGTTTTTAAACCCGGAAATGGTCAGCCCTTATGATTTTTTCCAGTATTGGCGCAATGTCACAGATGCCGATGTGGAACGTTTTTTGCTTATGTTTACCTTTCTTTCTGCAGATGAATGCAGAAAAATTGCAAAAGGCAATATAAATGAAGCCAAAGAAAAATTGGCTTATGAGGTAACTGCCATCATTCACGGCCATGAAGAGGCAGAAAAAGCCCTGGCTGGAGCAAAAGCCGCTTTTAGTGGCGGCGGAGACAAAAATGCCATGCCAAGCGTAAAGCTGCAATTGGACAGATTTGAAAAAGGTTACCCTGTGCTGGATCTTTTTGTGGATGCCGGCCTGGCAGACAGCAAGAGCGAAGCCCGTAGGCTTGTCCAGCAGGGCGGAGCCTATGTTGCCGACAAAGTATGGAATGACGAAAAGCTTTCTGTCGGAAAAGACAGCTTAACCGAAGATAATGAACTTATACTTAAAGCCGGCAAAAAACGCCTCGTAAGAGTCGTCGTCTGCTAGCGCATTCGTCGCCAGCTAAAGCTGCCGTCGTATGCTAGCGCATCCGTCGTCTGCTAGCGCTGCCGATGCATAATTTTAAAAAAGCAGTTGACATAGACGTCAACTGCTTTTTTTATTGTGCAGCCTCCAGTTTAAAATAGTAGTCCTTTATAAAATGTTCCTGAGCTTCGTAAGACCAATGAACATCCCTGGCAAGTATTGCAGCTGCCTCAAAATTGCCTTCCAAAAACAATTTAATAAGCTGATCATGTTCTTTTACGCTTGCAAGTTCCCATTGGCTAATATAGCTGTCCAGCCTTGGAAAGTCATACAATCTTTCTTTAAGCACCTTTACGGTCCTTTTGAGTTCTTCATTTTTGCTTAAGGATATATAACAATCATGAAAAGCCAGATTGTCCAGATAATATGCGTTAAAATCACTGTTATTGAGAGACAGCTTCATTCTTTCATTCAGCTCCAGCATTTTGTGGCTGGTCCCGGCCTCCATTTTACCCCCCGCTTCCAGTATGGCCGCACACTCGAGCGCCCCGATAATTTGGTATGCATTTTTTATGGTATGAAGGTCAAGCGGCGAAACCAATACACCACGGCGGGAATTAATTGTAACAAAGCCTTCGGCTTCCAGTCTTAACAATGCATCCCTCAAAGGCGTTCTGGAAAAGCCCATGTTTTCACTAAGAGACTTCAAGTCCAGGGCAGTTCCAGGCTTTATTTTTCCGTCGTTCAGAAGCTTTTTAAGATAAGAGTATACCTGTTCACGCATTAAAACGCTTTTGGGTATATTCAAGTCTGATAAAGCAGGTTTTTTGTTCAATACATTTTTGCCTTGTTTTGCTGTATCTGTTTTCATATAAAGTATACTAGGATGATATATCAAGGCTGTCAACGAAATATTGGCTGTTCTTGTGGCTTTAAATATACAGGTACTAAAAAAAAATAAAGGAAAAGCTTATACAAAAGCTAACAAATATATAGTTCCTCGAAGCTTAGTGGTTTTTTATTTCCATACTATATATTGTATAGAGCTGCCTGCTTATATACATTGCGCAGTATGTTTTTTACAAAATTGCCATCACCACTAAGCTTCGAGGAACTAGCTAACAAATACAGGAAAACGGGTAAATTTTACGCCATGTTGCTCTCTAATTGCTTTGTTCATATAATTTTAAGAGGCAATAAGGTTCCGGGAACTACACTCAACTTGAAAGGTTTTGTATGGCATTAAAAATATATCAAATAAAAGACGGCGTTTATCATATTCATGAATCCATGGATGTTTTCTGCAGTCTGGTAATTGGCAAAAAGAGGGCCCTTTTAATAGACACGGGCTACGGTTTTGGCAACATAAAAAAGACAGTAAGCGGGCTTACAAAACTTCCTATTCTTGTTTTGAATACCCATGGCCATCTGGACCATGTGCAGGGAAATTCTGCTTTTAAAGATGTCATGATCCATCCGCTGGATATGGCTTTAAGAAAAAAGCATACTTCCTTGCAATTCAGGCTTGTAAGCTGGGTTTTGGCCAAAAAACAAGGTGCAAGCCTGAGTGATATTTCCCTTCTAAACCATGTAAAAGCCGATTCTAGTTCTGTGACAACAATAAATGATGGCGAGCAAATTGATTTGGGCGGTGTTACGCTGGAAATAATTTGGACGGCGGGCCATACTATGGGCTCCGTTTGCGTACTGGACAAAACAAACCGCATACTGTTTTCCGGAGACAGTTTTTCCAGCCTTGTATGGCTGTTTTTAAAGGAAGCCTGCGATATCCCCTGCTATATAAAAAGCGTAAAAAAGCTGCTATCCAGGATTGCGGACTTTGATGAAATTATTTCTTCGCATTCGGCTGCCAGGTTTTCTGCAAGCTTTTTGGAACGCATACTGCATTGTGCAGAAAACATAAGCCCGGAAAAAAGCACCATGTACGACAGCAAAATAGCCGGAAAAGCCTTGTTGTATACAGAGGGGCTGGACAGGCTGGAAAAACGTTACGGCTTGAAAAGCTTTGCAGAGTTTATGTCAATTGCAAAAAAACTGTCAGCCGAAGAGGTGGCAGACCTGGAATTATGCGCAATTGCTTACAGGCCTGAACAACTCACGGGCTGCTGAGCGGCTTTGATAATAGGAGACCTCTAAAAACTTCAGTTTTAAGAGGTCTTCATTTAAAAACATAGCGTTTTCTACTAAAAACGCAAGGGAAGCTTAAAAAAACTATAGTTTTTAAAAACCATAGGGTTTTTAGAGCTTCCCAATACTATGTTTTTCTTGCTTGATTAACTGCCTGAAATATCCCTTTGCCTGGTATAAAGAAATAAATAACAAAACTAAAAATCACCGCCCCCCCACTTGGGAGGCGATGATAAATACGCGTTATGTCTTTTGATTAAAAGGAATAGGAAAAACCTATACTAAGTTGTATGTCGCTTATGGCTGCATTGGATGAAATATTTTTGGGATTTGCAATATGGATAAAATCCATCTGGACATAGCTATCCAGGCCAGGCAGGATTGTATAGCCACCCTTAAGGCTAAAGATAAATAGCCGGCTTACAGAGTTCCTAGCTGCATAATTGGCATCACTATTGTTTTCTGTATAATGCTGCTCGGTGGGCGATGGGACATAAGGCGCGCCTGTCTCTCCATCAGGCTGTACATAGTTCCAAAGGGTCCACTTGTCATGGGTGCCATGCCACATAAAAAATATATTGCCAGCGAGCTTCCACTTGCCAAGCTCCTTGTATGCAGCATTAGCGTTTAGCACTATTGCATCGGGGCCAAATGGATAACCAATAAAATCTTCGTCATAAACCATGTGGCCGCCAGCATAGAACTCCCGGATGGCTGCAATATAGTTTATTCCCCATTCTCCCAAATTTTGGTGATCATTCTTTCCGTAGCGCAGATACAGGAAGGGGTCGGTTTTTACAAACTCAAGCCCTCCGCTAAAAAGGCCGTTGAACATGGGCATAGCCGTCTTTGCTCCAAGCATATAAGCAAAGGCTGAGGGGTGTGCATTTTTGTCTTTTCCTGGGGCCGGCTCTCCTATCATGGCAAATTCATCCACAGCAACCTGTCCGTAAATGTTTAGGTAAGGGATAGGCGAATAGTCCAGTTCAAAAGCCAGCAAAGAGTTGGCATTGGCACGTATATAGTAGTTATGGTAAAACATAGCAGGGTTTAGTATGCGCAGGTCAAGCAGATTTTCTTCCGATTGGTACATTATGGACTCGGAGATGGCCAAGCCTACTTTGTCATTGAACAGGCGCCCTTCCAGGCGGTGGCCAAGGAACATGTAGAGTCCATCCAGTATTTGGCCTTGCCATCTCTCTCGTGCGGCCAGAATACCAGGTACAGTAAGATTATTTCCATCTGGATAGTACTGCTTTGGGTGAGGAAAGAAGGATGTAACCAGCGAATATTTGAAGTTCTTGGTATAGCTGGTAAAGCGGCCCATATTGTGGTAGCGCAGATGGTCATCCAGCATAAAGTTGCCTGTAGTTCCTGGCCCCCATGACAGCTTGTCGCGTCCTATCTGCACGCTCCAGCCATCTCCGCCAAATGCGCCAAAAGCGCGGAAAGGAAAAGACAAGTCCAGGTCCATAATTTTTCCTGGCGGAATAAAGAACAGGTTGCTTCCAACTATTTGTGAACCAAAGTATGAGGATATCAGCTCGCCAGTACCTTCATCATAATCTGTATACTTTGTAGGGCTTAGCCTGAACTCAGAGAAACCGTAAATGTTATTGTTCAATTGGGTTTCCAAAGTAATGCTTAATAGCGGCTTGCGCTCAGCATAGCCAAAAACCCAGTCCGCTTCATGAATAAAATCTTTTGTGTTGCTGTGTAGGTATGCTTCCAGGGCTGTCTCAAAGCTAAATGTTACAGCCTTGTGATCCCTGTTCAGCTCGTCATAAACTTGTTGGTAAAACCTTTTGGATACAGGGTCGAGAGTGTCAGGATTTATGCGGCTCAGCATCTTGTTAAGCTCGTCTGCGCTATACGGGCCGGCTGTAGAAGGTAGTGCCATTCCTTGTCCTATATACAGGTAGCTGATAACTTCGTAAAGCTCTGAGTCAAGCGGATATATCTTCTGTCCGTTGGCAGCAAATAATGATCCGGCTCCGATTATTATAATCAGAAAAGGTATTCCTACATATTTCATAAGCTCCATCCGTTTGTTTTTTAGTTTACCGGTTCATAATATAATATAACTGCTCGGGGATGTTAAAAACACTTTTTTTTTAAAAAAAAATATTGATTGCAGCGAGTTGTACCAAGCAGGCAAGGACAAGAAAGTTCATGGATTTTTGGAGCCGGACTAAAGGCCAGCGCCTGTCTGCTGGCCTATCGTTCAATTATAATTCTGTTAGCTTTCTTGTCCAGCCGGAAGCTGGCTTTTTTGATGGCTTCATCTATATTGATACGTATATGGCAGATATTTATTACAACGCCGGGGTATACAATATTTTTTACAGAGACCGCAGCTTCTTCGTCTATGTCCACCCTTTTGTTAAGTTCGGCAATATTTTCCGCCAAGCTGCGCAATTTTAATTCTATTTCTGCACGGGTTTTTTCTAGAGCCGCATCCTGCCGGGTTTTTAAAATGTTTTGAAGCCTTGCAAGGCGCATGGACAGTTCTTGCATTAATGCATTAGCCTGGACAAGTTTTTGTTGCACAGTAAAATCGATTCCAACATTTAGTATCGTTTGCGGCCTGGTTACGCCGCCCAGAAAGCCGCAGGAGATTCCGTGGGTTGCATATATTTCTCCGCCCACAATTCTGCCTTTGTCACCCATCAGCAGCTTGCCAAGGGTAAATATTCTGCTGCCCACTATGGAACCGGGAACTTCAATATCGGCTTTTGCGGCAATTCTGGTGTTTTCTATAAATTTTGCCTTTAGGCTGCCCCCAACCCTGACCTGGCCCTGGTCTTTGCCTATAATGCCCTGGGCGCAAACTAGGTCGCCTTTTGCGCTTACTTCAAAGGCATCCATGGTTTCTTTGATACTTATGGATCCGCCGGAATAAATTTTGAAGCCTGCAGCAACTCCGCCTTCAATTATGACGTCTCCGGGAAAATAAATATGCCCGATTCTGTAATCTACATTTCCCTTGATTAGCAAAACTTCTTCTATAAAAACCTTTTGCCCATCAACAACAACCCTTCCGTCCGAGGAGGCCAAAATGCGGTCTTCCTGTCTTTCGACATTTTTAGCCAAAGCATAGCTTTTAATCTGCTCCTTGGCAAAAGGTATTTCCTTGCCGTTTACTGTCATGCCTGGCTGGCCGCTTCTGTGGGCTATAACCCTGCCTATTTGGGCACCCTTTTTTACCACAATGATGGGGCTTTTTTCTTTCCAGTCTATGCTGTGCTTTTCATTGTCAAGCGGCTTCCAGCCGGGCAGAAACTCGTCTTCTATAATTATATGTTCCGGATACTCCGATACCGGCTGCCTGCCGGAGGCAATCAAAAAATCCTTGACAACTTGTCTTTCGGTATTTACGGACAGTATTTTTTCTGTAAGCTCTTCCCATAGGATGCCGTAGAAAACACCCGTTCGCGCTATTATTTCTGCGGCCAAATCCGGATTGATGGGAGCTCCGTCGCCTATAGGAGGATACAAATTCGCATAGGCAGCCATAGCATCAGAGGAAACATATACTTCGATATTGCCATCATTTTTTCTTAAATCGCCGGATATAGAAAAGCCTGGAGGAGAACCGTCTTTTGTGTCGGGGCTCATAAAAATTCGAATCACTAAAGCCTCCCAATAGAATATATCGGTTAAAATATTGGCAAACAATAATGTTCTTGAATTCTTTGTTGCAAAATGTGTCAATCGGGACTAATATGGCTACCATGAAAGATGCAGCTACTGCAGGCAATCGCAAAGAACGGCTCAAGACAATTTTAAAAATATTGAGAGAAAACAGGGTTGAATCCCAGGAAGAACTCTTGGTGCTTCTTGAGTCACAAAATATTTATATTACCCAGGCTACCCTTTCCAGAGACTTGAAAGTTCTTAAGGCAAGCAAGGTTGGCGCAGGCTCCGAAGGCTATTTTTATGCCGTACCGTCTGACGACGAACTCAAGCGCCGCGGAGAAATACATGGCCAGGACTTTATAAGAGGCTATGTGTCCATAGACTGGAATGACAGCATTGTGGTAATCAAGACCTTTTCCGGGCATTCGGCACCGGTTGCGCTGGCTCTGGACAATATTGGCATAGAAGGCGTGCTTGGAACCATTGCCGGCCAGGACAATGTTGTATTTGTTGCCCTTAAGTCGGGTTACAGCGGGCAGGATTTTTTACAAGATCTTAAGAACAGGATCCCGGAACTTGAAGAGTCCTGATAATTTTGCTTTCAGGATTTTGTTTTGCCAGTCATTTGGTCGTGCTCTTCCCTGATGTGTTCTACCAGATAGGACAGGGACCAGCTCAAATTGCTTTCTGTGCTCATGGCAAAAGCTATGTCTCCTTTGTCATCCAGAGCCAATTTTACTGCTCGCATAGCTTTTAGGGCATCATCCTGGCTCATTCCGTGCATTACTATTACTTTTCCTTCATGTTTGTCCATGGGCTACACTATAGCAGAAACAGCTTTGCCGGTCAGCCTCTTTCTAGCTTGTTTAAATAGGTCAAAATTTGCCCAAAAGCCTGGTCTTTATTAAATTGATATTAAAAGGCAGAAAACAAAAAAAATTATTATTGTGATTAAAGTTTAATGTTTTTAAAAAATCTGACTTGTGGGCACCTCTAAAAACGGAAGTTTTAGAGGTCCTCTTGTATATTATTTATGTTTGGCTATTGCAGGAGATAAACAATGAACTACGAACGTTTCACGCTAAAAGCCCAGGAGGCCATACAGGCAGCCAATGCCATGGCCCAAAGGATGGATCACGCCCAAATTGACAATGAACATATACTCAAAGCCCTTATGGAAACAGAAGGAACCATAGTCCGGCCGCTTCTTGAAAGGCTGGGAAGCAATCCGGATATAATCCTGAACAAGCTTGATGATGCTTTGTCCAAAAAACCCAAGGTTTTTGGGCAAACTTCCCAAACTTACCTGTCCGGCTCTGCCAGCAAAGTGTTGTCCAAGGCGGAGTCCGAGGCAGCCGCCCTTAAAGACGAGTATATAGCCGGCGAGCATATTCTTCTTGCCATTCTTGGACAGGAAGGCCCGCTTGCTCTTATGCTAAAAGAAAACGGAGTAAACAAAACGGGCATACTGGAAGCCCTAAAGCAGGTCAGGGGCAACAGGAGTGTCAAGGACCAGGATGCCGAGCAAAAATACAGGGTGCTGGAAAAGTATTGCAGGGATTTGACAGCCCTTGCAGCCAGGGAAAAGCTGGATCCTGTTATTGGCAGGGACGAGGAAATACGCAGGGTAATGCAGGTTCTGTCCAGGCGCACCAAAAACAACCCTGTTCTGATTGGCGAGCCGGGGGTCGGTAAAACCGCCATAGTGGAAGGCCTTGCCAGGCGCATAGAATCCGGGGATGTACCCGATTCACTAAAAAACAAAAAGCTTTTGGCGCTTGACCTTGGAGCCCTTGTTGCCGGAGCCAAGTTCAGGGGAGAATTTGAAGAAAGACTCAAAGCTGTAATAGAAGAAGTACAGCGCTCCGATGGCGGCATAATCCTGTTTATAGACGAGCTGCATACCCTTGTTGGCGCAGGGGCGGCAGAAGGCGCCATGGACGCTTCCAACCTGCTAAAGCCGGCTCTGGCCAGGGGAGAACTTAAGGCCATAGGAGCCACCACCCTTGACGAATACCGCAAGCATATAGAAAAAGATGCGGCCCTTGAGAGGCGCTTCCAGCCGGTAATGTGCCTTGAGCCATCCGTGGAAGACACAATAGCCATACTTAGGGGCTTAAAAGAACGCTATGAGGTACATCACGGGGTGCGCATAATGGACGAGGCCCTTATAGCCGCAGCAACATTAAGTGACAGATATATAACAAGCCGCTTCCTTCCGGACAAGGCCATAGACCTTGTTGACGAAGCAGCCAGCCGTATAAAAATGGAAATAGAAAGCCAGCCTACGGAGCTGGATCAAATTGAAAGGCGTATACTGCAGCTTACAATAGAAAAGCAGGCGCTGTCCAAAGAGAGCGACCCGGCCAGCCTAGAACGGCTGGAAAAACTCAAGGACGAGCTTTCCGGGCTTACAGAAGAGCGCAACCAGATGCGCTTGCGCTGGGAAAACGAAAGAGAGCGTATCGGGGAGATAAGAAAGCTTAAAGAGGAAATGGAGTCCCTGAAGCTTGATGAACAGCGCTATGAGAGGGAGGGCAAGCTTGCCAAGGCGGCCGAAATTAAATACGGAAAAATGCTGGAGCTTAAAAAAAAACTGGAAGAGGCAAGCCATAAAATAAAAAACGAAGAAGACGGACCAAGGCTTTTGCGGGAAGAAGTGTCGGAAGAAGATATAGCCAGGGTTGTTTCAACCTGGACTGGCATTCCTGTATCCAAAATGATGTTCAGCGAAGTACAAAAGTACCTGGAACTGGAAAAAACTCTAGAGAAGAGGGTTGTTGGCCAGGACCGGGCCATTACTGCTGTGGCCGATGCCATAAGGCGCAACAGGGCCGGTATGTCGGACCCCGACAGGCCCATGGGCAGCTTCCTGTTTGTAGGACCTACAGGCGTTGGCAAAACGGAGCTTGCAAAAACTTTGGCAGAATTCCTGTTCAGTGACGAAAAAGCGCTGACCCGCATAGACATGAGCGAATACATGGAAAAGCATACGGTTTCCCGCCTTATAGGAGCGCCGCCAGGCTATGTGGGCTATGATGAAGGCGGGCAGCTGACTGAGGCAGTAAGAAGGCGGCCTTATTCCGTAATCCTTTTTGACGAAATAGAAAAGGCCCACCATGATGTGTTCAATGTGCTCTTGCAGCTCCTGGATGACGGCAGGCTGACTGACGGACAGGGCCGTACTGTGGATTTTAAAAATTCCATAGTCATAATGACCAGCAATCTGGGCTCTGATATAATACTTGCAGCCAAAACCATGGCAGAAGTAAGAGAGC
>JAKPMS010000111.1 GCA_029548805.1 Spirochaetota bacterium | reverse complement strand
TGTTTCCTGGATTTACCCTGTAAGGCTGGCCATGCGCATAAAACCTGTCAATGCAATGAACGGATAGTATATGTATTTTTACTTGTCTTTGCGCACACTTTATGAACAAAAGCGGCGTTATGCGCTTATAGCCCTGGCTATACTGCTTGGCTCTGCCCTTATTACCATACTTTCCGGCCTGGCTTACGGTGCTATGGATACTGTAAAAACTAAAGCGGCCAGGTATTTTGCCGGGCAGCTGAGCATTACGGGTTACACCGGCGCAAATCAACTTCTTGGCCAAAAGGACGAGGTAATTAACAGCCTGGAATCATCCGGCTTGCCTATAGCCACCATTGCGCCCAGAACTGTAAACTATGGGGATGCCAACCTTTTTTTTGGCGGAGAAATGGTCGTGCAAAGGCGGCTTATAGGCATTGAGTTTGAAGAGGAGTACAAAGAACTATCGTCCATGCATTTTTCAGAAGGCTCCTTGGACAGCATGCTGGGGGATAGCGGAAAAAAAGGCATACTTATAAGCCTTGATGTTGCACGTTTGTTAAAAGCCAGGGTGGGTGACGAAATCAGCATTTTTTTAAGTGCGGACAACGGACAGTACAATACTGCCACCTTTACCCTGAAGGGCATTTTTGAAGAAACCAGCCTTTTTGCTTATGTATCTTACATAAGAAACGAAGATTTGAACGAGCTCCTGGTGCGGGACAAAGGTTCTGCAAGCGACATAGCCATTTACGGAAAGCGCGGAACAAATTACAAAAAGCTTACAGAGGCGGTAAGAACATACCTGTCCCAAAGCTTTAAGGTCTTTCCTCCCTTGCTAACCTCAGAAGCCTTGGGCAATGCGGTTTATCGCAGCAATTACGAAGGCGAGTACTTGGCTGTACAATCTTTGGATGCCAAGCTTGCTAGCATAAAAAACCTTTTGGACGCTTTTTTAATCCTTACCTATTTTGTATTGGCCGTATTTACCGTCATTGTCATGGTAGGGGTTCTTAACACATACAGGGTTATTGTTTATGAACGCACCAAAGAAATAGGGACCCTGCGCGCGCTTGGGCTTGGAAAAAATGGAGTGGTAATGCTCCTGGCTGCGGAAGCCATGATACTGGGCATTGCTTCCGGAACCATTGGCTATTTTTGCGGGCTTTTGGGCCTTGGCGCTTTGGGCTACTTGGATTTAAGCCAGTTCCCTGCAACGGGGTTTTTTACAGAGCAGGGCCGCCTGGCCCTGTATATAAACTTTAGGCATGCCCTGCTCAACCTGGCCATCATGAGCTCCGTGGTGGTTTTGGCAGCCCTTGGCCCAGCCATAAAAGCAGGCAGGATAAGCCCCGCAGAAGCCATGAGGGATGTCGGATAGTCTATAGCTATCCGTCGTATAGCCTATGGCTACCCACTACCCCGTGCTGCTTGTTACTTTGGCTGCTTACAGGCATTATATGTTTATTATGAAGAATAAAATTACAGCTATACTTTCTTTTGCATTTTTGCTGCTGGCAGTTCCGCACTTGCGGGCAGATGCGGCTCTGGATGCACTTTTGCAGCGGGTGGACGCAGCAGTATCCTTTGCAGAAACAGACCTGTCTGCGGAGTACCAGATAGTAAGCAGAAGCCCGGGCGGCGGCAGTTCCAGTACTGTTGCAACCATGTTCAGGCGGGACAGGACAAACCAGTATTTGATCCTTATTCTAGAGCCTG
>JAKPMS010000102.1 GCA_029548805.1 Spirochaetota bacterium | reverse complement strand
ACCGGCGCTGCTTCTTACACGGTGGAAAATGCCCTTGGAGCCGATGCTGACTGGTATTTCCACCTGCACCCATGGGACTACAACCAGGGAGCCAGCTATGCCGAAGGCTGGGACGCAATAGCCAAAAAATATCCCAACATTAAAACCAAAAGAATATTCCTGGCATATGAAGAAGGCGCTTTTGGCAAGGCATCCTGGGATTCCACCAAAGTGCTTTTTGGCAAGGACAAGGGCTACACTGTAGACGGGGCGCCTTTCAAGAGTGCAGCCATGGGCGGCGGCGACTACGGAGCCATGCTGGAAGCAGCCAAAGACTTCAAACCCGACCTGTTCCTGTGGGCCGGCTATGATGCGGATGCACTGCCCATGCTGGAGCAGGCCAAGGCCATGAAGTTCAACCCCGGCATTTATCTTGGAGCGCCCCCCGGATGGCCTGCAGACTTCGGAAAATCTCCCCTTGCCAACAATGTCATGCTGTATGGCATGTGGGCGCCGTCTATCAACAATATTTCCAAGGTAAGCAAAAAGTTCTATGACGGTTTTGTTGCCAAGTACAAAGCGGAACCGGCAACCTACTTTGCCCCTCTTTCCTACTCTGCCATTTACATACTTGCAGACGGAATCAAAAGGGCAGGTACAACAGAAACCAACACCCTTATTAACGCCCTAAAGGCAACCAAATATGATTCTCCGCTTGGAGAAACCATAACCTTTTCTCCGTCCAATGTTATAAAACACCAGGGCATAAAGAACCAGAAGATACTGCAGTGGCAGAACGGCAAGCAGGAAGTCCTGTGGCCATTTGAAGCAGCCACAGCAAAACCCGTTTATCCCTTCCCAAAATGGTAATTTAAAAATAGCTGTTACAGCCCGGAACACGCTTCCGGGCTGTTTTAAACTGGAAACTTTAACTAGTTTTTCGAAGCTTAGTGGGAAAGGCAATTTTTTAAAAAACAATACTATATATTGTATATACCAGGTAGCTCCATACAATATAAAGCGTTGAATTAAAAACCCACTAAGCTTCGAAAAACTACAAAAACTTTAAGGTAGAGCAATGCTTAAGAAACAAAGCCTGCCAAAAGTGGCGGCAGTGGCTGCCATCTTTGTGGCAATTATTTTATGGCGCCCCACGGTGCTCATTTACGGCCTGCAAGCTGCCGGCCTGTATGCCTCCATAGCCATACCCATGGGCCTGGTGCTTGGAATTGTGCATATAGTAAACTTGGCACACGGAGAAATAATGATGGTGGCGGCATACAGCAGCTACATGCTGTGCAGCTGGCTGGGTATAGACCCCTATATTTCTCTTATACCCGTGGCCATTATAACGGCCATATTCGGCTTCATTATTTACAGGCTTACCATACGCCAGACTCTTAAGGCGCCAGAACTTAACCAACTCATTCTTACTTTTGGCATTGCCATTTCGCTTACCCAGCTGGCCAACATAGTGTTTACTTCCCAGACAAGAAAAATGTCCTTTTCTTACGTTTCCGCATCCATGGACATAGGCGAATTGTCGTTTGGAATATACAACTTTGTATTTCTTGTTGCGGCCATAGTGCTGGCTTACGGCCTCAAGTTTTTTTTACACAAGACTGTTGCCGGCAAGGCTGCCCTGGCTGTCGGACAAAACCCCAGGGGAGCGGCCATAGTGGGTATAGATGTAGATAAAACCTACGGCCTCATTTTTGCGCTGGCCTGCGCCCTGGTCGGAGCCATGGGAGCCATGTTCATAACCCGCTCCGCAGTGTTCCCGTCTGTTGGCAGCCCCTTTACAATGAAAAGCTTTTGCCTTATAGCCATGGCCGGAATTGGCAACATACCGGGCATACTTGGCGCAAGCGTGCTTTTGGGAGTTTCAGAAAACTTTCTTAAAGCCTTCAGGGCCACCAGGGGCTGGGCAGACATTGTATTTTTTGTACTCATAATAAGCGTTATTCTTGGCCGCTCAATAAGGGGGAAGAGGGCATGAAACTAAAAGCATCCTGGCTTGCAGCTGCCCTGCTTGCTGTTGCGGCCATAATACTGCCCGCCTTTTTGGGGGCATATCCGTTAAATGTAGCCAGAAGCATAATGACCTACATGGCTCTTGCAGTCAGTTGGGACATGCTGCTGCGCTCCGGGCAGATATCCTTTGGCATAGCAGGGCTTTTTGGCCTTGGTTCCTATGCTTCGGCCCTGGCTGTTTTAAGGGCAGGCATGAGCCCCGCTGCCAGCATTGTTTTTGCGGTACTTTTTGCTGGCCTTGTGGCCTTTGGCCTTGGCTTTGCAATTTTAAGACTTAGAGCCATGTATTTTTCCATAACCACCCTTGCCCTTATGGAAATATTCCGCATTATTATGCACAACCTGCACGACTTTTCCGGCGGACCGGAAGGAGTGGTCCTTCCTGCCATTCTTTTTAACGGAGAAGCAAAAGCCCTTTACTGGATTTGCCTTGCAGGGCTTTTTGTAACAATTGCAGCGTCTGTTTATTTTGAAAAAAGCAAGCTTCATCTGGCTCTTACTGCCATAAGAAACGATGAAATCAGCGCACGCACCAGCGGTGTAAACATATTCAAATATCTTTTGATAGCCTTTGTGGCAACATCCATGCTGCAAGGGCTTATGGGCGCAATTCAGGTCCAGTCTTACGGCTTTACCATGCCCGACACCGCCTTTGATGCCAACTTTACACTATTGCCCCTGGCTATGGCGCTTTTGGGCGGAATACACAGCACCATAGGCCCCATGGCCGGAGCCGTGCTGCTTGGCGTGGCAGCTGAATGGCTAAAGCTTAAAATACCTTACGGGCATCTGGTGGTATACGGACTTATTATAATCCTGGTGATACTGTTCATGCCCAAGGGCCTTTACGGCCTTGCAAAGGACAAGTTCAAAAAAAGCCATGACAACAGAGTAAAGGGGAAGCTTTCATGAGCAAACTTGTAACCCGGGAGCTTAGCAAGGCTTTTTCCGGCCTTGTGGCTGTAAACAAGCTATCTTTCAGCATGGAAGAAGGAGAAATACTTGGCATAATAGGCCCCAACGGAGCAGGCAAAACTACCTTTATCCATTTGGTTTCCGGCATACTTATGCCTACTTCCGGCCAAATCGAATTTAAGGGCAAGGACATAACTTTTAGCCCTGCCCACGAAAGAAGCAGGCTTGGAATAGCCAGAACCTACCAGCTTATACATCCGCTGGAAAACCTTACTGTGCTGGAAAACGTCATGATAGGCTCTGTATTCAGCAGGGGAAAAAACCTTAAAGAAGCCAGAAGCGCTGCAGAAGCCATTTGCGCCGAGCTGGAACTGGACGGCCTTGGCAGGGATACATCCCAGCTAACCATACTGGAAATCAAAAAAATGGAAATAGCCCGGGCCCTTGCCAACGAGCCGGAAGTACTGTTCCTGGACGAAGTCATGGCAGGCCTTAACAGTGACGAGACCCGCCAGATGATAGGCATGGTACAGCGCATAGCCAAAGAAAAGCGCATGGCTGTAGGAGTTGTGGAGCATGTCATGGGAGTAATAAGGGAGCTTACCCAAAGGGTAATAGTGCTGGATTCCGGGGAGCTTATAGCAGAAGGGCCATACGAAGAAGTATCCAAAAACCCGCGGGTAATGGAAGCATATCTTGGAGGCGCTGCATGATGCTGGAAGTAAAAAAACTGGAAGCCGGGTACGGAAAGCTTCAGGTACTAAGAGCCGTAGACCTTAATGTAGGCAGGGAATCGGTAGGACTATTTGGCCCCAACGGAGCCGGAAAAACCACCCTTATAAACACCATAATGGGAATAGTTGAAGCCAGAAGCGGAGACATAGTTCTGGAAGGCAAAAGCATAAACAAATTAAAAACCCACGAAATAGCAAGGGCAGGCATAGCCCTGGTACCCCAGGAAAGGGAGCTCTTCCCCGGCATGAGCGTGGCCGACAATCTTGAACTGGGCGCCGCTTTTGTCCCCAGAGGCAAAGCAGTCATAAAAAAGCAGCTGGAAATGGTGTTCGGGCTTTTCCCCATACTTAAAGAGCGCTACGCCCAGCTGGTAGGAACCATGTCCGGCGGACAGCAGCGCATGGTTGCCATAGGCAGGGCCCTTATGGCCAAGCCATCGCTGTTGATACTGGATGAGCCGTCTCTGGGCTTGCAGCCCTCCATAGTAGCAGAGGTTTTTGAAAGACTGGCCATATTAAAAAAGGAAGTGGCAATACTTGTAACAGAGCAAAACGTAAGAGAAAGCCTTAAAGCCATAGACCGGGGTTATGTAATGGAGAACGGAGCAGTGGTGCTGGAAGACAGCGCTACCGGCCTAGCAACCAACCCGCATGTGATTTCCGCCTATCTGGGCATATAGGCCAGCTTTGGCAAACAAAAGGGAGGCAGTCATGGAATACAAGTACCTGGAAGTATCGGGCAAACGTATAAGATATATAGAAGAAGGGCAGGGACCGGCAGTTTTGTATGTTCATGGCAACCTGGGCTCCCTATTGTGGTGGAAGCATGTCATGGAGCTGCCAGGCTACAGATGCATAGCGCCGGACATGCCCAATTTTGGCGGATCCGACCCCCTGGATACAGCCGACCTGGATGTATATGCCGACTACCTTATAGCCTTTGCCAAAGCCCTTGGCCTGGACAGCTTTTATCTGGTAGGCCACAGCCTGGGCGGAGGCGTAGCCATATCCCTGGCCTCCAGAAAGCCGGAACTGGTAAAAAAGCTCTTGCTGCTGGACAGCGCAGCCCCGTCCGGCCTTAAAACCCCGGAAGAACATTACCCTTATATAGAAATGTACAGAAGCAACAAGGCCTTTTTAAAGCAGGGCCTTGCTGGCGTTGCCCCCGGCCTTAAAGACGACGCTTTTTTGCAGGTCCTTACAGAAGAAGGCTTTAGAATGGCGGGCCATGCCTTTATTGGCAATGCAAAAGCCCTTACGAACTTTGACTACAGCGGTAAAGCCGGCAATTACAAAGGTCCGGTGCTTGTGGTCCGGGGCAAGGCCGACGCACTTATAACAGAAGCCATGGCTATGGAGACAAAAAACGCATATAGCAATGCCAAATTGCTGGAGCTGGACGGCATTGGCCACTCACCTATGGTAGAAGACCCGGCCAAGTTCAAAGAGCTGCTGCTGGAATTTTTGGCATAAATAGTCCGGACATTTTTTATAAAACATAAAACAGCGTTACCAGCTAGGTTTGCACTATTATTGGCGTAAACTACCCTGGCTTAATTTGCTATACCTGCTCACATTTCACTCATGCTTAGAGCTTCAAAACGGATTGAGTAATCTTTTAAATTTTCATTCAAAAAAATTGCTTTTTCTTTAAGCTGTGACAGATGAATTTTATTTTTTTGACGTTTTACTTCATAAATTATTGCTGTTTTTTCAATTGCATTCTAAAGCAAGAAGAAGTATATGACTGATTTAAGATATCACCAAGAGATTGAAGCTCTTCTTTTCGGTTAAAAAAAGCCGTCATACCGCTTTCTCCTTTTTTTATAATATAATGGCTATTAACTTAACAGATATTATATTAATCTGATTATACAAGAGACACCCCATTAAGTAAAGATTTTATTTTTCATGCTCAAAAAACCGGTAGCTGGCTGTGTATAGTCCCCAGAAGATTAGTGTCAGCACTTCTGAGCGCCATATATTGTATGAAGCCGCTCAAGCCTATACAAAATATGAGGATCTCTAAAAACTTCAGTTTTTAGAGATCTACCATTATGTAAGTGTAAATCCTGTAAGGATCAATCCTGTAAGGATTTACAAAGGGCAGCTCGAAAAATTAAATGAGTTTTTAGAGCTGCCCATATGCCAATATTTTTGCAAAATGGACTCTAACACCAAGATTTGGGGAACTATATAAAGTTCTTATAGTTCTTCGAAGCTTGTTGACGGCTCTTTGGGGTACCATATATTGCATAAAGCTATGTTTACCTATACAATCCCTGGCAGTATTTTTATAAAAACGGGCGTGATCAATAAGATTCGTAGAACTACCCTTGAAAACCATATTGTTAGTGTTATATTAAGATACAAATACATACAAAAACTCCTATTTAACTTGGCGTTTTTTTTATTAAGCTTTGAGAAGCTCTCCTTTTATTAACACTTTAAAAATATTATTGGAGAAGACTGTAAATGAAAAAACCGCATTTTTATGGCATAGCAGGCATAGTGCTTCTGGTTTTGGCTTTTGCTTCCTGCAATGCTCCCCTTTCTGTAGCTGCAAAGAGTGCAAACTTGAGCATAAAGCTTAATTTGCCCAGAGATTTAAAAAGCAATGTACCCGAAGCTATGCTTGGAGAGCTTGGGCGGGCTCTGGCTCGAAGAGGCCCGGGCTCGGATAAGCCTGCCCCTCGCCTTATACACCCGGACAGCAACTGGCTGGAGCTGGAAGTTAGAGACAAAGACAAAGATACAATCCTGTACAGTTTTTCCAAAGAACTTACAGGAGATAAAGAGCAGCTGGAGTTTGAACCCATACTTGTTCCTGTTAAAACCGAACTTTTGTTAAGCGCAAGGGTTTACAACAGTGCTTTTCCCGGCATCCTTCTTGGCAGCTCAGAAAGCAGCCTTTACCTTAATAGCACTAATGCAAGCAAAAAGCTTTTAGGCATAAAACCTGTTACAGCTATCCCCGGGGAAGGTGCTGATTGGGTAGATAATGCAAAAAGCATCAACATTTAATGTAAATGAATATAGCGACGATTCTTTTATACTGGAGTTCCCTATAGACTTTGAAGATGGCCTTTATAAAATGGAATTGGATGCCACGTCTACCGGAAAATTCAACTCCGTTATTTTGTATAACGGAGATGGTACAAAACACAAAGGAGCTATTACAGGAGACGAAATGGGCCTGTCTGGGCAAGGCAATTCAAAGAACGAAATATATTTTGGGCATAAAAACGCTGATACTACTTACTACGCCTTGTTAAAAAGTGAAGGAGATTATGAGGGTAGTCATATCTCTATATTTCTTACAAAACTGGAAGATAAGCTTTTGGTGGTAGGCAGTGATGTTTATGATGGTAACAAAAAAGTTTTAACAAGTACTGGAGGTCTGCCGCCAGTACTTGATTTTGGAAATATTTACAATCAAGGAACAAAAATGGTTTTTTCAGTTTATAACCCATACCAATTTAGCTTTTTTATTGAGCTGGAATTGAAAAATGATAATAATGAAGATACTTTTTCCTATGATAGTGAGGGCCCAGTTGGCGAAATTCCTATTGCTCCTAGGCAGCAGTTTGATTTTATTATTAATGCAAAAAAAGCAGGGGAAGACAATAGAAAAGGTGATATTACTATTTCTTCAAATAGTTTTAAAGAATTCACAATGAGTTTTATTGGAAATAAATGTTAACAACCAACCCTGACCAGCTTCCTTTAGTAAAAGGAAGCTGCTTGGCACTTTTTGCTGTGCAAGTATTCCTGGCTCTTGTTTGAGTTTTGCCAGCTTTGCTGTTAATATGCTTTTTATGAAAGAAGCCCTTATAGCCTGGCCCACCACAGGGCAGCGCCCCAGCCTTTTGCAAAGCATGGACAGCTTTGCACAAAACTTTGCCCGCTATGGGCACGCACCGCGCTTTCTTGCGGCCAGCGACTCGGATGGCCCCGGCCTTAGCCCGGAGAACGCGGCCGGTATTAAGGCCTTGCAAAAAAAGCACGGCATAAAAGTGGAGCTTTCCAACTTGCATGGCAGAAGGGCCATGCTTAAAGCCTTGCCTGCAAAGCTGGAGCCGGACTTGCTTGCCTATGCCCTTTTGCCAAACAGGGACGAGCCCGGCTATGGCGTAAACGTGAATATGGCCATGCTGCTTGGGGCAGGCGGGCTTTTAGTTTCTACAGACGACGACATAATTTGCAATACGGCTTACTCCCCCCGCCAAAAAGAAGCGGACATAGAGCAATTGTATTACAAAGACAGGCCAAGCCTTTTGGCTTCTGTAAACAAGACAGAACTGGACGTGCTATGCACATACAAGGACAGCCTTGGGCAAACAGAAAAGGGCCTTGTGCTTATAGCTTCACCTGGCATTTACGGGGACAGCGGAATGGGCAGCGCAAGGGGCGCGCTGGCTCTGGATGGTGCCAGCCGGGAAGCCTTAATGCAGGACTCCTACAAAGATTTAAGGCTGTCCAGGGAGCTGGTAAGAATTCCTGGGCAAAAAAGCGTATCTAAAATGGCCACCCTTATGATGACCCAAAGCGCTTTGTTCAATAAAACCCCCATTCCGCCCCTATTGCCCGTGGGCAGGAACTCGGATGGGGCATGCGGGCTTTTGACCCGGCTTGTATACCCGCACAGTTTTACTGCCTTTCTGGACTTTGGCCTTTACCACGCAGCCCAGGGCCGGGCGTTTAGTTCTGTTAACAGCCTGCATGTTTTTAAGCCCGGCATTACCGACATTTTTATGCCATGCGCAATAGGCTACGGGCCAAAAGCCGAGCCGGAAGCTACCGAAGAACGCTTTATTGCAATAGGCCAAATGTATTGCGCATTGGCCGGGCTTAAAAACGCCGACTTTGTGGAGCATGCGCACGCAGCATTTTCCGGGCAATACAGCCATATTGTGCAGCTGCTGCAAAGCCTGCTGGACAAGTTCGAGCGCAAACCGGAACTTTGGGCAGAGGACGCGGATATACATATTGCTTCTATAAACGAAATATTTAGGGAGCCCAAAAGGCTTTTTGGACAGCATGGCTGCGGCTTTAGCATAGAGCGGGTCAAATACCACATGGACCTGTATGGCCGCCTTTTGCAAGCCTGGCCGGAAATCTGGCGCCATTTTGCCAGCCGGGAATTCTCGCCCAACTATATTGACTAGGAAAAAAGCATGAGCAAAAAGTTTGTTGCTGTTGTTACAGACGACCGCTTTGGCCACTTAAAAGAAGAGCGCGCCGTGCTGGAGCCCCTTGGCGTAGAGCTGCGCACAGAAAACTGCATAAGCTCTTCCGATATTGCTGCCAAGGCCAAGGACGCGGACGCCCTTTTGGTCAACATGGCCCCGCTGGAGCGCAATGCAATTTTAAGCCTTAAAATATGCAGGGTGGTGTCCCGTTACGGCGTAGGCCTGGACAATATTGATGCAGCCGCATGCAAAGAAGCCGGCATCAAGCTTTACAATGTCCCGGGTTATTGCGACAGGGAGGTGGCAGAGCATGCGCTGGCTCTTTTGCTTGCGCTTAGCCGCGGCATCCCGGAAAGGGACAGGCTTGTAAAGAGCGGCAAGTGGAATATAGCCAGCGCCCAGCTGTCCGTGGCCGGCTCCGTAATAGGCATTGCGGGTTTTGGCCCTACAGCAAAGGCTTTTGCAGAAATGGCCATGGCGCTAAGGCCTGCCAGGCTGCTGGTATGGAGCCCAAGCCTGGAGCAAAAGCGCCTTGAAGAAGCTCTTGCCCTGACAGCCGGTTTTTTTGGCGTGGACTTGGCCGCGGTATCTTTTGACGAGCTTCTGGCAGGAGCGGACTTTTTGTCTGTGCATCTTAAGCTTGTGCCGGAAAGCCTTGGCCTTTTTGGGCATAGCGCTTTTGCAAAAATAAAGAAGGGCGCAATACTTGTAAACAGCGCACGCGGAGCTCTCGTGGACTCCGCAGCCCTAGCCGCCGCGCTTAAAGAAGGCAGGCTTGCAGGAGCCGGCCTGGATGTGCTGGATGCGGAGCCTCCTACGCCGGGACACCCCCTTTTAAGCGCGCCAAACGTCATTTTAACAGACCATAGCGCATATCGTTCCGAGCGCTCCCTGTCAGAGCTAAAGCACAGGGCTGCAGAAAATGTTGCCAGGGGGCTTGGCCTTTTAGCATAGATGTGGAGCCTTCCCCTCGTGACCTGAAGCTAGTTCCTCGAAGCTTAGTGGTTTTTTAATTCTATACTTTGTATTGTATGAAGCCGCTATGGCATATACAACATAGGGTATGGTTTTGGACAAATTTGCATTTACCACTAAGCTTCGAGGAACTATATGAGAATTACCACCCTTATAGAAGACAGCCCCGGAAGCAACCCAGCCCTTAAAAATGAATTTAGTTCCTGGAACCTTTGAGAAAAAGTCTGTTTTGCCAAAAACGATACCATATAGAGTATATAGCCATTCTGTTCATACTATATGCAGTACAAAAAACAATTGTCTCAAAGGTTCCAGGAACTAGCAAAAATGAACATGGCCTGTCCTTTTTTATAGAGCCGGATTACCCGCAAGCAACTACTCAAGCAAGCCGGGGCCCAGCCATTCTTTTTGACACAGGGCAGAGCGGAGCCTTTAGGCTACGCCTCATGGCTTTTGCAGATTGGATAGCAGTATTTTTATTTCGTTATAGCTTATCTGCTTTGCTTTGCCCGGTTTGTCCTGCCTGCCAAGGTAAAAGCTTACAACTTCTCCGGACTTTTCTATTCCTTCGCTGTATACATACTGGAAGCGCAGCTGTATGTATTCGTCGTCGCCTTCCGGCCTGCTGCTTCCTAATGCTGATGCAGCAATGGTGGCGTTGTTCATTAGTTTAAAGTCTAGGTAAAGGCTGTCCCTTTTGGCCTTATTGTCAAAGCTGGCTATTACTTTTTCCAGCCATTGGGACAGTCGCTTTGCAGAATCCAGGCTTATGGCAATGCCTGTACTCATCTCTTCAAATGGCATAGGCCTTGCGTTTACATCCGGATTGCCCTCTCCAAGCACTATTGTGTTGTTGTTTACCTTGTAGACAAAAATGCGGTCTCCCGGGGTGCTAAGCTTTCTTGCGGATATTTCTTCAGTGTTTATTCTGGCATAGCCCGAGCCTATGGCGTAAAAGCCAGCAAGACCTGCATCGTTGCTTTTTTTGTTCGGAGCTGTGCTAATGCAGGCTGTAAGCAGTACAAAAACCATAGCTGGAGCAAAGAAATATTTTTTCATTATTCCTCCAAGTTATTCGTCAATCTTGCAATAGGCTTGTAGAATTGTCAAACAGGAATAAAAAAAAGTTGTTAGTTCCCCAAAGCTTAGTATTAAAGCTTGTTTTAAAAATAATCTACAACACATGGTATGAGTCAGGGAAGGTACATACTATATATTGTATCAAATTTATTTGACTCAAAGATTTGGGGAACTATAGTTTTTTTATATGCGGAATTTCCATTGTATATATCAGGCTTTGCATATATTATGACCAAATGGATAAACTTGATCATGAACAATTTGAAAAAATGACCAAGAAGCCGGTATCGGCTCTGATTATTTCTTTGGCTATTCCAACCATTACAAGCATGCTGGTATCCGCTCTTTACAACACTGCGGATACATATTTTGTTTCCAAAATTGACACCAGCGCAAGCGCTGCCGTGGGTATAGTATTTGCGGTAATGGCCTTGATTCAGGCCATAGGCTTTACTTTTGGCATGGGCTCGGGGACTCTCATTTCCAGAAGGCTCGGAGAAAAGGACAATAAGGCAGCCTGTATGATAGGCTCCACCGCCATTTATACATCCGTCTTTGTTGGCCTGTTGCTTACCGTTTTTGGGCTAATTTTTATTAAGCCGCTGATTTATTTCCTTGGCTCCACAGAGACGGTCTATCCTTATGCAAAGGATTATATAAGCTATATTTTGCTTGGCGCTCCAATCATGTGCGCCTCCTTTGTACTTAACAATATTTTGCGTTCGGAGGGCAAGGCCAGGCTTTCTATGATAGGCCTTACCAGCGGAGGCCTCCTAAACATAGTGCTGGACCCCATTTTTATTTTTACGCTTGGCCTTGGCACAAGCGGAGCCGCTATTGCCACCGTAATAAGCCAGGCGGTCAGCCTGATAATACTCTTGTCCTTTTTTATAAGAAAAAAGACCATAGTAAAGCTGTCCTTCAAATACGCCTCGTTTAAACGGGAAACCGAGTGGCTTATTGTAAAGACCGGCCTTCCTTCCTTTTTGCGGCAAATTCTGGCCAGCGCAGCCATGGTTTTTCTGAATGTTGCAGCGTCCGACTTTGGAGATGCGGCAATAGCTGCCATGGCCATTGTAAACAGGCTTATAATAATTGTAACCATGGTCATGTTTGGCATAGGCCAGGGCTTTATACCCGTGTCCGGCTACAATTTTGGCGCAAAACTGTATGGCAGGGTGCGCAAGGCGTATTTTTTTACCCTGTTTAGCGGCGCCATTTTTCTGGGCACTGCCATGGTTTTGCTAAGCAGCTTTGCGCCTGTCATAATCAAGTTCTTCAGAAATGATCCGGAGGTGATTTCTCTTGGCGCATCCGTTTTGCGTTTCCAGAGTTTTGCATTGCCTTTTAGCGCGCTTGTTGTTTCCACCAACATGCTTCTCCAGTCCACCGGCCAGGCCAGCCAGGCAGCCTTTCTGGCAGCCACCCGGCAGGGCCTGTTTTTTATTCCCCTTGTCATAATTTTGCCAAGGGTTTTGGGGCTGGACGGACTTAAAATTACGCAAATGATGGCTGACCTGCTTTCTTTTGTAGTGGCCCTGCCATTTGTGTATGCTTTTTTTAAAAAGCTTAAAAGGCTGGAAAAAGAGCAGATATAGAAACAGACAGATTTGCATTTTTATGCTAAACTGGTCCCGGGTGAATGCCCAAGGCTGCAAGGAAAGGGGTTAAAGATGGGCTATACTCCAAGACTGTCTTCAGCTTTTAACAATACCCGGCTAAGAAGCTCCCATATATCTGCGCAATCCGGGATGTGCTCCTTTTGCACGGAAGAATGCGACGGAAGCTGCGAAATTGCCCTGGCTGCGGTTTTGGGCGCAAGAACCGTTTATCCTACCAATACCGGAAACAACCAAATTGCATCGGAAAAGGACTATCCTGTTGACTTTTCCCACTTTAACATAAATGGCCGCGTCTTTGGCGCTAATGGGGCCAAAGCCTCTTATGAAGAAGCCAACATATACAAAGTAAAGCTGGAAAGGGAATACGGCAGCCGTAACAGGGTCAAGCTGGCCATGCCTGTCATTTTGCCAGCTTTAATAAAGCTTAACTGGCAGGATTATTTTGGCGGAGCAGCCATGGCGGGAGTCTCTGCCGTAATAGGAGAGAGCGCCAGGGACAAGGACCCGGAACTAAAAATAGAAGGCGGAAAAATTGCCAGCTTTCCGGCACTAAAGGCTATGCTTGATGCTTTTCGCAAGTATTACCGGGGCTATGGTCAGATAATCCTGCAGTGCAATGTAGAAGACGACATGCTTGGCTTGCCGGAATACGCCATAAAAGAGCATGGCCTTGAGGCGCTCGAGTTCAAGTTTGGGCAAGGCGCCAAAGGCACCCAGCCGGCCCGCAAGCTAAAAAACCGGCAGGACGCCCTGGAAAAGCTTGCCCAGGGCAATATGGTTTTTCCGAACCCCGGGGATGCGGATATTGCAAGGTTGGAAGAGGGAGGCTGCGCTCCCAACTTTTACAGCTATGACAGGCTTCCTTTATGGACAGATGACTATCTTCTTTCAAGAATCAGCCGGCTAAGAGAGCTTGGGCTAAAAAACATATATTTTAAAATGGCTGGCTTTGACCCGCAGGATCTGGAACGGGTTCTGGAAATTGCAAGCAAGGCAGAAGTGGACATGGTCACTTTTGACGGAGCCGGTGGCGGCAGCGGCTACAGCCCCAACAGGATGATGAACGAATGGGGCTTGCCCACAGTTTTTCTGGAAGACAGGGTTTGCCGGCTTGTAAAAAAAATGGAGCAGGAAGGCAAGCGGCTTCCGGCCATAACAATCACAGGGGGCTTCAGCTCCGAGGACCAGGTATTCAAGGCCCTTGCCTACGGAGACGGCAAGCTTACAGCAATAGGAATTTGCCGCGCAGCTATGACGGCCGCCATGATGGGCAAAAAAATTGGCATGCTGGTAAAAGATTGCGCCACTCCAAAGCATTTTGCTAGCTACGGTAGTAATATAGAAGAATTGTTTGGAGACCTGCCCGACTTGCGCGCAATATACGGCAAAGAAGCGAACCAGTTTTCTACAGGCGCCATTGGGGTCTTTTCTTATCTTAACAAAATAGCTTTTGGGCTTAAGCATTTTGCTGCGCTTAACCGCAAGTTTGATGTTTCTTTGCTTAATAAAAGTGATCTTATACCCTTGACCAAAACGGCCAAGGCTCTTATAGAAGAAAAATGGTTTTACTAAAACAGGAGGTACTAAGAATGAAGAAAATCGCCGTTTTTTTGGTTTTTGCCGGCCTTTTTGCAGCAATGTTTGCGGGAGCCCAGGAGGCCAGTTTTAAAAACAACCTGTCCTTTACAGCCAGCAGCATACCAGAAGCAAAAATGAACCTTTCCCATACAACCATTCTTCCCTTTTTAAGGGGCGAAGCTGCACTTGTTTCGGGCAATTCGCTTGCGCTCAATTTTGACGGAGAGCTGTCTCCGGTATCGCTTGGGGCTTCTGCCGAAGCGCGCATTACGCCTATAGCGTTCCTTCAATTTTTTGCAGGCGCTAGCCTTGCCAGCGGATGGAATGTTCCGGGGCTTGCGGAAGGACTTAGGAAGAATCATCTGGTCGCTGCCAATGATGCAGAACTTGTTGGCGATGCCTTTGACGGCTTTGTGTGGTCGCTGGAGGGCGGCGGGCTGTTCCAGTTTGACATGGCAGCCATCTTCCCCGGAGACTGGAACCATGTAGTATTCCAGACCAGCCATCTTGCACGCTACCGTGCTCTAAGCAGCGCCGACAAAGACGAGTCCTGGCTGTTCCAGGCTGACTCCGGAGAAAACCGCAACGGCTGGAACTATTACGGCAATTACTTTTTGGGCTACCAGATGCCCATCTTCCTGCAGATGGCAGGGGTTCTTTTGGAGGAAGACCTGTACCTTTACGACACCCCCGGCAGGAAGCTTTGGGGAGACGATCTTGGCCGCTGGACCCTTGGGGCTGTATTGTCATTCAAAATTATTGACGGGCTTAACGTTAATGTAATCACACAGTTCAGTTCCAAGAGGAACTTTACAGAAGCCAGCAAAGACTACGGCTTTTACCAAAAACGCGTTCTGGATACGGCTAATCCCCTGCGCCTGGAGTTTTACCGGGTGGCGGCCATTGTTTCCTGGAACCTTCCCTGGTAATTTGGGGGTTATTTAAATGCATCCGGCACTTGCTGTAATAAAAGACGGCACACAGACCTATCAGCAAAAAGTGGTTTCCCTTGCGCATATAGGAGAAGACAGCATAAGCCCGCTAAAAATCGTCCCCGATGTTCAGGGGCTTTTGGACAGCGGAGTCATATGCAACCTGCACGAAGGGAACGCCCCATACCGCCCAAGGTATGTGGTGCCCGACTACGAGCTCTTTATGGAAAAGGGCTCCGAGTTTCTGGGGCTTGAGGCTCCAAAGGACATTTGGGAGGCTACCAACTCATTACTAATACTATACAGGCATGTGCCAAGCATTACCACCTTTCCCGTTTACATAGGGGATCTGGACAAGTTGCTGGAGCCCTTTGTTGCTGACGGAAAGGCGAGCTACCAGGAGGCTTTAAAAGCAATTAGCCTTTTCCTTTTGCAAATAGACAGAACCATAAACGACTCCTTCTGCCATGCCGACCTGGGGCCGGAAGCCACAACAGCCGGTAGGCTTATACTGGAAGCCAGCAGGGAGCAGAACAACGCTGTTCCCAATATTAGCTTAAAGTACGACCCGGACCTAACCCCCGATGACTTTGCCATCCTGGCTGCCGCAACAGCCCTGGATGTTGCCAAGCCCAGTTTTGCAAACGACAGGATATATCGCCCGGAGTTCAAGGCCATGGGCTTTGACGACTATGCAATAGCTTCCTGCTACAACGGCTTGCCCAAGGGCGGCGGCTCCTGCACACTGGTAAGGCTTAACCTTGCAAAGGCAGCGGAGCTGGCTAAAAGCCGGAAAGACTTTCTGGACAGGCTTGTCCCGGAAATAGTTGCTGCCCAACTTGCATATATGGACGAAAGGGTCCGCTTTCTTGTAAATGAATCCGGCTTTTTTGAATCCAGCTTTCTTGTAAAAGAGGGGCTTATAAAAAAGGAGCGCTTTAGCGCCATGTTTGGCCTTGTAGGGCTGGCAGAGGCGGTAAACGCCTTTTCTGACGGCTTGCGTTTTGGACATGACAGCGGCGCCGATGCCTTTGGGCTGGCCATAATAGAAAAAATTTCCGAGCTTGTGGCAGCCCACAAATGCCTCTGGCTAAAAGCCAACCATGGCCGCTACCTGCTTCATGCCCAGGTGGGCATAGACAGCGACAAGGGTGTAAGCCCAGGCTGTCGCATACCCATAGGCGACGAACCCGAGTTGCTGGACCACATAATACGCTCGGCTCCATTTCATAAATACTTTGCCAGCGGCATAGGAGACGTGTTTGCATTCGAGCCCACCGCCAGGAACAACCCCGCTCATCTGCTGGATGTGGTAAAGGGCGCCATGAAGCAGGGCTTGCGCTACATGTCTGCGTATTCTTCTGATTCTGATGTGGTACGCATTACAGGCTACCTCGTTAAGCGCTCGGAAATTGAAAGGCTAAGGAAGGGAGAAGCATCCCTTCAGGACACCAGCCTGCTTGGTAAAAATGCAGTGGACGGGCTTGGAGTTTTAAACAGGCGGGTGCGCTCCTGATGCAGCCGCTTGGCGGGGCCTTGTCCGGGGCGGCAACTAGCGGCATTATTGCCAAGATACTCAAAACCAGCGCTGTAGACGGCCCCGGCAACAGGGCTGTGGTGTTTTTTCAGGGCTGCAATTTTAATTGCAGCTATTGCCACAACCCGGAAACAATAAACTACTGTGACCATTGCGGGCTTTGTGTACCTGCATGCCAATATGGGGCCCTGGGCATGGACGAAGGGCTTGTGCTCTGGAATCCTGCGCATTGCGCGGATTGCGGCGCCTGCCTTCTGGCCTGCCCCAAAAGCTCATCGCCCAAAAGCAGAAGGATGAGCGCAGAAGAAATACTGAACGAACTGTCTCCTTACAAAGCCTTTTTGTCGGGGCTTAGCATATCCGGCGGAGAGGCATGTGTGCAAATGGGCTTTCTTGCAGAGCTTGTAAAAAAAGCGGCCAGCCATGGCCTGCCCTGCCTGGTAGACAGCAATGGCTCGGCAGATTTTTCTGCTTACCCGGAGCTTGTGGCAGCTGCGGATGGCTTTATGCTGGACATAAAAGCCTGGAACAAAGCCGAGCACTTTGCACTTGCCGAGGCCTCCAACAGAGTCGTTATAAAAAACCTGCACTACCTGGCTGCTGCCGGCAAGCTGTACGAGGCCAGAACAGTAATAAGCCCCGGGCTTTTTAATATTGAAGAAACAGTTACGCAAAGCTCAAGGGCAATTTTGGCAGGGGCAAAAGCTTCCGGCAAAATGGCGCGCTACAAGCTTTTGCGCTATCGCCCAAACGGGGTAAGGCCGGCATTTAAAAATAAGCTTTTGCTCCCCGACCCGGAGCTTATGGAAAGGCTGGCGGCGCTGGCCAGGGCGGAAGGACTCAAAGAAGTTATAATAACATAAAAATAGTTACGCTGTCACAATATCTTTTTGTTAGTTCCTGGAAGCTTTGATACACTTAAATTTAGCACTAGATATAGTATAAAGCTGCCCAGGCATATACAATATGGAGTAGGGTTTTGGGCAAAACCGACTCTATCACTAAGATTCCAGGAACTATAATATCTATTTGGAGGGAATATATGGAATACAGAAGACTTGGCAATTCTGGTATTAAGCTTAGCCAGTTGTCATTGGGATCATGGGTAACTTATGGCAGCCAGGTAGAAGTGGATGCCGCGGCAGAAAGCATAAAGACTGCCTATGACCTGGGTGTCAACTTTTTTGACAATGCGGAATCCTATGCCGGTGGCAGGTCGGAAGAAATAATGGGTGCTGCATTCAAGCGCCTGGGCCTGCGTAGGGCTTCTTACCTGGTATCCACAAAAATTTTCTGGGGGCTCCATGCGGGGCCCAACGAGCAAAACACTTTGAACAGAAAGCGGCTTTTGGAGGGCATAGACGGCTCCCTTAAGCGCCTTGGCATGGACTATGTAGACCTGCTTTTCTGCCACAGGGCAGACCCGGAAACTCCGATAGAAGAAACCGTATGGGCCATGAGCGACATAATAGCTTCCGGCAGGGCCATGTACTGGGGCACAAGCGAATGGACTGCCGAGCAGATACGCGAAGCCATAGACATAGCAGACAGGCGCAACTTGCGCAGGCCAATAATGGAGCAGCCCCAGTACAATCTTTTTACCAGGCGCAAAGTGGAAGTGGAGTTTGCCAGGCTGTACGAAGGCCCCGGCCTGGGTATTACCAGCTGGAGCCCGCTTGCATCCGGGGTACTTACAGGCAAATATGCCAATGGCATTCCGGCCGGATCCAGAATGGCGCTGCCAAACTACTCATGGCTGGCGGAAAGCGGCTTGAGCAAGGACAGGCTTGACGCAGCCAACAGGCTTGGCAGCATTGCAAAAGAGCTGGGCGTTAACAGCGCGCAGCTGGCCATAGCCTGGTGTTCTGCCAACCCGCAGGTAAGCACTGTAATTACCGGCGCTTCAAAGCCGGAACAGGTTAAAGAGAACATGAAGGCCGCCGAGCTTGTAAAGCGCTTAAGCCATTCAATTCTGGAAAAAATAGGCAGGGCGACCAAAAAAGCCTGCGACTTGTAAAATGCCTGCTTCTTAGAAGCTTAGTGGCTTTGATTAGCGCTAAGCTTCGGGGAAGCGGCATAAGCCCAAGGCTGTGCCGCCAGAGGGGGCCCCTGTGGAGCCAGCCTTCCCCTTGCCCCGGCCCAAAAATAACAATATTATTACTCCCGTGAAGAACACCCAACTCAACGAACTGGCTGTATGCGGCTACGAGTCCGTAAAAGCCATTGCTGCCAAAAGGCCCGATGTCGTCAAGCGCCTTTTTTTTACAGAGGCCAGGGCAGGAAGCTTTGGCGGGCTTTGCTCCATACTTGCAAAGTCAAAAAAAATTTACCGCATAGTAAGCCCGCAGGAGCTGGAAAAGCTGTCAGGCACTCCGCACCACCAGGGGGTTGTGGCCATGATAGGGCTGGATAGTCCCAAACAGGCGGATGACAGCCTTGTAGCCGGATGGATAAAAAGCAGGGCCAAAATTGTTGTGCTGGACAAGGTGGGGGACGACCACAACCTGGGCTCCATAGCCCGCTCTGCCGCATTTTTTGGCTGGGATGCCATGATCATTGGGCGGGACGACGGAGCTGCAGCCATTACAACCAGCGCCTACAGGGTGGCCCGCGGAGCATTGGAGCATATACCCGTTTACTCCGACGAAAGTGCTGCCAACTTCCTGGCCCGCTGCAGCGGAAGGCTGCCGGTATTTGGCGCCGACCCCAGGGGCAAAACCGTTTTGGCCCAAGCCGATACAGGATCCGGGGCCTTTGCACTCGTTTTGGGAAATGAAGAAAGCGGCCTTTCTGAAACTGTAAAAAAACTGTGCTCATGTTTGCTTAAAATACCGGGTTCAGGCAAGATAGAAAGCCTTAATGTTTCGCAGGCGGCGGCGGTGCTATTGTACGGGCTGTCGGAAGCTGCCAATAGGAGCCTTTAGTGCGCTGAAGCTGCAGAAAAAAAAGCATCAGGCTGATGCTGGACAGCAACATTTTTGACAGGCTGGATGAAGACCCGGAAGTCTTGTCCATGCTGAGGGAGCGCTGCGATTTAAGGCTTTATGTCAGCGATGTGCAGCTGGCAGAGCTTGCAGCCATTCCGGATGAAGCAAGGCGGCAGCGCCTTTTGGGCTTGGCAAAGGCATTGTGCTTTACGGTTTCTTCAAGCGGCGTTTTGGCCGGAGCAAAACAGAAGCACAGGGCTGATGCTTCCATTGCAATGCTGAGCATTGCCAAGTGCGACGCCCTTGTAAGCGACGACGAAGGCCTTTTTGAATATGCCCGCAACAAGGGTGTACGGGTGCTGGACTTTGACGGCTTTGTAAAGCGCTATGTTTTGTAAAGCTGATTTGCAGCTAGCGCCTCTACTTATTTAAGCAGTTCCATACCCTCAAACTTTCTGTAAAGGGAAAGTTCGCTGAATATTTGGCTGCAGCCGTTTGATCCGGCATCAATGGTCTCCGCAAGAATCTTTCCCAGACCCGGCCCCAGCATAAAACCCTGCCCGCACATTCCTACAGCCAGCAAAAGGTTGTCTATGCCTTTCGGATAGCCCGCTATTGGCAGCCCGTCCGGCGTCATGGGATAGGCTCCGCGCCATATTCGCCTTACTTTAAGATTTTTTAGCCTTGGGTAAAGCTTGACCATGCGTTTGGCAACAAGGGGCAAAAAGCCTGAACTTGAGTCGCAATCCTTGCCCCATATTTGCGGCTTGGGGGTTATGCAGAAAACTATCTGCCCTGTTTTGGCCTGGTAAAAGTAATAGTTGCCGGATTTATCATCCGGCCTTATGTCTACCAGCATGGGCTCCATAAAGTGTTCGCATGGCTCTGTTACTCCGCCTTCATGCAGGTCGGGGTATACCGGCAGATCCAGTCCGGCCAGACTGCCCAGTTCGGCTGCGTCGGCGCCTGCGGCATTTACCAACACCCCGGCTGAGTAGTCTTCCTTGTCCGTTTTTACCGACACAATCCTGCCGGATGAGCTTTTCATGGACAAAAGCTTTTCGGAAAAGCGGAACTCTGCGCCTGCTTCTGATGCAAGCCTGTGAAAAGCCGTGCTGGTCATAAGCGGAGAAGCATAGCCGTCCTCCGGGCTGTAAGTGCCGCCAAGCAGGCCATCTGTATTAATGCCGGGGCACAGCTCCGATACCCTCCCGGCTTCAATCCAGTCTATATTTAACCCGGCTGCCTTTTGTATTTTTAGCAGCCCTTTGAATGCTTCCTGCGTTTCCTTGTTGTATGCCGCAAAAAGATAGCCTCCGCTTTTCCATTCTACATCCAGACCGTAATTGTCCTTTAGCCCTGACACTATACTTATGGATTCCTGGCAAATTTTTATTTTTGCCGGGTCGGAATGGGTGGCTCTTATGCCGCCTATGGCTGCCCTGTTCTGTCCCCTCCCCCAGGATGGGTTTTTTTCTATGACTATGGTTTTAAGCCCCTTTTTGGCAGTGTACATGGCAAGCGGAACGCCAACAGAACCTGCGCCAATGATTAGTACATCACAGCTTTCCATTAAAGACCCTCCAGAACTTCTGCCATTTCGCCAAGAGGCACTTCCAGGCTTAAAGGCCTAAGGCTGCCATCTGTTACAGTAGCCGGGTCGACACCGGCTTTTCTGAATACCTGCGGCAAAAGAACGGAGCAGGTTTTTGAGCCGCATGCCCCCATTCCTACCCGTATTGTTTTAAGCTGGTTTATGTCTCTTACCTTGTTGGCTTTTATAAAGTCCGTAATTTCTTTTACCGTGACCCTTTCGCAGCGGCATACTATGGCATTGTCCGGCAGGTATTTAAAACTTGGAACAGGCAAAGGCCTGCTGACTTCTTCATCCTGCACCCTTATGCCTATTATGCGCACGGCGTCCTCGGGTTTTGCCTTTAGGGTAAGCAGCCAGCTGCGGTATTTTTTGTTGTACTGCTTTGCCAGCAGTTCGGCTTCTGTTACCGGCTTGCCGTCCTGGTCCAGTGCCAAAAGCCTGGCGCCCGTCTCAAAATGGCTTGCGTCAAACTCAAAAGGAATGCGAACTTCTGCCATGCCGTCATCCCTTAATCTTACAAGGGATATGGCCAGCCCGGGGCAGGCGGCAACGCATGCGGAGCAGCCCTTACATTGGCCTTTAAAATAGGGCAGGTCCAGCATATTGCCTTTTCTGGGCTTAAGATTGATGGAATGAGTAGGGCACACGCTTGTGCACGGGTTGCATGGTATTTCTTCTGTGCAGAAAAAGACAGGCTGCCACGAGCTGCTTACTATTGGAGCATTGCGGCTTATTATGTCTCCCGGGCGGCTTTTAAGCACCTCGCGCTTGTCCAGCCAGTTTTGGTCCAGCTTTACATTTTTGCCAAGCATTTTTGCAAGGTTAATTGCTGCTATTCTGCCGCCGAACATGGCGCTGGATGCTTCCGCAATTTCTTCCGCGTCCCCGGCCTTAACCGCGGTAAAACCAAAAGCAACAGCCTGTTTGTAAAACTCGTCACATGGAGACAGTCCGGTTGCCACAAGCACGGTGTCCACCTCAAAGCTTTGGGCGCTTTCCAGTATGGGCCTAAAATCCTGGTCTGTTTTGGCTATGGTGATTCTTTCCACCTTGCCGTCACCTTCCACAGAAAGCACTGTGCTGCCAAGGTGGACAGGAACGCCCATGCGCAAAATTTTGTCTGCATGCACCTTGTAGCCGTTTATTTTGGGCAGGATTTCGCATATTCCGGCCACTTCTATTCCTGCCTGCAGCGCATGGTAAGAAGCTATAAGCCCCACGTTGCCGGAGCCAATCACAAAAACCCTGTTGGCCGCTTTTACAAGGTCCCTGTTTACCAGGGTCTGAAAGGCGCCTGCTCCGTAAACCCCGGGCAGGTCGTTACCGGGGAACAGTATGGACTTTTCCCTGGCACCCGTGGCTATGAGCAGGGCTTTAAAGCTGACCAGGCCGTAGTGCTTGTAGTCTATGTACAGGCCGGCTTTGCGGTCCTTGAATATGCCTGCAAGCGGAGTATTGGCCATTACTTTTATGTTTGGATGGGTTTTTACCTTGTTTTCCAGTATTTTAGCTATGTCATAGCCACGGGTGCCGGCGTAACAGTCTTCTTCCGAGCCAAAAAACTTGTGGCTTTGCAGCAGCAGTTTGCCGCCAAGGCTGGGCTTGTCGTCAACAAGCATAAGCTTAAAGCCTAGCTCTGCCAGCTCTATGGCTGCTGCCAGTCCGGAAGGCCCGGCGCCCACAACCAGCACTTCGCAGTCAAAATGCTCCAGCCCTGGCAGCTCTGCCGGCTTGTCATCGGTCAAAAGAGGGGGCAGGCCTTTTATGCTTCTTATGTCCATGCCTGCGGCCAGGGGGGTAACACAGGCTTTTCGAACTACACCGTTTACCAATACATTGCATTGGGAGCATTGACCGTTGGCGCAAAAAATGCTCTGGGCCATGCCGTCTTTGGGGTGTTCAGAAAAATGCCTTATTCCGTTGGCAAAAAGGGCAGAAGAAATGGCTTCTCCTTCTTTGCCTGTAAAATTGCTGCCGTCAAAGCGAAACTCCAGCTCGCCGGCAGGCTTATCCGTATCAATGACCGGATGCTTTTTTATTCTGTTCATGTATGGTCTCCATAAAGGAAAGCCTGAAATTTCAGAAATCTGCAGCTATATGGAAGCACATCAAAGCAATACTGTCAATTGATATATCAGTGCAAAATAATTTGTGTAAAAATGCAAATATGGCTATCCAAAGCTTGTTGCATTTCCAAGAAAATTAACTATAGTTATTTTATGACTAAAAAACTTACATCACGGGATTTTAAACTTAGCTTTTTAAAAAACTTAAGCCAACTTACTCCTTTTTTAATTTTATTGCTCAGCCTTGGCTGTATTTTTTTAGTTGCAAGCCTGATGTCCAACACAGAAAAGGCCAGAATGAAGGACCGTTTTATTATAGATGCGGCCGACAGGTACAAGCTTGTTAAGGATGCTTTTTCCGGTACCAGCCATCATGTAAATGCCCTTGGCAGGTTTATAGAAACTGATATGAATATTTCGGAAGCCGAATTTGCCCAGTTTGTAAAGCCAACCCTGGATTCCGGCCGTTTTTTTGCATATCTTCTGCTGGATTTGTCAGATACCCAAGAAAGTGATAATAAGCTAGCTTCTTTAATAAAGTATTACCTTACTGCGGATACAGCTGACTGGGCAGCGGGCTGCATTGATGCAGTTCTAGCCAGCGCAGAAGCCAAAAATACTGTAGAAAAAGCAGCAAAAGCAAACACCATCCAGTCTTTTACGTTGAACAAAGAAAATGCAAGGCCAATTCTGGTTTTTTGCTGCCCTGTTATAAAAAAATCTGTTTTGTATCGCCCAAGTGTTCAGGCGCATACTGCAGAATTGCCAGTTGCACAAAAGCCGCCATTTATAATAATGGCTTTTATAGACATAGAAAATCTTGTAAAAAAAGCCATTTTACCAAGCCCGCCCATAGGGCTTACAACCATAATTTACGATTCCAATGTATCAGCTACCCAGCCTTTATATTTGTACGAAACCAGAATAGGCCGTTATCTTGGAAATAAACTCCCTACTAAAGATTTCTATTATACTGCAGGCTTTAACATGGCAGAAATATCATGGCTTATAAGGGTTCAGCCATCCAGCGCCTATGCAATACTCTATGGCAAGAGTTATAAGCTTATTTTGGGCCTTGGTATCTCTCTTAGCATATTGTTGTTTTTACTTATATTTTACCTTAAAAAGGAAAAAGCCAAGGCGGAAAAACTGGCAGCCATTGCAAGCCAGGATTACGAAGCCTTTTTTAATGTAAGCATGGAACTTTTTGCAATAGCCAATATGGAAGGCCGGTTTGTAAAGGTAAACAGGCAATGGACAAATATACTGGGCTACGACATGAAAGAGCTGCTGGGACAAAAGTATTCAAATTTTATACATCCTGACGATATATCCGATTTTAAAACCAAAGGTTCGGAGTTTGTCAATTTTGGAGGGGCATCGGAAAGTGTAAATCGGTACCGCGCCAAGGACGGCGCTTATCATTACCTGGAATGGCGCTCCAGCCAGAGCGAGGACAAAAAATCCATTTTTATAGCTGGCAGGGACATTTCCGACAAAATAGCCCGGCAAACCAAATTGGAACAGAATCTTAAAGAAAAGGAAGTTCTTTTGCAGGAAGTGCACCACAGGGTAAAGAACAATATGCAGGTTATTTCCAGCCTGTTAAACCTGGAAGCTTCCCGTTTTGATAATTCCGTTTTTGCCGATGCGGCCAGGGAAGCCCAGGGCAGAATACATACCATGGCCATGGTTCATGAGCAGCTTTACGGCAGGGACAATCTGGACAAGCTGGACCTGGGCATTTATATTACTGACTTGGCAAAGTATATTTCGGAAGAGTATTTTGAAGAAGACAGAAGCATTTTGGTAGAAGCGGAATCGGTTTTTATAGACCTGAATACAGCCATTCCATGCGGGCTTGCGCTAAACGAGCTGCTTACCAATGCATTCAAATATGGCAAGAACCAAGATAAAGCGCTGGTTTCTGTTACAGCAGGCATGGCGTCGGGGCTATGCGCCATTCTGGTAGAAGACAACGGCCCCGGCTTGCCTCCGGATGCATTTGAAAAATCCAAAAGGGGAGACACCCTGGGCTTGAGCCTTGTTAATGGCCTGGCTCAGCAGCTTGGGGGAGAACTGGTGCATCTTCCAGGCAAGGGCACGCGCCTGGAACTGCGTTTTCCTTACCCCCCCCCCCCCC
>JAKPMS010000100.1 GCA_029548805.1 Spirochaetota bacterium | reverse complement strand
TTTGCCTGCCTCCTCTGACAACAGAACAGTGCTTAAAAGCTCCAGTGCGGAATCGGATTTCATGGAACCCAGCACTCTGACTATGGATTCCTTCGTGGCCATATCCGTGTCGTCCTTTTCGTATAGACTTATCAGCAAATCGGCATCACTAGCTTTAGGAGACAGGGCCAAAGCCTTTATCGCAGATGGGTAAAACTTTTTTTCTCCTGTCTCCAGTATTTCCCGGTATTCAGTATATGCTATGCCGGACTTTATGCTTGCAAGATAATTGATGGCGTAGTTTACCAGGCTATCATCATGCCCGTCCCTGCCAAGCAGAATTTCCTTTGCGTTAGTATCCAGCAAATCGCTTTCTATAAAAGAAAAGTAGTCAAAAATGGCTATTTTCAGTTTGTTCCCGATTGATCTTTTAAATACAGCACCCAGTTCGTTTTTAAATTCGGTATTTTTTTCTGCCTTCAAAGTGCTTAGCAAGTCTATAAGCTGGGAGTCAATACCATAATTTATAGTTGCCAAGCGCTTTTCTCTTTCCTCTTTTGCGGCAGTTTCCGCATCATTGGCATAAGAGATACTTAAAACGGAAGAAACTATAATTATAAGCAATACAAATCTGTTTCTGTTTGTCATAATTTCCTCAGCGTTCGTTTTTGTAGCTGTCAAGAAAGTTCTTTTTGTATTCCAAAAAGCTCCCTTTTTCTATATTATACCGTATTTTTTGCATTAAATTATGCAGAAAAGCCAGATTGTGGTAGCTTGCCAGCATGGAATACAATATCTCGTTGTTTTTGTACAAGTGTCTTAAATAAGCCCTGCTGTATTGCATGCAAGTTTTACAGCCGCATTCAGGGTCCAGCTGGGATAAATCCTTTTCATATCGGGCCTGCTTTATGGATATTGGCCCGCCAGCAGTAAACAGCAAGCCGTTTCTTGCAGTTCGTGTAGGGAATACACAATCAAACATGTCGATACCATTCTCTACCGCATCGAGTATATATTCCGGTGTTCCTATGCCCATTACATATCTGGGCTTGCTTGCCGGCAGGATGGAGCTGGTATAGGCAAGCATTTCCTGGTACAAGCCGTAAGGCTCGCCAACAGAAAGGCCCCCGATTGCTATTCCGGGAGTGTCTAGCCTGATTGCTTCTTCCACGCTCCTTGCCCTAAGCTCCTTGTAAAAATTGCCCTGGACAATTGCAAACAGCTTTCCATGATAATTGCCGTCATGTTCCATCCAGCGCAGCTTTGATCTGTGGGCCCAGGCGCTGGTCAGTTTGAGTGCCTTTAATGCGGCTTTTTCATCAATGCCCCAGGGTGTGCATACGTCCAGTTGCATCAATATATCGCTGTTGAAAGCAGCCTGGACGTCCACAACCATCTCCGGGGTAAAAAAATGCCTGCTGCCATCTATATGTGAACGAAAATTTACACCTTCATCGCTTATTTTTCTTAGCTTGGAAAGGGAAAAAACCTGAAAGCCTCCGGAATCCGTAAGGTAGTTGGAGTTCCATCCGGTAAATCCATGCAGGCCCCCGGCTTTTTTTATAAGATCATGCCCGGGCCTTAAATACAGGTGATAGGTATTGGCCAGAATGATCCCAAAGCCTATTTCCTCAAGTGCATCCTTGCTGACAGCCTT
>JAKPMS010000091.1 GCA_029548805.1 Spirochaetota bacterium | reverse complement strand
ATGGCTTCCATCCTTGCTATCCTGGCTTCTCCCGTCAAAAGGACCAGCTGCCTGAGTGTAAGCAACATGCCCAGGGCTGGCAGGGCGAGAGAAGCTATTATTATTATGCTTGACAGCTTTATTAACGGTTTTGTCAGCTCTGCAAAACGCCATATTGGTATCCATGGCTGGCCAAAGTCCCCAAACTTTACTGTACCGGAATAGTCTACGCTCAACTTGGGCGCGGTAAAGTACCAGCCCCTTTGTTCATGGTAGATTCCTATCCTGTATGTGCCCATGGGCAGGTCCATAAGTTCGGGAATTCTTAAAATGCGGTCACTGGCTATAATGTATGCCTTGTCTGGCAATTCCAGTACCCTGTCATAAGGCTCCAGGCCGTCGCTGTCTATTACTATCCTGCTTACGGGTCCGTCTTCCAGATAACCCCTGCCCAGCAGGGTTAGGGTTAGGCTGCCAAAATCGTCCCGCTGTACCGCAATGTCGTTTACTGTGGTGTATGGCTGGAACTTGTCCGCTCTCAGTATTATTCTGGAAGCAGTACCCATATTTCCAACCTTGTCTATTGCAGAAACAGAAAAGGCCCAGTAGCCGTCATCAATATTGCTGAAGAAAGTTTCAGGGTTTGCGCTGCGAATGGAAGGCTCCGGAAAAACAGCTGCCTTTTTTGTCCATAGCTCCAGCTCATAGGCGCTGCTTGGCAATATTGGGGACACGTTGCCTGTTGCCTCTTTGGCTGTGCTGGAATTGGTCAAATTGCGTTTTCTGGCAGGCAGCCTGTCCAAAGCTCCAAGGTATACCATGTTCCAGCTGTAACCGGCCACATCGGGGTCAGGGGGTGCTTCCCATTTTATTGTAAAACTGCTGGAAGCCAGAAAGCCTTCGTTGTCCAACTTGGGCGCTATGGGTACGGGTGCTCCCGGCGGGGTGGTGTCTCTTGTATAGCTTATACGGCTTGAGGCGGACCAGTTACCCGCGTAGTCTTGTGCGCGCAGGCTAAAATACCAGGTGCCGTCCTGATCTGCTTCAAGGCTTGCCCTGGTGGTAGTTTCGAGGGCAAGGATGGATTCTGCAGCTTCTGCATCCGGGTCCCGGGACCATAGCCAGGAAAAACCCATGATGCCCGAGCTGTCTGCAGGAACATTCCAGCTTATCTGGACTTTGCTTCGCCTGCCAGCTTCTCCCGGCTTGAAGTCCACAGCTGTGGGCCTGGGAGCCTGAACACTGGTATCGGGTAGAAGAGCGTTTACTGTGGAGGAGGAACCGGTACCGCTTTGCCAAAAGGTATACATGCCTTTTCTGCTAAATACCGCCCTTCCAAAAGAGGCATTGGCATTGTTGCTGCCGTAAATTTCCTTTTCTGTCCACAATGAGCCCGATTTGAATGCGGCATAAATTCTGTTTGTGCCCTTTCTGT
The DNA here is from genome assembly GCA_029548805.1 of Spirochaetota bacterium. Taxonomy (GTDB): domain Bacteria; phylum Spirochaetota; class Spirochaetia; order Treponematales; family UBA12059; genus SZUA-370. The sequence goes on along the minus strand of JAKPMS010000091.1, from coordinate 12,045 downwards.
CATCAAACCATACTATGCCTGCTTCCGCATCATCGGATCCTTCAATAATGAATATCCGGGGCTCAAGGCAGTTCCCCTGCCCAATGCTGACCCTCTCTATGCTGTTTTCTTTACAGTAGCCGTTTATATCCAGTTCGGCGCTGTAAATCTGGGTTTTGCCGTTAAAAATTTTGCGTTCCCAGGCTAAAAAAAGTTTGGACCCAACTGCCCTTATGTGGGGCCGCTGGTTGTCAAAGTCGCTGTACGGGTTGCTTTTGTTGACGGGGTCCACAAAATTGCTTAAAAGTACAGGGCTGGACCAGCTTTTACCCCTGTCTTCGCTATACATGCTGAACAGTTGGTAGCTGGGTCTGTTGCCGCTTGTAAGGCTCTGAAAGACTACATAATCCCTGTCTCCAATAAAAGCGGAGCTGGGTAAAAAGTTGGGGTCCAGGCCTACTTCACCGGGCACAAAAGCTTTCAGGGTTCCCCAGTCTTTGCCATTGTCCGAGCTGGTATAAAAAAGGGACAGGGATTCATAAGATGTGGCGTCGCCGCCGTCTGCTGTCTGGCGTGAAAAAACCTGGCTCCTAGTAACAAATAAATACCAGCCGCCGCCTTTTCTTGCAAATACTCTTGGTCCAACCGTGGAGCCTTCTGTTTTTATGGTAGCAGAAAGGCTAAAAGTGGCTCCTCCATCCGGAGATTCATAAAGATTTATGCTTTGTTCCCCGCTGGATACAGCCAGCAAAGCTTTGTTTTCTGTGTAGGCCGCAGAAAACAAAACGGGGGCGCTCAGGCTGTCAGCTCCCTTGGCCCTGTCACCTATGGCTTCATAACTAAAGGGGCCGGCAAAGCGGTCTTTGCGGGTCATGCCTTCCGGTCCAAAAGAGACCATGGACAGCCAAACATTTCCGCCCCCGTTTTCCGGGTTTACATCCTGCCAAATGGCAGTAATGCGATCGGCGGTTTTAATGATCTGGGGATAGGCTCCTATGCCTCTTGAAAGGCGGACAGGGTTTTCCCAATACAGCTCCGGGGCAGCTGCATCCAGAAAAGCCGGGCTTGATGTAGTAAAAAGCAGTGCTGCCAAAAAGCATGGAAGCAAAGACTTGACGGTTTTTACCTTCCGGGGCATCAATAACCCCTTGCCTTTAGCCTGGTATCCAGGTCCGCCACCTTTTGCATATTCAAACCTTTTGGAAATACGGCCAGCAGTCTGCTGATCTTGATTCTAGCGTTCAGATAATCACCCTTTGTAAAAAAGGATACAGCTTCATTATACAGGCTTTCAGCAGCGGTAGAGAGAACAATGGTAGTATCCCCTCCTATATATGTGACTATTTTATCCTTAAGCAAACCGGCAGCTTCGTTATTTGGATCCAGGCTTATGGCCCTGTCCAATTGGGTTTTTGCAAAAGCAAATTGGGCCACCTGCCTTGAGTCAAATATGCGTTGGGCCGCCTGGACAAGGGATTTGGCTTCTGCTATGGCTTTTGGATCAGGCGGCTGCTGCCTGAAGCCAAGCAGTATTTCCACCCTTTGAACCTGGGCAGTCAGGCCGGGATAACGGGCGTTAATGGCTTCCAGGTCTTTCAGGTCGCTGTAGGCAGTATTAAGGTCCTGCCGGGAATCCAGCTTGCTTACAGCGGCGTTAAACATGCGCGAAAAGCTTTTGTTGAACTCGTCAGGGTCAGAAAGCTGGTCAATCTTGAGTTCAAGCACTCTGGCTTCCTGGTTAAGCGGAAAGGCAACTTTTACTTCCGAAATTTTCTGTCTGGCCTGGGCAAAGGCCCTTGTTGCACCCGGCTTGTCTTTTTTTGCAAGTGCCTGGGCACCTTCTTCAAAGTATTGTTTTGCAAGGGACAATAGCTGGCTCATTTCCGGGTATAATGGAGCGGTAACCGGTATATCCCTGCCGGTTTTTACCGCAAGAGCTGTCTGTACCAGCTTTAGCCAGTATTCTACTTCCACTTCCGGGCCGGAGTTGGTACTAGACCAGCGAGCCCTGGCCTGCAACAGCGTCAGCTCTGATCTGTCAAAGTCACCCTGCAGATACTGGCTTTTTCCGGTAGTTAACAAACGCCTTACATCCGCAACTACCAGGTCATTTTCTGCCTTGAGTATAGCTGTAGCCAGCTCATTAAGTACTCTGTCCGACTCTTCTCTCAAAACCTGATTTTGTTCAGACACCAGGGATGCGCTGTACTTCTCCCTTGCCCTTTCCAGCCTTTCCCTTGCTCTTTCAAAATCGTTTGCTCTTATGGCAGTTCTAGATTCCGTAACGCGTCTTTCCGCCTCCAGCCTGTTTGATTCGGCAAGTCTTCTTAGCTCGTTTGCCCTGTTGTTAAGCTTGCCGCTTTCTTCGCTGTATTTTTCTGCATCCAAGGACAGGCTTTTGAATTTAACCATCCAGTATTCCGGAGAATAATCGGAGCTTTGCGCTTCGCCCTGGCTGTATTCCGAAGACAAAAGGGATGACAGGCCGGTTCTGAGGCTGGTCAGCACCTTGTCGCTTTCTTTGAGTATGTCCAGGGCTATGCTGGGGTAATGGAAAATGGCATCCGGGAAAAGCGGGTCATCGGAAGGCAGGCCTTCTATGTATCTGCCGGCTTTTTCCTGTTCCTGTTTTGTCAGCCCTGCCATTTTTTCCATGTCATCGTACTGCAGGGAATAGGCCAGGCTTACAGTTCTGGCTTCTAGGCTCCTGGCCAGCCCGATGCTGCCGGTAATATACGCATCCAGGCTGCCCTGCAAAGGCTGGCTGGAGCTGGCTGCAAAGCCGGCAAGTGTCCAGCCTGCAAGAGTTTCCGCATTCTTGCCCGATTCGGCTCGCAAAATAGTCATTTCGTCTATGCTGGATACAAAGGCTTCTCTTGATGACTTGTACAAGGCCAAAACTTCAGAAACGCTGCCTTTGCCGGGATCTATTTTGGCCAGCTCCTGTTCTTCCAGGGCCAATCTGCTTCTAGCGGCTACAAGTCCGGAGAAGCTTTTGGTTGCCATAATGACATGTTTGTAACGCAGGTAGTCTTCCCCTTTTATAGCCAGGGCTGCCTGCCCTAAACTGGTTGAGCGCTCCATAAGGTCGGAAGGAATATAGCTTGCCCACAGGCTTACAAGATCTGTGCCGCGCCCGGCACATATCAATGCCTGGCTCAAGCTGTTTGCGGCAATATCCCAATTGCCTTGGTCAAAAGCGGAAAATGCATCACTTAACAGCTTGTCCAGTATGCTGTCCAGCTCTGTTTGCGCCAGGCCTATGGATCGGGTCCAGCGCGCATCAAGTGAACCTGCTATTCCTTCCACTTTTGCTTCTGTCCTTCTGCCAAGAATAAAGCGGTATGCAAAAGGAATAAAAAAGCTGTCCGTAAGGTTTATGTCTTTTGCGCTTAATTCATTAAACAGCTTTTCCAGGCTGCGTCCTTCCTGGACTATGGCCTGCCTTGTTGCCACCAGTGCAAGCGCACTATCCAGGGCATTTGACCAAGCCGAATCCAGCCTGCTTTCCGATTTGTCTGTTGGCTGCAATAATTCGGAATAAGCTTGGGCAAGTTTGCTAAAGCTGGCATCCATTTCAGGATCGATTTTGTTGAACGCTGTTATAAGCTCGCTGACTCTTTCCACCCTGTCAAAAGACTCGTTTACAATATCTGCAGAAAAACCAAGCTCGGGGAATTCCGGCCTGTATAGCTCAAAGCCAGATTTGTAAAGATCCGCAGCTGCTATATAGCTTCCGGCATCTATAAGTGACCTGCCTTCGGCAAAAATCCCTTCCATTTTGGCTTTGTTGTATGTGAACAGGGCCAGGTCCTTTGTTTTTGATATAAATTCTTTTACAGCTGGGTTTGGATTTCTTTCAAGGACTTCCAGTTCCTTTATCATAGCCAGTTTTTTTTCCTGGTTTGTGGGGTCTGCTTGCAGTGACTCAATAAGAGATTCCGCGGACTTGTTGTAAGATGTCCTTATTTTTATTATCTGCCTGATTTTTGCCTGTGCTGCATCAAATCTGTCGGGATATAATTTGATGAAATCTGAAAGGTAAGTTATGGCTTCATCATATTGCTGATCCGCAATCAGCCTGTCCGCCTTTATCAAAGGATCTTCTTTTGTGCCGGCAGGCCAAAGGTTTACGGCCGAAATGAGAAAAATAATGCTGAAGAGCGCGCTTATACGCCAGTTTTTGCCCATTTTGGAACGCTGACCAAGACTCCTTTCATTCTTTATATTGTCGGCTTTTGGCCAACTCCACTAAAAAACATACTTGACGGAAGCTTTGAAAACTTCAATTTTGCCATGTTTTTTGCAAATCCGGGCCATTTTTGTCCTTTTTCTTAAGCAATTCCCCAACATATACCATATAAAAGTTCAATTTAAGCTAATAATCAGCTAAAAAAACAAGCATAGATAAATAATGCATTTTACTGTATATTCTTTTTTAGGGATGAAAAAGGCTTTGCTCCTTTCAGCACTAATAATCCTCTGTTTGCTTTCCAAAGCCGGCGCCCAAATCTCCGGCTCCGATGCCTATGAAATAATATACAGCATGTTCAACCCCGGTTCAGAAGATCCCAATATAGGGCTTACAAGCTTTTTGTCTACCATGGTTCCCATGGGCGGCAGTGCGGAAAGCATGGGTATGGCGTACACTGCCGTAGTATCGGATGCCTCGTTTTTGGAACTGAATCCGGCGGGCAGCGCCGTTCTTAAAAACAGCCAGTTTGCCTTTTTCCATAACAACTGGATTGCTGATACCCGGGTGGAATCGCTTGTGTATACAATGCGCCTGGGAAATCTGGGTTTTTCTGTAGGCGGAAAATGGCTTTATCTTCCTTTTACCGAATATGACGATTTTGGCAGCAGAATGGCAACAGGATACTATTCCGAAGCCATAGCCATAGCCAACACAGCCATACATCTTTTTCCGGGCTACTATTTTTACGGGCTAGCTATTGGAGCCAATTTGAAGCTGGCCTACAGAGCCATGCCGGATTATACCGACGATGCTGGTAATATCATTGCCGGTTCCGGCATGGATCAATCCGCTATGGCAGTAATGGCAGATTTTGGATTGTTGACCCGCTTCAATTTTTTAAAGGCTTATTCATCTAGAGAAAAGAACAGCTCTTTTGGTTTGACAATAAAAAATGTGGGGTTTCCGTCTAAAGGGGAACCGCTAAAAACGGTTGCCAGTGCCGGTTTTTCATACAATTTTTTCAAACCCATCATGATATCAGGAGATATAAATTTTCCTATTAATCTGGATGAGCCGGCCAAAAGCTCAAGGCTGTACTGGGGCCTGGGTTACAGTATGAGTATTAGCGATTTCTGGAAGCTTACTGCCGGATTTCTGCTTAAAGGGGGTAATCCAAGGCTTAGCTTCGGATCAAGTTTTGATTTTGCGCCCCTGAGCCTTGACATGAATTACACCCTTGATATGACCACCCAGCTGGCCCCTCTTCACAGGATGAGCATTACTGCGCGTTTTGACCTTGGTGACGGGGGGCGCGCCGACAAGGCGGCCAGGGCAGAAGAGCTGTACCTTCAAGGCCTGACTGTATACGCCGAAGGAGAGCTGGAATTGGCTATAGTCTACTGGAACGAAGCCCTCAAGCTTAATCCATATTTTGATCCTGCCAAAGAAAGCAGAGAAACAGCGCTGACTGCTCTGGAACTAAGGCATACTATTGAGCAGCTCCAGAGGCTGGAACCATAATAACAACAAGCGGAGTAAAAAATGGCTGTTTTTTCAATTGTTATGAGGTCTATGAGCCTTGCTGCTTCCATTTTTATGCTTTTGTGCATACTGAGGATAATGCTTAGCTGGTTTCCGGTACATGCAAACGGGCGGCATAAAGAAGTATTGGCTAAAATTACGGACCCTTACCTGGAACTTTGGCAAAGGTTCAGGTTTTTGCGTGTAGGAAATGTGGATTTTTCTCCAATAGCCGGGCTTGCAGTTCTTTCCTGCCTGTCCAGGCTTTTTAACATGGCTTCTTATGGAGCTTTGAGCTTTGGTTCGGCTATTGCTCTGGTAATTGAGGTGATTTGGTCTCCCATAGCTTTTTTGCTGCTTTTTTTTGCAGCATTGACAGGAGCCAGAATAGTGGCTTATCTGGCCCGCTGGAACAGCTTGCACCCTGCATGGCGCACTATAGACGCTATTATAAACCCGGTGGTTTTGTTTATTAAACGCCTTATATACAGGAACAGAATTGTAAATTATTTGCAGGGGCTTATAAGTGCCCTTGTTGTTTTGGCCGGGAGCCGCTTTATTCTGGGACTGGTATTTAAACTAGTATTCAGCCTGCTTAGGCACTTATAAAGGAAACAAATGCTTAGTTCCAAAGAACGGGCCAGCTTATCGGCCCTGGCCAACAAATTGAGCCCTGTACTGCATCTTGGCAAAGCGGGTGCTGACGGAATCAGGGCGGCCTTGAGCAAGGCCCTGGCTGACCATGAACTTGTAAAGCTTCGTTTTGTGGATTTTAAGGGCGAAAAAGCTGCCATTGCCAGAGAGCTTGCAGAAGGGGCAGGGGCAGAACTTGTAAGAGTAATTGGCCATGTTGCAATTATTTACAAGAGCAATCCCGATCCGGAAAAACGCAAAATAGAGCTGTAAAAGCTCAATTATAATAACGCTTTACTCTTTTGCTTATCTGGCAGCTTACTTCGTAAGTTATGGTTCCGAGGGTTTTAGCCAGTTCATAGCAGCTTATTTCTTCTTTGCCGGATTTGCCAAGCAGTACCACTTCGTCTCCCGCTTTTATGCTGCTGTCCGGGCCCAGGTCTACCATGCACTGATCCATGCAAACCCTGCCCACTATCGGGTATGAGCGGCCGTTTATAAGCACTCTGCCTCGGTTTGAAAAAAGCCTGTTAAAGCCGTCGGCATAACCCACCGGGATAGTGGCTATAAGGCTGTCACTTGGACTGCTCCAGCTCAAACCATAGCCAAGCCTGGTTCCGGCGCTTATTTTTTTAACATAAGTCACCCTGGACTTGAAACTCAATGCAGGAAAAAGCTCCATACTCCTGTCCATGCTTTCATCCGGGTAATAGCCATATACCATTATGCCCGGCCTTAGCATGTCAAACCAGGCTTCTTCATGTTGCAGCAGCGCAGCCGAATTGGCTGCATGCAAAAGCTCCACCCGCCTGCCAATTTTGGAATGAATATGGTCTACAGTTTTTTTGAACAGTTCTGTCTGCTTTTGTGTAAAGCTTTTATCCTTGTCGTCGGCTATTGGCAGGTGGGTAAAAATGCCTTCCAGATACAGGCTTGGGCAATTTTTTTCTATATGCATAGCCAATTCGGCTGCGCTGCCGGCGCTAACTCCAAGTCTGCCCATGCCTGTATCAACTTTTAGATGTACGGGGCATGTTGTTTTAAGGTTTGCAGCTGCGCTGTTCAGCATTGTTATATTGGACTCTTCGCATACTGTAATATGAAGCTTAGCGTCTATGGCTGCTTCCATTTCTTCAGGAAAAACGGGGCTGAACTTTAGTATGGGCAATCTGATGCCTGCTTCTTTCAGTTCCAGCCCTTCTGGGACTGTAGCGACTCCAAACCAGTCAGCCCCATTCTTTTCGGCAAAGCTAGCAACTTCCACTGCGCCATGGCCATAGGCATCGGCTTTTACAGAAACAAGCAGCTTGCGTTCAGGGCCTATGGCCTTTCTTATGGCAGCAAGGTTTTTGCCTATATTAGCCAGGCTGACAAGGGCATGGGTCTGGTACAGCATTTTATTCCTCTATTACAAGCTTTGCCACATAGGGTGATGTGGACAAGGCCAAAAGCGCGCCATAACCCGGGAAAAAGCCTATTTCATCACCCACTTTTATGTCCATGGCTGCGTCTTCTATATCCAGCAAAAGATGGTCAGAGCTGCCTCCAAGCACAATAATGCCGGGGTCTTCTGGATACAGGCCGTCCACCACCGCATCCTGCCTGCCAAGTGCACAAATAGCCCGTGTTCTGTTGCCCCTGTCCGTAAACTCGCTGCTGCCTCCAAAAGCATCCTGCCCCCGATCTCCTATTGGGACAGAAGGTTTTTTGGCAACTTCTATCACTTCTGCAACAGCCCGGAAGGTGTTCTGCTTTGTACCCGGCCAGGGGCTTCTGTCCAGCACATTCCTGCCCAGCACTATGGCTTCTCCTATGCGCAAATGGTTAATCTCTTTTGGCATATCTCCCGCGGTCAGAAGAGGCAGGTTGGCGCTGTTTCCGCCCGATAAAAGCCCAAGAGCCAGGCCAGTTTCTTTTCTGCACAGCTCGCGCAGTTCTGTCAGGGTTTTCATATTGCTTTCGCTGGGTATGACTCCTCCGTAACAAGCCAGATTGCTGCCCATGCCTATAATTTCTATGCCCTTGAATTCCGCAGCCTTTTTGCAGAATGCCAGGGCTTCGTCCGGCCATACGCCTTCTCTAAGGTCCCCAAGGTCCACCATTATAAGCACCTGGTGCTTTATGCTGCGGGACAGTGCTGCATCGCTAAGGGCAGACAGGGTCTTAAGGGAAGAGTTAAGGCTTATTTCAGCGTCACGCACAACCAGGCAGGCTTCCGACGGGGATGGCAGCCTTAAAAGCATCCGGGGCAGGGTATGCCCCTGGTCTCCAAGATAGCGCAGGTTGTCAAGGCGGCTGTCCGCAAGCATGGCTGCTCCGGCTTCTGCCATGGCCCTGGCAACTGCCGGATGGGCGCAGGCTACCTTTGTTACCGCGGCAACATCTATGCCTTTGGAAGAGCAAAGGTTGATGACAGCCTTTGCATTGTGTCTTATTCGTGCTGGATATATTTCCAGCCTGGGGGTTCTGTAACGCATGTTTGCTCCTAAGCTATGAATAATTTGCTGCCTGCTCCTTTTCTGCCCATGCCTTGAAGCTGGCCTTAACCTTGTCCGGGTAGGCTTGCGCAATGGTTCCAAGGGCAGAAAAAAGATAGTTCCTGTCTGCCAGTATTTTTGTGCCTGGCTGGGGCAGAAGATATCTGCCGGGGCCAATACAGACGGATTTTACGGAATTCAAAGCCCCATCTATTCTGGTAAGGGCTCCGCCAGTGGCTATGACCCATTTGATTGCGGATAGATCCTTGCCTTTTACCAGCTGCTTTTTGCCTGTAGGGGTATACAGGTCCACGAGCTGGGCAGCATGCCTTTTTACGGCCGTTTCCACAGCCCTGTCACACAGCCAGCGGGTAAGCTCTTTTTGCCTTTGTGTATGGGGCATGGCTGCCAGGTCGGACATTCTGGCTTCCCATTCCTTGTCCTTCATAAGATGGACAATATTGGCAGCATTTACATAAACACCAAGATCGCCTTCCACACTGCGCTTGGACCTGGGTTCGGGCTCTGTTGTCATGGCTGCATATTCTGGCGAGCCGTCCGTAACGCTGTGCACATCGCTTGTGGCGCCGCCAACATCTATTACCATGCAGTCGCCCATGGCTTCTGCAAACAGTTCCGCTCCTTTAAGCACGGCTCCGGGCGTGGGAAGTATGCCCCAACTGCTCATGCCGGCAAACCTTGCCATGCCGGGCGCATGCACTATATGCCTGGAAAATACTTCGTGTATAAGCTTGCGCAAAGGCTCCACATTTAGCATGTCCACTTCCGGGAACACGTTGTCTGCTATTAAAAGCTCATTGCTGTTAAAAATGGCTTTTATATGTTTTTGCAATACAGAGTTGCCGGCGTATATGACAGGAACAGAAAGGCCAAGGGCTGCGATTTTTTCTGCGTTTTCCAGAACGATTTTTTTCTCGCCGAACTCCACGCCTCCGGCCAGCAATATAATGTTGGGTTTGATTTCTTTTATATCTTCAAGATCGTAGTCGTCCAGGGCCCCGGCGCTTAGTTTTTTTACAATGGCGCCTGCTCCAAGGGAAGCCTCCCGGGCAGCCCTTGCTGTCATGCTGTAAGTTAGGCCGTGCACGGTCATTTTAAGACCGCCTGCCGCAGAACTGTTAATAAAAGTTTCTACAGCGGTCAGCTTGGCACCAAAATTGTTCTCCAGCTCTTCTGTGGCTTCCCGCACTCCAATGCCTACATCGCCAGAATCCACAGATGTTTTTGCAAAGCCCTGGGCAATATGTTCCAGACCATGGCCGCCGGCCTCCGAAAAACGGAAGCCGTTGGCCTTGGTTATTGTGGAGCCCACTTCTATTGTAAGAATGTCAATTTTTGCAGGCAAAAATTTTCTCCATGTCTAGACGGCTCCGCGTTCCTTAAGCTTCTTTACAATGGCATCCACAACCTGGATACCCTTGGTGCCGCGCCCAAAGCTGGCGTCAAGGCCGGTTTCCCTGGCCATGTCCCTGTTTACCTGGGTGCCGCCGGCAATAAGGACTATCCTGTCCCTTATGCCTTTTTCCTTGCACAGCTCCGCAAGCTTTTTCATGTTTTGGCGATGCACATCGGCATGGCTTATAATGGTGCTTATGAGTATGGCCTGGGCTCCGGTTTCTATGGCGGCATCCACCAGCTTGTTGATGGGGACGGAGGTGCCAAGGTAGTCGTATTTTACACCGTACTTTTCTATGCCGCCGTGCTTAATGTCCAGGATTTCTCTTAGGCCCACGGAATGCTCGTCCTCGCCAACTGTGGCTGCAACTACTCTTAACCCGGTCTTTTTGATAGCTTCCCTTATTTCTTCCTCGTCCAGCATAATTTCTTTTGGAGGAATTTTAAGTGAAGACTTCTTTACATCAAATTGTACCTTGCCTTTTACTTCTATAAAGCAGCCTTCTGCGGGGTGCAGTACCATAAGGTTTATGACCTCCGGGTCGGCAAGGCCCATCTTGCGTGCCATTTCAAGGCCTGCTTCTCTAGCCAGCTCTTCGCTCTCCGGTACCATGAACTGCAGCAGCATGGTTCCGTCTCCGGCCCATTCGGCTTCCGGCTTAAGCAGGTCGCCCTTGCGGTATGCAAAGGTTTTTTCCAGCCTGTTGTTTACATTGTCCTCCGGGTCCAATTCGTCTATAAAAACAATTTTTTCCGGTTTGCACAAAGTGCAGCCGTTAATGGGGTCGCAAGCCTTTTTTGTTCCGGCCGGAAGCTTGTTGTTGCCGTAGTGGTCGCATACCGGAGCGTAGTAGTCCGGCTCGCGTTCCACCAGTGTGTCTGCCGCAACGCCGCCCTTGCCGTCCCTGGCTATACCGTCGCCGTGGCGCTCCGGATATTTTGCAGAGTCCACAAAAAAGCCTTTTTCTACCGCAGCAAAATATCCGCCTACTTCCAGCAGCTCCTCCAGGAAAGCCACGGCCCTTATTTTAATGTCTCTTACCATTTCTCCAAGCGGACCGTCCTTGTTAAGGCTTAGGAGTTCTTTAATGCCGTCCAGGGCGGCCCAGGTCTGCTTGGCCGTCTGTATGCCGCGTATATTGTTGTAATGCCATGGCACGTTGCGCCCTTCGTCCGGCGTGATGGTGCTCTGTATGTCCGCGCTGGTAAGCATGGAAATGAGGGTATCCACTGTATGGGTGCGTACAGCTTCTTCTATGTCGGCTTCTATGTAGCGTGTGTTTTGCTGTGCCCTCATTTTGTAGTCGCTAAAGAAGTCCCTGAGCGCCACGGCGTATGGCAGGTCGTACCACAGCTTGGGGGCGGGCGGAGAGTTTGGCGGAACTGTGGACAGGCCAATAAGGCTTTTGTCCATGCCGGCTGCAACCGAGTATGCGCAGTTTATGCCATGCTGCACCATAAGCTCCGGCATCACCAGCCAGCCGGCCTTGGCTGTGGCATTGGCGTTGTGGGCTCCGTCTATCTGGAATATGCCTGCTCCGTTCATTACGCGTTTGGCTTCTGCCGCATCCACAAAGGAGCGGTACATGTTTACATTGCGGTAAAGAACATTGTACTGCGGGTCCTGGTGGGCGCCGTTAATGCCTTCTCCAGCAAAAAGGACAGCCACCTCCGGCCCTGCTACGCCCGAAACGTAACTATGAAAGTTTATGGGGCGCCCTACTTCTTCTTCTATAAGGTCGCAGGCCTTGCGGCTGGCGCGGATTTGCTTGCGGGTTATGGGAACTCCTCCGGTGCCTTCCGGGGTGCCTTCCATAAGGCCTT
>JAKPMS010000086.1 GCA_029548805.1 Spirochaetota bacterium | reverse complement strand
TCACCGGTAACGTTGAGTGACGTGCGGCCCATATCCAGTATGGCATCTATGCCAAGTATCATGGCATAGGCAGCAGCAACTGCGGAGCCTTCTGTCACCTTGAGGCCTATGGATTCCAGCACCATAAGCAGCATGATGGCTCCGGCGCCCGGTACTCCGGCTGTTCCGATTGATGCCAGTGTAGCAGTAATAATAACTGTCAATTGCTGGTTAAAGCTGAGCGGATTTCCTGTTGCAAATCCTATGAACATGGCACATACGCCAAGGTAAATAGCTGTTCCGTCCATGTTTATGGTGGCGCCAAGAGGCAGGGTAAAAGCACCCACAGACCGGGGTATGCCCAGGTTCTCTTCTGACACCCTTAAGGTTATGGGCAGGGTTCCGCCTGAGGAGCGGGTAACAAAAGCGGTTACCATGGCTTCGTTTGCGCCTTTTAGGAATTTTCCAAGTCCAAGTTTGAACACTGCAAGAAGTCCGCCATATACACCGACCAGTTGTACTATTAAGCCCAAATAAACAGACAGGGTTACAATCAACAGAGGACCAAGGGCTTTTGGTCCCTGCTGGGCAAAAACTATGGAGATAAGAACAAACACGCCAATAGGAGCATACTGCATTATGCCGCCCACCATTTTATACATGGTTTCTGCACCTGCATTGCATACATCATAAAGAGCATCAGCCCCTTTGGCTATTTTCTCGTCTTTTGAATCCTTTACAAAGGATATGCCAAGACCAAACAGTACAGCAAAGAAAATAATGGGCAGTACATCGCCTTTGGCCAAAGAATCAATGGGGTTGGTAGGAATTATGTTTAAAAAAATCTGTGCCATGGTGGGAACAGAGGCCGACTTTCCGGATATTCCGGCTGCTCCCACAACATTGAAACCAAAGCCCGGCTTAAAAATATTTGCAAAAACCAGCCCAATGAACACGGCAAAAGCGCTGGTCAAAAGATAATAGACCATTATTTTTACACCAACTCTGCCAAGCCTGGAAGGGGCAATGCTTGCAGCACCGGCAACAAGTGAAAACAGCATAACCGGAACTACAATCATTTTAAGCAGCCTTATAAAAAGGTCTCCAAAAAATGCAGCCTTGCTAACATATGGATTAACCGCTCCTGGAAAATACCCCAGAACTATGCCAAGAATGGCTCCAAGCACCAAACCTATAAGAATTCTGCTAAGGATATTGGTTTTGAAGTACCAATCCATGGCTCCCTTTTTGGGTTTGTCAGTCATATTTGCCTCCATAAATAAATAAACTTTGGGGATTAAAGTTTTTTAATTATATAGCGAGTTTTATAATTTTGTCATCAATTTTTTATACTAGGATTGAATGGCTTAATGCCAAGCTTTTGGTTTTTTAGCTTAGTCCGGAATTTAACAATCTCAAATCATAATTGGCATGTTTTTTTGCAATAATTCCAACCAGGCTTGCTTCATAACCATGCTTTTCCAGTTCTTTTAAACAGTTTTTGGCATGCTCCATGGGGACGGAAGCCAATAGGCCCCCTGATGTTTCAGGGCAAAAAAACAAGTCTATGAAAAAGTTGTCAATACCGGCATCAAATTTAATTTTATTTGAGTAAAAAGTCCTGTTTTTATATGCCCCTGCAGGCAAATAGCCTTCTCTAACCAAGTCATCGCAATAAGGAAGGTATTTCAATTCCGCTTTAAAAAGGTCTATGCTTACCCGGCTTTTTTGGGCTATTTCCATGGCATGACCCGGCAAAGAAAAGCCTGTAACATCGGTACACGCCCTAGCCTTGTTGGCTTTAAGTATTTTAAGGGCCGTACCATTAAGCATTTTCATGGATTTTACCGCGCTTGCCATGCTGTCTTCCGGGCAGGAAGCTATTTTGGCTGCGGTAGTAACAAGCCCTGTGCCAAGAGCCTTGCAAAGAACAAGGGCATCGCCAACTTTTGCTCCGGATTTTAGCAGCACCTCGTCCGGATGGGCAAAGCCTATTACCGCCAGGCCGTATTTTGGCTCGTTATCTATTACTGTATGCCCGCCGGCTATAATGCAGCCTCCTTCAGCTGCCTTCTCCGCGCCGCCGCGCAATATATCCGATATTATTTGATTATCCAGCTTGGAAGGAAAAGCGGCAATATTAAGAGCCAATACAGGCTCCGCGCCTGTGGCATAAACGTCAGACATGGAATTGGCTGCAGCTATAGCTCCAAAATCATAAGGCTTGTCTACAACCGGGGTAAAAAAATCCAGGGTAAAAACAAGGCAGCGCTCGTTGTCCAGCTTGTAAACAGCCGCGTCATCGCCTTCGTTTATACCGGCTATCAACTTTGAGTAAGTATTGGAACCAATTACCTTGTCCAGCGGCTGCAGAACCTGCGCCAGGGCATCGGGGCCCATTTTAGCAGCTCAGCCAGCAGAGGCACACATGGAAGTCAAGCGAATCTCATCCCTATGCAAAATTGCTCCCTAATGTGGACCTATAAAAACTAAAGTTTTTATTAATCCCCTAAAATAAAACTCGGCTTACAGTTTATCCTAAATGCTAGGTGCTGTGAAGCAGCCAGACCAAGTATTTAGCTTGACTATAAGCCGGCTCTTTCATAGTATCCTTAACTGGAAGCTGATGGGGTCTGGTGGCTCCCGCGGTCTTCAAAACCGTTGGCTGTGTTTGCCACAGCGGTGGGTTCGATTCCCGCCTCTTCCGATATGAACAAAAGTGACAAATTCTCTGGCATCCCGCAAGTGGATAAGCTGCTCAATGACCCCGAGCTGGCTTGGTTTTTCCCTTTGATTTCACGTGCCCTCAGCATGAAAATTATTACTTCTGTTTTGGATAAAATCCGCAAAAAAGCCGCTGCAGAAGAGGAATTTTATCCAAATGAGGACTCATGCAAGGCAGCCATTTTGGTAGAGCTTGAATTAAACAACAAAAAAAGAATACGCAATGTACTTAACGCAACAGGCATTGCGCTCAATACCAATCTTGGACGCTCTCCTATTTCTGAAAGCGCATGGAACAATGCAAAAGCTGCCAATACCTCTTATGCGGCAATTGAGTATGACCTGCTATCCGGCCAAAGAGGTTCCAGGGGCGGGCTTTGCTCCGAGCTGGCTGCATTGCTTTGCGGAGCAGAAGCCGCTCTTATTGTAAACAACAACGCAGCAGGAGTTCTTTTGGCGCTTACAGCTCTTGCAAAAGACAGGGAAGTCATAATAGCAAGGGGGGAACAGGTACAGATTGGCGGCGGCTTCAGGGTACCGGACATATTGGAGCTCGCCGGAGCAATATTTGTAGAAGTAGGTACCACAAATATTGTCAGTGCGGATGATTACAGAAAAGCCGTCAGCGCTGAAACTGCCTGCGCCCTGCTGGTTCATAGCTCCAATTTTGCCATAAGGGGTTTTGTTTCCAAACCAAGCGCTGTGGAAATAGTGGATGCAATGTCAGGCTTGCCGGTAATTGTTGACCAGGGCTCCGGCAGCACCATAGAAAGAATCCCCGGAGAATTGAGCGCCCGTTCCTTTTTGGCTGCGGGTTGCGATCTGGTATGCTTTTCCGGAGACAAGCTGCTTGGAGGACCCCAAGCCGGAATAATTGCCGGAAAGGCAGTATTCATATCCAGGCTGGCAGCCCATCCGCTTTACAGGGCCATAAGGCCAGGCAAAACGGTGTACTCCATTTTGGAACAAAGCCTTATAGAAAGGTTAAACGGAGAAGCTTCCCCCGCCTTTAGAGTGCTGTCAAGGCCGCTTGACGAGCTAAAAAAGTTTGGCAGAAAAGTAAGGGCAAAGCTTCCTAAAGACTGTTCGGAATTGATTGAAACAAGAGCTGCTTCCGGCGGAGGCTCAAGCCCGGACGAGTTTTTTGATTCCTGGGGTTTAAAACTTAATTGCGCTTCTTCAGCCAAAAGCTTGCAAAAAAACCTAAGGCATGGCCCCACTCCGCTTATAGCCATGATAAGAAACGACGCATTAATACTGGATTTGGCCACCCTTGCAAACGAGGACCCTCAACTTATTGCAGATTCCATTATTTATGCCATGGAAAAAAGCAATTCGCTAAAATACAAGGCAGAACAAATGACATCAAGCTCCAGCATATTATTGTCCAAAAATGGCCCATTAGCTGACAAAAACATGAAAGAAGGCTGATTTTGAAAGTCATAGGTACAGCCGGCCATGTTGACCACGGTAAAACAGCACTTATAAAAGCGCTTAGCGGAATGGACGCAGACCGGCTGCCGGAAGAAAAAGCCAGGAAGATGACTACAGACCTTGGCTTTGCGTACTATAATGACAGTAAAAACGGCATAGTGGGCATAGTGGATGTACCGGGTCATGAACGCTACATACGCAATATGGTCGCAGGTATTTGGGGGCTTGACCTTGTATTGCTGATCATTGCAGCCGATGACGGATGGATGCCCCAAACAAGCCTGCATGCGCAGATAGCTGTTTCCATGGCCGACCCTTCTATCCTGATTGTACTAAACAAAATTGACCTTGTGGACAAAGAAAAACTGGACAGGCTTAAGGCGGAAGTTCTTTCAAAAGCGGAAAGCATAATGGCTTTCAGGCCGGTGCTGTATGCGGTATCCAGTACAAGCGGAATTGGAATTCCCGAATTAAAAGAAGGCATCGGCAAGCTGCTGTCCGGGCGTCCCGCAAGAAAAAAGGAAGGCAGCCTTTTGTATGTGGACAGAAGCTTTGCCAGTAAGGGCCTTGGATATATTGTAGCCGGGACCCTGGCCAGCGGCACCTTAAAGCTTCAAAATGAAATTACCGTCTACCCCAGAAAAGAAAAGGCCAAAATCCGTTCTTTGGAAAGTTATCAAAAAGACATAACTATTGCGGAAGCCGGCAGCAGGGTTGCAATGGGCTTGTCGGGCCTCAAGTCGCCGCTAAAAAGGGGAGATTTGCTGGCCTCAAGCGCTCAGACGATTTTTTTTGGAAAGGAATTTTTGATACGCCTTAAAGCCCTGCCTGGACTGGAAAAATTGTTCAATACCGGAAACGATTTGCAAAAAGCTTTAAAGCCGGGACTGGAGGTGGAACTGGCCATTGGAAGCGCCATGAGCCTTGGCGAAATATGGCCATATAAAAACAGCCCTTATGCAAGACTCTTGCTGGAAGAAGCTATAGCCTGCCCTCCGGAAGCGCTTGCTGCTGTTCTTTCCAGGGATGGAACCAGGCTTTTATGCCGCGGCTCGATAATGGCTTTTGGCAAAACTGATGCAAAAGAAAGGCGCACAACTTCAGCTCTATTGCCAAAACTGGAGGAACTGTTTGCGGCCATTGATGTTCAAAACACCAAATGCACAGGCGGACAATCCTTTCCTTTTAGCCTTTATGAACTTTTTGCCCTGTACATGGAGCTGCTTAAAAAAGGCTGGGCAAAGCTTCCGGCTTCCATGGGCAGCAGCAGAGAGTTTCTTGCCGAACTGTTTAAAAAATCAAACATCTTTATAGTTGGTGAAGAAAGCGCTTTTGCTTTTGAAAGCGGCAAGCTGGAAGCCATAAAAAGACGCTTGCTTAAAACAGCTTCTGAAGCCTCTGGCTTGGCAACAGCCGTGGCCTATTCCGTTTTTGGCGGCGACGAGGATGCAGCCAGGGCAGTTTTAAAAATGCTGCTTGCAGAGCAAGCCCTTGTACAAGATGCTTCTTTTTACAAGTTGAAAGGCGCAGTTGCAAAACTGAAACCGGAAGAAGAGGCCCTTAAAAAAAAGCTGGAGCTGGCAGGCAAAGCCGGACTTGAGCCGGGCAAAAGCGCCACCCAGCAGGAAGCAAAAACACTTAAAAGCCTGTGTTCGGCCGGGTTGGCCGTCCCTCTTGACGGCGGTATTTTCCTGTCAAAAAAAACATACGACGAATGTGTTGCACTGGTCCTAAAAGGCAAAAAAGAAGGCGACAGTTTTTCTGTGCCCGAAGCAAAAGACCAAACAGGCATGTCCAGAAAATATATAATCCCCCTTTTGAACCGTATGGAGGACCACGGTTTTGTTAAGCGCAGCGGGGATGTAAGGATTGTAAAAAAACAATAGCCAGATGAAAGAAGTTTTTATATGGACAGCGGTTTTGATTTTGACCATTACAAAGACCTTTTAGAAAAAAAGCAGTATCAAAAGCTTAGAAAAGAACTGCCGGAACAAAATGAAGTGGATATTGCCCAGTTCATTGAATCCCTTGACAAAAAAATGTCCACCCTTGCTTTTCGCATGCTGCCCAAAGACATGGCTGCTGATGTATTTTCATATCTTGCATCCGAATCACAGCAGTTCATAATTGAATCCATTACCGAACAGGAGCTATCCCGGATAGTGGAAGACTTGTTTGTAGACGACGCTGTGGACATTCTGGAAGAATTGCCTGCCAATGTTGTAAGCAAGGTTTTGAAAAACGCCCAGCCCGAAACAAGAAGGCTTATTAACCAGTTTCTTAAATATGAGGAAAACACTGCCGGCAGCATAATGACAGCCGAGTTTATAGAGCTAAGAAAAAACATGACTGTAGGAGAGGCCATAAGCAGGATAAGGCAGGTAGGAGAAAGCAAGGAAACAATTTATACCTGCTACGTAATAGACGACTTTCGCTTTTTGGACGGAGTAATTACTGTAAAGGATTTGCTGCTTTCCAAGGATGACGAAAAGCTGGAAAAGCTTATGACTACCATGGTGATCAAGGTTATGACCAGTGATGACCGGGAAGATGTAGCTCAGCTTTTTACAAAGTACGGGCTATTGGCCATACCTGTTGTGGACCAGGAAAACCGCCTTGTGGGTATTGTTACTGTGGATGACGCGGTGGATGTGCTTGAGCAGGAAGCCACGGAAGACTTTGAAAAAATGGCCGCTGTTCTGCCCTACGAAAGGCCCTATCTTAAAACCACGGTTCTTACCCATGCCAAAAACAGGATAGTATGGCTTATGGTGCTTATGGTTTCCAGCATGATCACAGGCCTCATTCTGGGCAGGCATGAAGCGGCTTTTGCCGCATTGCCCATTCTGATCACATTTATTCCCATGCTAACAGACACCGGAGGGAATGCCGGCTCCCAAAGCAGCACGCTTGTCATACGAGGTATGGCTGTTTCCGAGATTACTCCGTCTGATCTTGGAAAGGTGTTGTGGAAGGAATTGCGCATAAGCCTGCTTGTAGGTTTTGTTCTTGCCATGTTTAATTTTTTCAGAATATTGCTATTGCATACGGGCGGTATGAAACTTGCGTTTACCGTTTCGTTATCACTTTATGCCACCGTTATTTTTGCCAAAACCATAGGCTGCTCTCTGCCGGTTTTTGCAAAAATAACAAGGCTGGACCCGGCCATCATGGCGTCTCCCATGATAACCACCATAGTTGACGCCATCTCGCTTATAATTTATTCAAGCCTGGCTGTAAAGCTTTTGGGGCTGTAACTATTCAATAACAGCTAGCACCGCTCCCGCTCGCCAAGAGTTGGCGTTGCTGAAAACTACTCTTTGGTTCAGTTGTCTGGACTGGGGAAAAGGGACGCGCTTACTAGAGTTAAGATACAAGAGTTTAGCACGCTGATAAAGCGGATTTGGGCGGATAATCGCGGATCAAGAATTATAAAATTTAGAAGCTCTATCCGCGACCATCAGCGTTTATCCGCGGCCTTCGGCGGCCTTCGGTGACCATCTGCGTTCAGATCTTAGGAATTAGAACGCTGATAAAGCGGATTTGGGCGGATAATCGCGGATCAAGAATTATAAAATTTAGAAGCTCTATCCGCGACCATCTGCGTTTATCCGCGGCCTTCGGCGGCCTTCGGCGACCATCTGCGTTCAAGTCTTAATTCATCCGCGGCCAACGGCGGCCAACGGCGGCCAACGGCGGCCAACGGCGAACATCCGCGTTCAGAGTCTTTAAGAGCATCTTTGGTAAAACTTCAGAAAAGGCCAAAATAGCCCAAACTTTAAAAGCCAAAGGTTTTTCTGCCAAGGATATAGAAGAAATAACCGGCCTAAAAGATGGCGCTTACTAGGGTTTAGTTAAAAGTTACAAGAAGCTTACAAATTATGTCAAGGTAGGTTACGCTATTTGGATGGCGTAATTGCATAAGATATTCTGTAGGGTTCAAGGCATACATAGTCAAAAAGACGCTGGGTGGAATAGGGGCGTTGTATGGTGTAAAAGCCGAATTTCAACGAGAAACCGAGAAAACCCTGAAATGACAGGGCCTATCAGTTTACTCTGCTGGCAAAACTTCACGCCACTAGCGCTAGTCCTATACCAAGCTGCCAGCGGGTATAGCGATGTTCTTTAATTACTCCCACTCTATTGTAGCCGGCGGCTTGTCTGTAATGTCGTAAACCAGCCTGCCTATTTCCGGAACCCGGCTGCTTATTAAAGCGGCTATTTCTCTAAGGTCTTTTATGGCAAAATTAAAAACCTCTGCACTCATCCCGTCAACTGAGTTGATGGCCCTTAAAGCAAGCGTCCAGCCATAACTTCGTGTTCCGTCCGACACTCCAACAGAGCGCAATGGCAAGAGTACGGCAAAGGCTTGCCATATTTTGTCATAAAGCCCCCGCTTTACAAGCTCGTCCGTAAAAATTGCGTCGGCCTGCCTTAAAATGTCGCATTTTTCTTTTGTTACTTCTCCCAGCACGCGTACCGCAAGGCCCGGGCCCGGGAAAGGGTGCCGCCGGGTTATTTCTTCCGGCAAGCCTAGTATTTGCCCCAATTGCCTGACATCGTTTTTATAAAGGCTTCCCAATGGTTCCAGCACCAGGCCCGCGGCGCGTTTTTGTTCTATAAGCGGGGAGCGTACATTATGATGGCTTTTTACAAGGCCTTGCTCTGCGCCCTTGCCCTTTCCGGATTCCGCAAGGTCGGGGTAAATGGTGCCCTGGGCCAAAAAATAGTCTTCTGGCAGCCCCAGTTTTTGGACTTCCCTCTCCTGAACCTTTACAAACATGTCCCCTATTATCTGACGCTTGGCTTCCGGATCTGTTATGCCTTTTAGGGCAGCCAAAAAATCCTCTTCCGCATCTATATGGTAAAGGTTTTGCGCCTTTAACAAAGAAAGGGCTTTTATTACCTTTTGGCTTTCATTAAGCCGCATTAGCCCCGTGTCTATATATAAAAGCTGCAGCTGTTTTGCGTTTAGACATTCTGACAACAGGGCAGCACAAACAGAAGAATCTACGCCGCCGGATATCAGCAATAGAACAGGGCTGTCCTTTACCCTGGCTTTTATGGCAGCTTTTTGCTCCTCCAGGAATTTTTTTGTTTCGGATGCGTCATCAAAAATGCCGCTTTTTTTAGCTTTTATCTGGTCCATGGGCTTTTCCTGACTATGGTATCACTGCGTTCATAACCTACAGAAACAATGTCAACAGGAGTCTCGCAATACTCTTCTATAAACGCTATGTACTCCCTGGCTTCCATTGGCAATTCTTCATATGCTCTGGTATGCTTTACCGCCTTGTTCCAGCCTTTGAACTTTCTTAGTACAGGTTCGGCCTTGGCCAGGTCGCCGATTCCTGCAGGGAAGTATTCCAATAATTTGCCGTTGACTTTATAGGCCACACAGGCCTCAAAATCGTCCAGCGTGTCATATACATCCAGATGGGTTAGCACCAGGCTGTCAATGGAGTTTACCAGGCAGGCGTAACGCAAAGCCACCAGGTCCAGATAGCCGCAGCGCCTGGGTCGTCCTGTTGTTACTCCGTATTCTCGTCCCGTATCCCTTATAAACTGGCACAAGCTGGACTGGCTGTGCTCGTCAAACTCGCTTGGGAAGGGTCCGTTGCCAACCCTGGTGCTGTAAGCCTTAAAAACACCAAGCACTCTGTCAATTTTTCTTGGCCCTATGCCGCCCTGTGCTGCTGCCCCGGCTGCGCCAGACATGCCGCTGGATACAAACGGGTAAGTTCCTGAGTCCAAGTCCAGAAGGGCTCCTTGCGCTCCCTCAAACAGGGTATAGTTGTTCTTGTGGTTGTACAAAAAACTGGGAAGGTCTATGGCCAGGGCCAAAAGCCTGCCGCGCCATTTCTTAATATATTCAATATCTTTTTCTTCCAGGTTGACAAGCCTATCTTCATCCGACAAGTCTGCCAGCCTTACTCCGTCCCTGGAAGCTTTCATGGAATAAGCAAGCCCAATACCCCTGCCGGTGGTCCCGATGGGCCTTTTGCGGGCTGCTTCCATTTGCCTGTCCATTTCCCTGTAACGCGGCAATACAAGATGGGCCCTGTCAGAAATGAATACCCTGTCATTCCAGTTTATGCCTCTGGATTCCAGCATGGCTAATTCATCAAACAATGCTTCCGGGTCTATAACCATGCCGCTGCCAAGAATTACACGTTTGTCAGGGTACAATACCCCGGAAGGCACCAGGTGCAATGCAAACTGCTCGTTTCCAATTACTATAGTGTGCCCTGCATTGGCTCCACCGGAAAACCTTACTATTATTTGGGCGTCGGCTGCCAGGTAGTCCACGATTTTTCCCTTGCCTTCGTCTCCCCATTGGGCTCCTATTACTGTAATATTCATAAACCGGCTCCTTTATTGTATTGAATAATTCGGGGCTTCCTGCGTAATGTAAATGTCATGAGCATGGCTTTCCTTTAGCCCCGCATTGCTTATACGTACAAATTTCCTGTGCTTTCTAAGACTGTCTATATCCTTGCACCCGGTATAGCCCATGCCTTTGCGCAGGCCTGCAAGCAGCTGGTACAAATAATCATTCAATTCTCCCTTGTATGGTACCCTGCCTTCTATGCCTTCTGGCGATGGAGCTTCATCTTTGGTCATCTGGTAACGGTCTCCGGAGCCGGCTTTGATGGCTCCCATGGACCCCATGCCCCTGTACTCTTTATAAAACCTGCCTTCATATAATATTTCCGCACCAGGGGTTTCCTTGAGCCCCGCAAAAAGATTGCCAATCATGACCGTGGAAGCTCCCGCAGCAATAGCTTTTACAATATCTCCGGAAAACTTGATGCCGCCGTCAGCTATAACCGGAATGTTTTGCTTGTCTGCTTCTTCCGCACAGTCAAGCACAGCACTAAACTGGGGAACCCCTATACCCGCAACAATCCTGGTAGTGCAAATAGAACCGGGGCCTATGCCGACTTTTATTGCATCAGCGCCGGCGTCAATAAGGCGCCTGGTGCCTTCTTTGCTTGCAACATTACCGCCAATTACCATTATGTCATACTTGCTTTTAATGGCATATACAGCTTCTATAACGCTTTTGGAGTCGCCATGGGCTGTGTCCATTACAACAAAGTCGCATTTTGCATTCAGTAACAATGGCAGCCTGGTATCATAATCCGCTGGCGATATAGCTGCGCCTGCAATCAAACTGCCCCTTAAGTCCATGGCGGCATTGGGGTTTGCCTCTTTTTTTAGCATGTCCTTTACCGTAATAAGTCCAAGCAGCAGCCCCTCGGAATCCACCACCGGCAGTTTTTCTATTTTGTGCCTGTTAAACTTTTCCATTGCGCTTTTTGGGCTTGGCTTGCCGCTTTCTACCACCAATTCTTTTGTCATGACATCGCGCAGCATGGCACTGTCATCTTTATGAAAGCGCAGGTCCCTTGAGGTAATAATTCCGCAAAGCAGGCCTTTACTGTTAAGTACCGGGAGGCCTGTCACTCCGCGTTTTTTCATTATGGAACGGACATCCCCAATTGTCCTGTCTTCTTCCACTGTGACCGGAGTATCAATTATCCAGTTCAGGTAGCGTTTTACATTGGATACCTGTTCCGCCTGGGCTTTTGGAGACAGATTCCGGTGTATTACTCCCGCTCCTCCCTGTAGGGCAAGTGCTATGGCCAGCCTGTCTTCAGTTACCGTATCCATGGCCGCACTTAAAATTGGAATGTTCAAACAGATATCGCCTGCAAGCCTGGTTTTAATGGATACTTCTTTTGGCAGGACTTCCGAGTAAGCCGGCAGCAGCAACACATCGTCATAAGAAAGTGTTTCAGGAATATGCACTATAGCCTCCTTAATTCAGCTTAAAAAAACTCAAATTGTGTATCCCAAAATCATCAGAGTTATAGCAGAGGATTATTCCTTTTCATATACATAAAACACCCTTTTTTGACTGTTTCCGTATTCGTCCACAATTATAAGTTCGCGCCTGCCGGGGCCGGGTCTGGCTTCCATTCTGTGATCCAGCCTTGTTTCTCCCATATAGTGTCCGTCCAGATGCCAGAACAGCCTTGCGTCCTTTTGTCTGTGCACTGCGCAAAAAACCGTTTTTCCCAACGAACCGTCCAGCTCTACAGGAATATACAGCCAGCTGTTTTCTTCCGGCATTATAAATTCCATCTCGTCCCTATCCGAGCTTCCGTCTGCCCATGGCGGAAGCGCCTTGTAAGCCGGCTGTGATGCGGCATAATAAAACTCAATGGCAGGCGGCAGTATAAAAAGGTTTTCTATTGTTGTTTCTTCTTCTGGGTATTGACCAGGCCTGACTCTAAGGTTTCTTTCCTTGCTTAGCCGGACTGCCGTGCAATAAGGGCATGCATTGTCAATTTTTGCAGCTGCGGGTACAAGTACCCGGCTTTGCTCCCTGCAATAAGGACCGGCTGCATAGCCGGAATTGCTGCATACGTTTTTATAACGGACTGACTTAGGGTCAAGGGGAAACCACTCGCTTTTTGGCAGCAGCTCAAAAAGATCAAACATAAGCGGGGCAGCGGCGCTGCTGCCTTTCAATTCGGGGCGGCCAGTACCGCTGGCGTTGCCTGCCCACACGGCTACCACCCAATCTGTGCTTACTCCAATAGCCCAGGCGTCCCTGGACCCGAAGCTGGTGCCGGTTTTCCAGGCTATCCTGCGCGAACTGGCATATTCTTGCCAGGATGCTTCTTCTGCCGGCCTGGCAACATCCACAAGGGCTTCCAGGCACAACCAGGCTGCCCCGCCGGAAATGCTGTAATTTGTGTCTCCGCCGGGTTTGGCTGCTCTTGCAAGAGCGGCATAGGCATGGGCAGCTTCCAAAAGGCTTACTTCCGCACCTCCAAGTATAAGGGGCAGGCCATAGTCTTCTGCTGCCCTGAACAAATGTTTAAAGCCCAGCTTTTTAAGCAAAGAAACAAAGCGCTCCACTCCATAGGAACGCAGCAACCTTACAAAAGGCACATTTAATGATTTGGCCAATGCCTCATCCGCTCTTACTGCTCCGGAATAGTTTTTTAGATTGTTTTCAGGGCTGTAAGAGCCGATTCTGGTAGGAATATCCGGAATCAGCCTTGAAGGAATAAGCTCCCCGCTGTCCAGCATGCTGGCATACAAAAAAGGTTTTAAAATACTGCCTGAGCTCCTTGGGGCTGCTGCACAATCCACCCATGGCGACATTCCTTCCGTATAATAAGAGCTGTTGCCTATGTAGGCTGCAACAGAGCTGTCTCCGACTCTCAAGATGACAGCAGCCATGTTTTCTATGCCCTTGTAATAAAGGTTCTGGCTGTGCCGCTTTACTATGGCTATTGCCCTTTCCTGAATGCCGGCATCCAGTCTGGTTTTTGTAATGCCCTGTTCAGAAAAGTCCAGATAATGGGGAGCCAGGTTTGGCATGGCTATTGGTGTTGCCGGCAATTTTTCTGCCAGCGCAGCTTCCAAATCCGGCTTTTGCAAATAGGATTTATCTGCAAGATAATGCAGCAAGGCATCCCGTTTGTGTTTTAATTCATCACGGGAACGACCGGGGTGTACAAGCCCTGGGCTGTTGGGCAGTACTGCTAGGCAGGCTGCTTCCGCCCAGCTAAGTTTTTCCGGGGCTCTGCCAAACCATCTGAAACCTGCCGCTTCAAGCCCGGCTACATTGGCCCCAAAGGGGGCAAGACCGGCATAAAGCTTTAATATATCCGCCTTGTTCAGGCTAAGCTCAAGCCTTGCAGCCAGCCATAATTCCTGCATTTTTACGGCGATGGTGCGCGGAGCCGCAGACTTTGACAACCTGGCCAGCTGCATGGTGATGGTAGAAGCGCCGGATTTTACGCTGCCGCTTTTAAGGTTGGACAAAATGGCCCTTGCGACAGCTATGGTATCAAGGCCTGCATGCCCATAAAATCTTCTGTCTTCATAGCTGGTCAAAGCTTTTACAAAACGCTCAGGCGGTTCTGCAGAGGAAGCAAGCCTCCACTGTCCATCACTAGCCACACTGGCTCCCAACAGCTCTCCGCCTTCAGCGTAAACAGCTTTTGAAAGCGGCAATGCTTTTATCCTGTTCATAAAAGCCCGCCCCGGGAAGACCAAAAATACTAACGCAAAAAGCATGGCTCCCAACAGGGGAGCCATTATTGGACGACGGCTCAAAACTTTTTATTGCTGGAGCCCGGTTTTGGCGCTGAAGGCGGCTTGGAAGTATAGCTGCCAGGCCATAAAGCATAATATTCGGGCTTGTACATGGCTTCCGCGCTGATGGCAGGAATAACAAAATCCCCTTCATAGCTTTTGTTTATAAAAAAGCGGTATGTCTTTTTTTCTGCTCTTTTAAGGCTGAAATAGGTCATCACCCTGTCGTCTCTGAAGTCCTGATAATCATGAGCAGAAGCCATGCTGCTTCCGGTATCCATGCCAAGCCTTAAATTGCCAATTTCCCATCCGGATGCAAGCCTGTAAGTCAAGGCTATGTTGTCTATATTTTCTCCTGACTGGTTGGAAACTGTAATTTCTGCCACCAGGTCACTGCCAAAAGGCGCTGTTGCCGGGTCCATAACAGCGCCTGACGCATCCAGGTACTGTACTCCAAGCGACAAGCCCTCATTTATGGGCTTTTCTGTTCCCGGCTTTGGTGTACCAACTGCAACAAGCCTTGCATATACAGCCTGGGAAGAAACATTCTCAAGTTTCACTTTTAACATGTCGTCTGCAACAGCAAGCGGCACTCTGGCTAGCCCTCTTGTCACTGAAATACTGCCTAAAGAGCCTTTATAATTGTAGTTCAGTATGGCTTCACTGGCAGCAGCCTGCCTTATGTAAGGCAAGGCGGAAACAAGGGCAAAGCTCAAGTCCTGGGTGGAAAGAGGCCTTGTGGATGCCATATCCTGGGCTATTTGCCTGTAAAGCGTAATGCCTCTGGTACTGTCTCCTATGGCATTTAATGCATCCAGCATTGCTGCCCTGTCCCTTGTCAAAGAAGCATAAATTCTTTCCATGCCATCATAGCTGTTTGCTGTTGGAGCGGCCTGGTTTAATAGAGCTTGCGCTTTGTCCCTGAAGCCCGCTACAGCATAGGCTGCAGCGTATTGGTACAAAGCCATGGCCGGGAAAGGGGCGTACTCCATAAAACGGTTCAAACCGGCTATGTCTGCCTGACCCGCAATAGAAAGCACATAAAGCCGGTAAGCCTGTTCCGCCTTGGAATAATCCGACTGGGCGTTCCATGTGGAGGATCTGGATTTTAGCCAGTCTAAGGCATTTTCCAGCATGCCTTCCGGCAAAGCATAGGCTCTTGCCTTTGCCATTATTAGAAAATGGCTTACATAGGCAGACAGCCATTCGCCTTCTTCGTAAGCCCCTGGCCAGAAGCTGAAGCCGCCCCGCGGCAACTGGAAGTTGCTCATTTTGCCAATGGCAGAAGCAACATTGGCTCTGGCCGTTTCTGCCTGCTCTGGCGTAAGGGGCATGGCTTCTGCCAGGAATAACTGCGGAAAAGCCTTGCTTACTGTTTGCTCGCAGCAGCCATGGGGATAATCCAGCAGATAAGCCAACCTGCCGGACAAGTCCACAGGCGGCAACAAGGACAATTCCAGCCAGGCCTCATTGGAGCCGGCTATACCCGGCAAAGCAAGATCCAGCGAGCCGCTGCTTTTTCCGTCCAGCAAAACAGAGCTGGCCATGGTCACAGGAATTGCAGATGAGCGCAGTTCTAGGTTTACGCTTTCTGTATAGCTTTTGCCTCCGGGAGCAGTGGCTGTTAGCCTGATGCCGGCTTCTCCGCTTGTATCAGCAGCCTTTACCTGAAAGCTGACAGTTTCTTCGCCATCCTTTTTTGTTACCAGCGTTTTTTTGGCTTGACCATTTATGCTCAAAGCCCCGCTGACACTAAGCTGCAAGTCCACTTTTGCGTTCTTGCCCAGAAATGCAAAAACACTTACAGGAATGCTAAGGCTTTCTCCGGGACCAAGAACCCTTGGCACTGTCATAAAAGTCATAAGATCAGTGCGAACCGGCACTTCTTTTTCTGCACAGCCATAGGCGCCATTAGGATCGGCTGCCACCACCATCAGCCTGACAGCACCATTGTACGGCCCCATTTCCATTTCATGCCTGGCGCTGGCTCCTTTGGCCAATTCAAACGGGCCAAAAAACTGTACCACAGGTGGAAAGCGGCTGCTCTTTCTAGTGCCGCTTAAATCCTCAAACTCTGATCCTCCAATAGAAATAAGCGTTTGCAGTTTCCCGCTATATGCTCCTGCCACATCCTTGTATATATCCCATGAAGCCAGGCTACTGGCTTCCTTTTTGTAAAATTCGTTCCAGGGGTTGGGGACAGAATAACGGGTTATTCCCAAAAGGCCCTCTTCCACAACGGCAAGGGTGTAGGTCATGGCTTTGCCGCTGCGTTCCGACACGCTTATTACAGCTTTTTTCATTGGCTCCAAAGCGGCAGGGCCGGAAACAAGCGGTTCCAGTCTTGTCTGCGGGTCCTCCACCATGACCGGTATGATGCCATAAAGACGTATTGGCAGGTCATTAATGCTCTGCAAGTGCGGCTGTATATAACTTATATGAACGTATACATTGGGAGCCATGTCCGCAGTTATTTTAAGCTTGTATTCTGTAATGGCATCTTTTGCTTCTACCCATTCTTCTTTAAGGATATGGCCGGATTTTTCTATTGCAACCAAGGCGCGCCCTTCCTTGTTGGAAGGAAAACTTATGCTTGCCACGGATCCCGGGCTGTACTTTTCTTTGTCGGAAGCAAGCTCCAGCATGGACGCGGAGCCGGCCCCCTCCCCCTTGCCCTGGCCAGCCCAGCCGGGCCAGTCCACATAGAAAATGCTGCCCGAACTGTGGCCGCTTTCTTTGTCGCTAACCCGTATCAGATACCTGCCCCACTCCGGGTATTTTATGTTAAGCTTCCAGCTGGCCCGGCCGGAACGCAGCTCAAGCGTCTCTTTTTTTATCAAGTGTCTGTATACATCGCCGGCTATGGCTGCAAGGCTTTCTTCTCCCTTTTCCCACCACCAGCGCCATTCCAGTTTGTACAAGGCTATTTCCAGCTGGGCGTTTCCCTGGGCTTTTCCATCCCGGTCCACAAGTATGAATTCTACATTGTGATCCTTGTCCGTAAGCAGCATGTTTCTGGCCGAATCTCCTCCCGGCAGCTTTATGCCTACATAGCGTTTGTACGGATGATAATCCACAGAAAACTGTTCGGTAGAAAAGAGGCCAGAGCGCTCAAATGCCCTTGATACAAACATCGCAGTCATGGGGCCGGGAGCGGGCTGGTCGGCACTGAAATTCGTATTGAATTGGGCCAAGCCCCTGCTGTCCAGGCTGCCTTCAAAAACAGAAGTTTTTCCTCCTGGAACATCCTTAAGCGGATCCTGAAAGGAGTAAGAAGAATAATTGCCCGGAGCCTTGGCGGAGCTAAGTAAATACATATTAACATCGGCTTTAAGTCCCGGAGCCGCCGCACCATGGAGCCATGCGGCGCTTAAAGTCATGCTTTTTGTATCGGAAGAAATCCATGGGTCTTTGCCGTAATCCAGCTTGAGTTTTAGCCTGTTTGGCATTATGGACTCGATCTTCAGGCTTTTTTCAAAGCTTTTGCCGCCAAGACGGATTCTGGCCAGCCAGTTTCCGGTGGGGGCAGCATAGTCTGTAGAAGTCTTGATATAGTACACGCCATTCAGATTCTTGGTATAGCTTGCGGTTTTTACAATCTGGCCCAGCGGGTTTACCAGTTCAAACTGGACAGGATGCTCTTTTGGCAGGGTCTTTTTGTTATCATACAGAATAAAGCCCAGATGGATGTCGTCACCGGGGCGCCATACACCGCGTTCTCCGTAAATAAAGCCCTTGATACCGCTTTCCGCTTTTTCTCCGGCTATGTCAAAATGGCTGACTGACAGGGCCTGGGATGGGCTTATTTTCAAATAGGCCTGGTCTTTACCTTTTTTTTCTGAGCTGCTTTTGTCCGCTTCCGCTACTATAAAATAAGGCTCGTTATGCCCATCGCGCCTATCGGGCGAATAATCCTGTTTGCCAAAAATGGCAAAACCGTTTTTATCAGAAATAGCTTTTGCCAGTTCCCTCATGGAATAGCTGTAAAGCGATATGCTTGCGCCAGAAACAGGTTTTGCCGTTTTCATGTTGCTTAAAG